>NZ_JUHH01000001.1:2226961-2545099 GCF_000799735.1 Methylotenera sp. G11 | reverse complement strand
CAACATCCCTGCAATACCTGCCCAAACCATGGCCAAACTCACACGCGGCGGCCTGGCGATAGTGCTGGCGCTCGGAACGCTCAACCTCGGCACCATGCTGGCTGCGCACAGCAAGCTGCAGCACGTCTTATACCAACCGCTAAACACTGACACCGCCAAGCAAAAAAGCGACCTGGACTGGATATATCGCTACACATTGCTTTCTCCATACGCAGAGCTGATGTACGCAGTTTCCGCGGATATGGAACACGGCGACATCAACAGCAGATTGCGCTCAACCAGTCTGCGATCGACTTCAGGCCTTTCAGCAAAATCTGCTACCAGCAGGTGGCATTACTGAAACTGAAAGGTGAAGACCTTAACGCAAGAAACCTGCTGAAACGCACTTTGATGGTATACCCGGCCAACTTGAAAACTATCGCAGAATCCATGCCTGCACCATACCGCGCAAAGCTACTTGAAGTGCTGACCGAGGTAGACCCTGCGTTATCAACCGGAATCAAGCCTGATTAATCGATACCGACATGACAGGCCCTATATAGCGCATTTCCAGCACATGGATTTTGTAACGGGCATTCCCGCCGTATCCTTGCCAAGTACTATCCGCTTTCAAACCTTTATGAGTAAACCATGCACCGTTTCACGATATCCAACACATTAAAGTTTCTGGTTCTCTCATTCTTCATTGCGCTGATAGGCATCTCCCCCAGCCTGAAGGTCATCCCGCAGGCGCTGACTGCCATGAGCCTGCATGACAGCCAGCGCCTGATCGAGTTATTGCTGGTCAGCCTGGTGCTGATGGAAAGCATTGCCTGAGAACAACCGCGGATAGCGCCCCATTGGTAAAATTACGCGTTATGCATTTTATATACTGGCAGCATTGGCGGTTATTTCATCCTATGCAGCAGCCTCACCACGGCACGCTTGATTGAAACCAGCCTGTTTGCCGCCTGGCCTGCCTGGCTGCATTTGTCGCACGTTTATACCATGAGAATAGTGCGCAGCTTATCAAGCGTCTTACGTATATCCTCTGGGGCGGCATCCTGCTTATCCATGATTGCATTTTATGTGGGTTACTTCACCGCGATCACTTTCAAAACCCGGTAGTCTGGCCTGCCCCCATTACAGGCTTTAACAACATCCGATTCTTTAACCAGTATCAGCTATGGACTTTAGGGCTGCTGGCGCTGCTTTGCTTACCATCGACTTGAACAGCAAGCGCGCACGCTACTGCCTGCATTTGGCATGGTTGCGTGGTGGGTATTGCTGTTCACTCGGCTTCACGCGGTGTGCTGCTGGCCTGGATCGTCGGCATATTGATTACCGCATGCATTTACAGGAAGCTGGCCTGGCCGTTTATCCGTTTGCAACTGATGCACATCACGGCGCGATTCTTAAGCTACCAGATATTATTCGAACTGATTCCATTCCTAAGAGGATTCGCTGTCGTCACGGGAACGGTTGTAAGGGATACCACCAGCGACCGCATTGCGCTATGGGGCCAGGCACTGCGCTTGATCCAGGAGCATCCGCTCCTGGGCATTGGCCCTATGCAATTTGCATGGCATAGCCCATCAGCGCACACCCGCATAACAGCGTGCTGCAACTGGCGCCGAATTCGGGCTGCCGGCGGCTTTATTACTGCTCACCATCACAGCTTACGGCCTGTACTGCTGGCTGAAAAGATTCAATATCAGCAGACTGCAATCCCAGAATAATCAAGATCGCCATTTAACCATTGCGCTCTTGTTCACTGCCGTCACGAATGCGGCTTATTCGCTGGTGGACGCGTGATTGTCATGCCGATCAGCCAGGTAATGATGTTTACATTCATCGGATTAATGATCGCTTTTTATGCCGAAGGCAATGCAGCTGAAACCGTCACGGTTAAAAGAAAATGCTTGTTGCATCCATTCTTTGCCGGCATCGTACTGATTACCTTAGTCTGGTCGACCTTGCCTGAAATACTGCAAAATGCGGCTGGCGCCGACAAAGATTCTCCATGGGCTACACGGCGCTGGGCCCCGGATCTGGCTTGAGTTTAAATAAACCGCAGACCCTGATACGCTAGGTGAACAAACCGGATGCGGCCGGTCGCGCGGCAACAGGCCTCATGCCTGACAGCTGATCCCACATCAGCATGATGTCCAGCAGATCGGTGTCTGCGCGTAGAATCTCGACTTCCGTCAATGCAACCACATGCTTGATCTGATGCCCGTTATTGATCGGAATGCTTGGCTGCCGGAGAGCCGCCGCGCAATATCAGCTTCCTGTCATCCTGAAAGCACAGCCCAAGATCGCCTTTGGTGAGGTAAATCAGCTGTGATGCCTGCGTTACATTCATGCGCAGGGGATTAATGCCTTTAGCAACGGTTTCTATAAAACAGACATCCGCAAGCTCCTGCTTACGGTCAGATGACAATTTTGCCAGCGGCTCAAGAAAATCCAGCAAGGTTTTATCAATAAGATTCATAAAATTTAAGTTAACCCTATCATTTTCACAGCAAACGCAATGTTGATTATCCGGAATCTGACTTACATATTTACTGATTGCATGTTTTTCTGACTGCATGTTTCACAAGTTGTCAGTTCCCGGTCCGGAACTGACCATTTACGTCATGCATTAATGTTGTTTCTTATTGCATCCCCACCGTTATAATTCGTGTATCGTATTGATTGCCGCCAAGGTACCGCTTAACCAACTCAGCCATTACAGAAAATGAACTACACCGCCCCGCTGGAATTAACGAACCCCATACAATCCACAGCAAAATTGATGCCAGTGTGATCTGGCTTCATGGCCTGGGTGCCGACGGCTATGACTTTGAACCCGTCGCCAGACAGCTCTTGCAGCCTGACGCCTTGCCCAATGTGCGATTCATCCTGCCGCATGCGCCTGAAATGGCAGTGACGCGCAACAACGGCTATGTCATGCCGGCGTGGTATGACATTTACGGCGTGATACCGGTGCACGAGGAAGATGAGGCGGGAATCAAGGCCAGCCAGCGTTATATCGACACATTGATTCAAACTGAAGTCAGCCGCGGCATTCCGCATGAACGCATCATTGTCGCCGGATTTTCACAGGGAGGCGCCATCGCACTGCATACGGTGCTCAGGTACCCGCATAAACTGGCCGCCATATTGGCACTATCCACCTATCTGCCGCTGCATTCAAAACTGGCAGCAGAAGTCAGTGTGGCCAACCAGAACACGCCGATATTCATGGCTCACGGCATTTTTGATGATGTCATCAGCCTGGACATGAGTAAACTCTCGCGCGATTTGCTACAGAGTCGTCAATATTTCGTCAATTGGCATGAGTACCGTATGGCCCACTCCGTATGCGCCGCAGAGATCGCAGACATTCAGGCATTTTTAAAGCAAGTTTTATCATCATAATTGCCTCAAGGTTTGTCCCAAGATTTGATAGAATAACGACTTGACCAACCATAAAACATCCAGCGTTATGCCCGCTTCTAAAAATGAACAACCAGCCAGCCCTGCTTCACCGGGGGAACTCGCACCTACCGTCAGTTACGAGCAGGCTTTCAGTGAGCTGGAACGGATCGTTGCCCAGATGGAATCCGGGCAAATGTCCCTGGAGGACTCACTCACGGCATACAAACGCGGCAACGCACTGCTTGAATTCTGCCAGAAATCCCTGGCCGACGTTGAACAACAAGTCAGGATACTCAATGACCGCCAGCAACTGATCCCGCTCAACCCTGAAAACGAATAAGCAAGCATGACTGATAACACTGCACCGGATTTTCCAGCCTGGGCGAAAGCAAAACAGGCCCGCATAGAAGAAGTGCTTGATGAGGCACTGCCGCCAGATAGCCGTGAGCCCCGCAAATTGCACAGCGCGATGCGCTATAGCGCCCTTGGCGGCGGAAAACGCGTGCGCGCGCTGCTTTGCTATGCAGCTGCGGAACTCTGCAACACGGAAATCGAGGTGGCTGATGCCGCTGCCGCTGCGGTTGAACTCATTCACGCCTACTCGCTGGTCCATGACGACATGCCATGCATGGACGACGACGACTTACGCCGCGGGAAACCAAGCTGCCATAAGCAATATGACGATGCTACCGCCTTGCTGGTGGGGGATGCCCTGCAAAGCCTGGCGTTCGATGTGCTATCGACACCCCAGCTTTGTGCAAATGCCAATCAGCAGATCAGCATGCTGAACATTCTGGCAAAAGCTGCCGGCTCCACCGGCATGGCTGGCGGCCAGGCGATTGACCTGGACTCCGTAGGCAAAGCGCTTGCACAGCAGGAGCTTGAAGACATGCACCAGCTGAAAACAGGGGCAGTCATTCAGGCAGCGGCACTGCTGGGCGCAGCAAATGGCACGCTTGAGCAGGTATCAGCCGTTCATGCCTATGCCGAAAACATCGGCCTTGCATTCCAGGTCATAGACGATATTCTGGATGCCGAGGCTGATACCGCTACGCTGGGTAAAACCGCAGGCAAAGATGCCGACAGCAACAAGCCCACCTATGTCACAATCTTAGGCCTGGAGGTTGCCAAAGACCTCGCCAGACAGCTGCACACGACGGCAATTTCAGCGCTGGCTCCCTTTGGCGACAGGGCTTTACGCTTGCGCGAGCTGGCAGGCTTCATTACACAACGCAGTTTTTAATAACATTTAACCACCACCCCACTTGTGACTTCGCTACTCGACACCATAGACTACCCTCAGCAACTTCGCCAGCTGGATCGCAGGCAGCTTGCGCAGCTCGCCCAGGAATTACGTTTATTCCTGATTGAAAGTGTTGCAAGAACCGGCGGGCACCTCGCCTCAAACCTGGGCGTGGTAGAACTGACTATCGCATTGCATTACGTGTTTAACACGCCGGATGACAAACTGGTCTGGGATGTCGGGCATCAGACTTACCCGCACAAAATTCTCACGGGGCGCCGTGACAAAATGCAAAGCTTACGCAAACCGCAAGGGATTGCCGGCTTTCCGCGCCGTGATGAAAGCGTGTATGACACTTTCGGTACCGGGCACTCAAGCACCTCGATCTCAGCCGCTTTAGGCATGGCGGTAACCGCCCAGAAAACGGGTAGCGGGCGGCGCTCTGTCGCCATTATCGGCGACGGTGCAATGACTGCCGGCATGGCATTTGAAGCGCTTAACAATGCAGGGAGCATGGATGCCAACCTGCTCGTGATACTCAATGATAACGACATGAGTATTTCCAACAATGTAGGCGCGCTTAACAAATACCTTGCCAAACTGTTATCCAGCCGCTTTTATGGCACAGTAAGAAAATCCGGCAAGAAGGTTTTATCGGCAGTACCGCCGATGATGGAGTTTGCCAAACGTGCTGAAGAGCACGTTAAGGGCATGGTCATGCCGGGCACATTATTTGAAGAGTTCGGCTTTAACTATATCGGCCCCATTGACGGCCATGACCTCAATGCACTGATTGATACCCTGCACAATATCAAAGAGCTTAACGGACCGCAGTTCCTGCATATTGTCACGCAGAAAGGCAAGGGATTCGAACCCGCGGAAGACAACCCGAATAAATTCCACGGGGTAGGCAAGTTTGACCCGGCCAACGGCAATGCAATCAATGCAAGTACGGTCAAAACCTATACCGAGGTGTTCGGTGAGTGGCTTGTAGATATGGCAGCGGCAGACCAGCGCCTGGTTGGCATCACGCCGGCCATGTGCGATGGCTCAGGACTGAATGCCTTTGCCGGTGCTTACCCTGACCGCTACTTTGATGTGGGCATTGCTGAACAGCATGCACTCACCTTTGCCGCTGGCATGGCATGTGACGGATTAAAGCCTGTGGTCGCGATTTACAGTACATTCCTGCAGCGCGCTTATGACCAGCTGATACACGACATCGCCCTGCAAAACCTGCCGGTGCTGCTCGCAATAGACCGGGCCGGCCTGGTCGGCGCCGACGGCCCCACACATGCAGGCAGCTTTGACCTTGCCTATCTGCGCTGCATTCCGAATATCGTCATCATGACACCAAGCAACGAGGACGAATGCAGGAAAATGCTGACCACAGGTTTTCAATACCAGGGGGTTTCGGCAGTGCGTTATCCACGGGGCAGCGGCACCGGTGCACCTATCGAAAGAGCGTTGACCCCGATTGAAATCGGCAAAGGCCGGGTCGCAAGGAACGGTGAAAAAGTCGCCATCCTGGCATTTGGCTCCATGCTCGCACCGGCGTTGCAAGCGGCAGAAACCACAGGGGCGACCGTTGCCGATATGCGTTTTGTAAAACCTATCGACACAGAACTGATCAAACAACTGGCTAACACACATGCTTACATTGTGACCGTGGAAGAAAACTGCATCATGGGGGGGGCTGGTTCTGCTGTGATGGAAGCCTTGCAAACCATGCAGAAAGATATATCCCAGCCAGTCAGGACACTCTGCCTCGGCCTGCCTGACCAGTTCATTGAGCATGGCGTGCATGAAACTATGCTGAGCGAATGCGGTCTAGACAGTCAAGGTATTGCTGACGCAATTGCGAAGTTAATAACCTAGTGTTATACTCAACTATTATCTAAAAAGTGATCAAGTCAAAACAATGAGCCAAACAAAACCGCAAAGCCCTATTGAAGACGTACAGAACACCGCTGATACGCGCCACCTAGCCATTGACAAGGTTGGTATCAAAGCCATACGCCATCCGGTTGTCGTTAAAGATAAATCCGGCGGCGAACAGCACACAGTCGCAGTGTTCAATATGTACGTACACCTGCCACAGCACTTCAAAGGCACACACATGTCGCGTTTTGTTGAGATCCTCAACATGAACGAGCATGCGATTTCCGTCGAATCGTTCCAGGCGATCCTGCGTGAGATGGTAACGCGCCTGGAAGCTGAATCAGGCCATGTTGAAATGACTTTCCCATATTTCGTCAACAAAGCAGCGCCTATCTCCGGAGTGAAAAGCCTGCTTGATTATGAAGTCACGTTCATAGGCGAAATACACCAGGGCAAATACGACATTACGGTAAAAGTACTGGTGCCGGTCACCAGCCTGTGCCCATGCAGCAAAAAGATCTCCAGTTACGGTGCGCACAACCAGCGTTCACATGTCACCGTGACCGCTCTCATCAATGACTTTATCTGGATCGAGGACATTATCGACCTGGTAGAGAAGCAGGCATCCTGTGAGCTGTATGGCTTGCTGAAACGCCCTGATGAAAAATTCGTGACTGAGCGCGCTTACGATAATCCTAAATTTGTAGAAGATATGGTGCGTGACGTTGCCGCCCAGCTCAATGCAGAAAAACGTATCGACGCCTACATTGTCGAATCCGAGAATTTCGAGTCTATTCACAATCACTCGGCCTATGCGCTGATTGAAAAAGACAAACGCAAACACTAAGCTGCTGCTAAGGCAGTAAATACAAAAAGCCACTGGGAACAGTGGCTTTTTATTTACAGTTGCCAGTCAATACTTCTTGGTCAGCGTCATCATGATGTCCTGGCGCTTCATATCCAGCCGGTTAAGCGCACTCATCCCCAGCAGCACCACGGAAGGTGATCCGCCCTCCAGCACGCTGCCCTGCACCTGGTTAAGCGTAATGCCGCCAATCTGAAGATTGGAAATCGTGACACGGTACGCAGTTACTACCCCGTTCGCAGTGGAAACCTGTACGGGCTCGCCGCGCTTATAATCAATTTTTGCAAATTTAGCATCCCCGCTATTGAGGGCAACGGTCGTAGCGCCGGTATCAAGCAAAAACCTTAATGGCGCTCCGTTAATCTTGCATTCAGACAAGAAATGCCCCTGCGCATCTGCATACAGCGTCACGCTGGGGCTGCCGGAAGCGGAGCTATCCCCCATGGACAATGCCTGCCCCATCCCCAGCCTTTTAGTTTTCCCTTCGATCAGCAAGGTTGCAGACTGGCTATCTGCTGCCAGTAATTTAACACCATCAATAGATTGACCTGCACTCAGTGTTTTTGGCTTGCCGCCGTTCACCATCACCACCGCCATATTGCTGAACAAGCCCACAATATTCACTTGTGTCTCCGCAGAAACATTGCCGCTTAAGAGCAAGGCCGCCATGATTAAAACACTATACCGATTCATCCAAACATGCCTCCGGAAATCTGGTTCTTTTTGCTGAGTTTCAGGCCAAAGCCGATCACGGCCAGCCCAAGCAAAGGAAAAGCCGCCGCGAAAACAAAGGTCTGCTGTCCGCCGAAGTATTGCAGCGAGTAACCGCCGGCAATGCCGCCGATGGCACCACCTACGCCATAAGCCACGCTATTATAGATTGCCTGGCCTTTTGCTTGGTGCCGGCCTTTGAAAAACTGGGTGATCACTTCAACAGAAGCCGCATGAAAGCTGCCGAACGTTGCCGCATGCAATGTCTGCGCCAGAATGATGACCCACAGGCTATCCACTGCAACCCCAATTACAGCAAACCGGATCACGGCCAGCATCAGGCTGGTGAGCAGGATAGCTTTCAGACTGAAGCGCGCCATGATTTTTGGCATCAGCATGAAAATAGCGATTTCACAGACCACACCGACCGACCACAACAGCCCGATCACACCTTTGCTATATCCATGCTCGCTTAAATAGATTGAGTAAAAGTTATACAGCACGCCATGTGCCGTCACCATCAGCGAACACCCAACCAGCAAAGCGATGACATTCGGCTGCCTGATGACCTGCCAGATCGAGAAATGGTCATGTTCATGCGGTGCCACTTTAGGCTCAGGTAACGTAAAAGACAGCGCAAAAAGGCTGACCTGCACGATCAGCAGGAACCATAGCAGGCTGGCAATTCCGCTTATATCGATCAGGTAGCCCAGCACCACGGCAGCCACGATAAAACCCAGCGAACCCCACATGCGGATGCGGCTATAGTAGCCGTTAGTCGTAGCAAGGTGCGCCAGCGTCAGCGACTCAGCCAATGGCAGGGTGGAACTGGTAAACAGGCTCAGCGCCGCCATCACGAAAAACATCCAGAAAAAACCGTGCGCCCAGAACACCGCAATAAAACCGCACAAGCCCAATAGTGCAGTCAGCCTGATCCATTGTGCACGTTTACCGGTGTGATCTGCCAGCCAGCCCCAGAAATTGGGGGCGAAAATACGGCTGATCTGGAATAAAGACATCAGGATACCGATGTCCGCAGCCGAGAACTGTTCCGATTGCAGATACAGCCCCCAATACGGTACGAAAGCACCCACGAAGAAATAGTAGATGAAATAGAACCGGGACAGCCGATGATGGAGTTGTGTGTGCATATCAATCTGTTTTTGTGACGCGTAGCTTCAATAAAAAAGCCGGCTTGAGCCGGCCTCATTGATTGCGCAGCCAATTAAAAAACCACCTCAGGTTATCACCGGCTTTTTAATACCGGAAGCGCTTTGTCAAATAATACTGTCTGGCTTAATAGCCATTAAAATATCTTAGGGGTGCTGCAATCCACATCGGCATTCTGTGCACGGTGGCGTAAGGCATGATCCATGAGCACCATCGCCAGCATCGCCTCCACAATGGGCGTTGCCCGCACGCCCACGCATGGATCGTGGCGGCCGGTTGTCTGCATCATGACCGCATCACCGTGCTTGTCGATAGAACGGCGCTCCTGCGGAATACTTGAAGTCGGCTTTAACGCAACATTGACGCGGATTTCCTGACCCGTAGAAATGCCGCCAAGAATACCGCCGGCATGGTTGGAAACAAAGCCCTGCGGCGTCATTTCGTCCGAGTGTACGCTGCCACGCTGCGCAACGGCGGCAAAACCTTCACCGATTTCCACACCTTTGACTGCATTGATGCTCATCATGGCATAGGCAATTTCCGCGTCCAGCCGGTCAAAGATCGGCTCGCCCCAACCGACGGGCACGCCTTCTGCCACCACGGTAATGCGCGCACCGACCGAGTCACGTTCCGCACGGATATTATCCAGATAGGCTTCCAGCTCCGGCAGTACCGCGGTATTGGAAGAGAAAAACGGGTTGCTGTTCACCACATCCCAGCTGCCGAAAGGGATTTCAATCTCACCCAACTGGCTCATGTAGCCGCGAACCGTCACCCCAAAA
This sequence comes from Methylotenera sp. G11, assembly GCF_000799735.1. Lineage (NCBI taxonomy): Bacteria > Pseudomonadati > Pseudomonadota > Betaproteobacteria > Nitrosomonadales > Methylophilaceae > Methylotenera > Methylotenera sp. G11. The sequence continues at coordinate 2,535,045 of NZ_JUHH01000001.1, read as the reverse complement.
CGCTCTTTGAGCCATTTCTTTGCAATGGCCCCGGCAGCGACCCGTACTGCGGTTTCACGCGCACTTGACCGTCCGCCGCCGCGATAATCCCTTACGCCGTATTTCTGCGTATACGTATAATCCGCATGCCCGGGACGGAAGGTATCCATGATCTTGCTGTAATCCTGTGAGCGCTGGTCAGTATTGCGGATCAGCAGGCCAATCGGCGCTCCTGTCGTCTTACCCTCGAACACGCCGGAAAGAATCTCGACAGCATCGGCCTCCTGGCGCTGGGTAACATGGCGGGAAGTGCCGGGTTTACGGCGATCAAGGTCGACTTGCAGGTCTTCTGCCGTGAGCGAAAGTCCTGGCGGGCATCCGTCGACTACGCCGCCGATTGCGGCACCGTGCGACTCACCAAATGAAGTAAAAGTAAAAAGTTTACCAAGCGTGTTACCGGACATAATGCGATCTCAATGAAATTTAGGCAATTTTAACATAGCAAGCGACTGGATTAATTTGCCAGCCCCTTAATCCATTGCGTATACACCTGATTTGCCACCTTATTCAAGAAGAAACAATGCAAAGGCAGGTTCTGCATGATATCAGCGGGAGCCTGCACCGCTGGACTCGCAGCAGCGAGTTTTAGTTCATCGGCGCCTGCATCGCACCAGCTTTCCACCATTTCGGGCGTCATTTCGATATGGCACTGGAACGCCAGGTGTTTGCCAACTGCATAAGCCTGGTTATCACAATAGCGGCTGGATAAAAGATGCACTGCATTAAGCGGCAGGCTGAAAGTCTCGCCATGCCAGTGAAAACCGTTAAAACTTTCCATGTCGCCAAACCAATGTGCCGCGGCCTCGTTCCTGCTGACCGCAAGCGCACCCCAGCCAATTTCCTTGACCGGGTTAAGCGTGACCGCGGCACCTAATGCTTTGCTCATCAACTGCCCGCCCAGGCAATGCCCCAATACCGGAATATCCGCTGCAACGGCCTCACGAATCAAATCCAGCAGCGGCGGTATCCACGGCAGATCATCGTTCACGCTCATCGGCCCGCCCATGAGCACCATGCCGCTAAACGCACTGATAGTCTCAGGGATAGCATCGCCCTCATCTACTTTAACTAGCTGCCATGGAATACCGTGGGTGTCTAAAAAAGTTGCCAGATAACCGGGGCCTTCTACCGCAACATGCCTAAAAATAACTACTGGTTTCATTATTACAACACCTTATATTTCCCAAGTTCAATATTATCAATCGTATGATTGCCTATCGCATAACGAATCAGACGCAAAGTCGGAAACCCGACTTTTGCAGTCATGCGACGTACCTGACGGTTTTTGCCTTCGGATATCCGGATTTCCAGCCACGTAGTCGGTATCGCCTTGCGTTCGCGTATAGGCGGGTTTCTCGGCCATAAATCCTGCGGCTCCGCAATGATTTTCACAGCGGCAGGCTGGGTAAAAAAATCCCCCAGATCAACCCCGGTTCGCAATGGCTGCAAATCAGCATCTGTCGGCGCGCCTTCAACCTGCACCCAATAAGTTTTAAATTCTTTATGTTTAGGGTGACTTAAACGATGCTGCAATGCACCATCATCGGTTAAAATAAGCAATCCTTCTGAATCCGTATCTAAACGTCCGGCTGCATAGACATCAGGAATCGGAATAAAGTCTTTTAACGTGGCGTGCCCTTCTTTTCCGTTTTTAGGGTCATGCGCACTGAACTGGCACACGACGTTAAAAGGTTTATTGAATAAAATTATCATCTTAGGAAATATTGAATGACTTCTAAAATTGTAAAACCAGCCACCGGTGAAAAAATTACTGTCAATGCAGATAATTCACTTAATGTGCCTAACCATCCGATTATCCCATTTATTGAAGGCGATGGCATAGGGTTCGATATTACCCCACCTATGATCAAGGTCGTAGATACTGCCGTAAATAAAGCCTACAACGGCACACGTAAAATCTCCTGGATGGAAGTGTACGCCGGCGAAAAAGCCGTGAAAGTATACGGTAAAGACCAGGACGGCAAAGATACATGGCTGCCGAATGAAACCATGCAGGCCGTGCGCGATTATGTGGTGTCAATCAAAGGCCCGCTGACCACGCCGGTTGGCGGCGGCATTCGCTCGCTCAATGTAACCTTGCGCCAGGAACTTGACCTTTATGTCTGCCTGCGCCCGGTGCAATACTTCACAGGCGTGCCCAGCCCGGTGAAACATCCTGAAAAAACCGACATGGTGATTTTCCGTGAAAACACGGAAGACATCTACGCCGGCATTGAATGGGCTGCCGGCACCGATGAAGTGGAAAAAGTCATCAACTTTTTAAGCGATATGGGCGTGCGCAAAAAAATCCGCTTCCCGGAATCATCTGCAATCGGCATCAAACCGGTATCGATTGACGGCAGCAAGCGCCTGGTGCGCAAAGCAATCCAGTACGCCATTGATAACAACCGCAAATCAGTCACCATTGCCCACAAAGGCAACATCATGAAATTCACTGAAGGCGGATTCAGGGATTGGGGTTATGAAGTCGCCAAACAGGAGTTCGGCGCAGTCGAGATCGACGGCGGCCCATGGTGCAAACTGCCGAATGGCATCGTCATCAAAGACTGTATTGCGGATGCTTTCCTGCAGGAAATCCTGCTGCACCCGCAAGACTATGACGTAGTTGCAACGCTTAACCTGAACGGTGACTACATGAGTGACGCGCTGGCGGCACAGGTTGGCGGCATCGGCATTGCGCCAGGTGCAAACCTGAGCGACACGGTTGCCATGTTCGAAGCCACGCACGGCACGGCACCGAAAATTGCCGGCAAAAATATTGCCAACCCAAGCTCACTGATTCTTTCCGCAGAAATGATGCTGCGCCACTTAGGCTGGACAGAAGCAGCTGACCTGGTGTTGAAAGGCGTTGCCAATGCAATCGTGGCAAAACGCGTCACCAGCGATTTTTCTTCGCAGATGGAAGGTGCAACTCAGGTCGGCACCTCAGAGTTCGGCGATGAGATTATCGCCAACATGTAAGCTCGGGCATAGCCATACACAACGGAAATAAAAAAACGGCACATAAAATATTAATTTTATGTGCCGTTTGAATTTAAGTTAATCACCCTAAGGCAATCAACCCAAATATGTTCAGGCTTAAGCCTTTTGAATATTTGAAGCTTGTTTACCCTTTGGCCCTTCAGTCAAATCAAAGCTTACGCGTTGACCTTCTTTAAGGCTTTTGTAACCGGATTCCACGATTGCAGAGAAGTGCGCGAACAAATCGTCACCACCATCATCTGGGGTAATAAAACCAAAACCTTTAGAATCGTTAAACCATTTTACGGTACCTGTTGCCATCTCATACATCCTTACATAATACAAAGGGGGGCGCCCCAAAAAGTTTGCCTCAAGAACAGAAGTCGCAGTAACTAAAATTAAAGCAGGCTACAAAAAACTCGAATTCAAACACCTAACCATATTTATAAGTTGGTTTTTCTGAGATGTCAAGCCCTTTTACTCAGCCAACAAAATTTAAATTAAACGATTATCTTCATAGCACTTTGCCGGCACTGTGGTCATCAATCGGGAAAACACCAAATTTATCAGGCATCAGTATGTTTAAAGTCTTTACAAAGAATAGTGTAGAGTGCATTATTCATTCAATAAAAAAATAATTAAAAAAGCTCCCGGCTAATTTACACTTAACTTTAAATATGGCATCTGTAATTTCACAAACCAAATTAAGTGGCCTTGCTCGCACTTTGATTCAGGAAAAACTGCTTTCCGAGGATGAAGCAAAGGCAATTGAAGACCAAGCCCGCAGCACTAAAACCCCGTTTATTTCACAGGCGATTCAAAGCAAAAAACTCAGCCCGCTTATCATCGCTGAAACTGCCGCGAAAGCATTCGGGTTTCCGTATCTCAATCTGGATGCATTTAACCTGGATTATTTACCCCCGAAAAAAATTGACAACAAGTTAATGCAAAGCAATCGCGTGATGGCTTTGCATACACGCAACAACCTGCTTTTCGTCGCCGTTTCCGATCCGACAAACATACACGCCCTTGACAGCGTTCAATTCCAGATGGGAATGAACGTATCCCCGATCGTTGTTGAGGATGACAAACTTGGACGCATGATTGACAGGATTGTGGAATCCAGCGACAAAACCCTGAAATCGCTCGATGTCGATGATGGCGATTTTGGCTTCGGTGAAGACAACGCGCCGCTTGAAGAAGCTCCGGTTGAATCAGAAGTTGATGATGCACCGGTCGTAAAGTTCCTCAATAAAATGCTGCTGGATGCCATTAACATGGGGGCATCGGATTTACACTTTGAACCCTATGAGAAGTTCTACCGCGTGCGCTACCGCGTTGACGGCATACTGCGCGAAATAACCCAGCCCCCCCTTGCCATTAAAGAAAAACTGGCATCCCGCATTAAAGTCATTTCAAGCATGGACATCTCTGAGAAACGTATCCCCCAGGATGGCCGCATGAAGCTGGTTTTATCCAAGTCACGCACGATTGATTTCCGGGTGAGCACTTTGCCGCTCATTAACGGTGAGAAAATCGTCATGCGTATTCTCGATCCGAGCAGCGCCACCCTCGGCATTGAAGCGCTGGGCTATGAACCTATCCAGAAAGAGCGCCTGCTGCATGCTGTCAGCCGTCCATACGGCCTGGTGCTGGTAACGGGCCCGACCGGCTCCGGCAAGACGGTTTCGCTTTACACCTGCCTTAACATTCTGAATAACCCCGGCGTGAACATTTCCACGGCAGAAGACCCTTGCGAAATCCCGCTGGCGGGCATTAATCAGGTTAACGTGAACGATAAGCAGGGGCTGACCTTTGCCGCGGCGCTGAAATCTTTCCTGCGCCAGGATCCTGACATTATCATGATCGGTGAGATCCGCGATCTGGAAACTGCAGATATGGCTATCAAAGCTGCATCCACCGGCCATATGGTGCTTTCCACCCTGCACACCAATGACGCGCCATCTACGCTTACCCGCCTGCTCAACATGGGGGTTGCCCCGTTCAACATCGCCTCTGCCGTTTCACTGATTACGGCACAGCGCCTGGCAAGACGCCTGTGCAAACATTGCAAGATTCCATTATCCGTCCCCAAAGAAGCACTATTAAGTGTAGGATTCATTGAGGAAGACTTTAATGAAGAATGGCAGTTATATGGGCATAACCCGGATGGCTGCAGCATGTGTAACTCCGGCTACAAGGGGCGGGTCGGCATTTACCAGGTGATGCCCGTGACCGATGCCATCAGCCGCATCATCATGAAAAACGGCACGGCGCATGATATTGCAGACCAGGCGAAATCAGAGGGTGTAAACGATTTACGCCGTTCCGGCGTATTAAAAGTGATACAAGGATTAACCTCAATCGAGGAAGTTGAAGCTTGTACCAATGAATAGTTTTCCAACTTTCAATAAAAATAAATATAACTCAAAGCGCGAAATGACCCGCATAGGAAATCATCATGGCAGCCAATCCTAAAGCTACAAAAGAAATCACCTACGCCTGGGAAGGTAAGGACAAAAAAGGCAAAGTCACCAAAGGTGAAATGAAAGCTGCCAGCGAGACCCTGGTGAACTCCACCTTGCGGCGCCAGGGCATCACCGTCACAAAAATTAAAAAGCAAAGCAGTTTTGGCGGCAAAGGCAAAGTCAGCGAAAAAGACATCACGCTGTTTACACGCCAGCTGGCAACCATGATGAAATCCGGCGTCCCTTTGCTGCAGTCTTTTGATATTGTAGGCAAAGGCCACAGCAACCCGGCCGTGGCAAAACTCCTGCTCGACATCAAAGCTGATGTTGAAACCGGCAGCAGCCTGAGTACTGCCTTCCGCAAATATCCGCTCTATTTCGACCAGTTATTCTGCAACCTGATCGGTGCCGGCGAACAGGCAGGTATTCTGGATACATTACTGGACAGGCTAGCCACCTACAAAGAAAAAATCCTCGCGATTAAATCAAAAATCAAATCGGCGCTTTTTTACCCGATCTCAATCGTAGTCGTTGCATTTATCATTACAGCTGTGATCATGATCTTTGTAGTACCTGCATTTAAGGAACTATTCAGCAGCTTTGGTGCTGATCTGCCGGGCCCGACGCTGGTCGTGATGGCAATATCTGACGGTTTTGTGCAATGGTGGTGGGCAATCTTTGGCTCCATCGGATTCGGTATCTGGTTTTTCTTTTACACGTGGAAACGCTCCATTGCCATGCAGGCAACCATGGACAGGCTGATCCTCAAGATACCCGTATTTGGCGAACTCATCCGGAAAGCCACTATCGCAAGGTTTTCACGCACGCTGGCAACCATGTTCTCCGCTGGCGTTCCATTAGTAGAAGCGCTGGATTCTGTAGCCGGGGCTTCCGGCAACATGGTCTATCACGATGCGACAAAGAAGATACAAAGCGAGATCAGCACCGGTACCAGCCTCACGGTGGCCATGCAGAACAGCAGCGTTTTTCCGAACATGGTGCTGCAAATGACTGCCATCGGCGAAGAATCCGGTGCTCTGGACTCCATGCTAGGTAAAGTTGCCGACTTCTATGAAGCGGAAGTTGACGATGCCGTGGATGCGCTGTCGAGCCTGATGGAGCCTGTCATCATGGTGGTACTGGGTACGCTGATTGGCGGCCTGGTCGTTGCACTGTACCTGCCGATCTTCAAGCTGGGGGAAGTGGTCAGCGGCGGCGGCTAACAGAATCGCATCTCAAGCCAAATAAAAAACGACCTTTTACGGTCGTTTTTTTATTTGCAGCCAGTTTTACAGCACACTGGCTACAGCGCATCAGCCAGAACTTTATTTTCCGGCACTTTACTTTTTAGCGGCGGCGTTCAGCATACGCTCGATTTCCTTATAAGGCTGCGCGCCCAGCATGCGTTTACCGTCGGCAAAAAACAAAGTCGGCGTACTGTTAACCCCGGCTTTTCTTGCCAGTTGCCCCACTTTTTCCAATGGCACTTCACAATTACCTGCCGCACTTGGCAGCTGATCTTTCAAAATCCAGTTTTCCCAGGCTTTGGCACGGTTGCTTGCACACCAGATCAGCTTGGATTTATTAGCGGCATCGGGATGCAACTGTTCAATCGGATACAGGAATGTATAAACGGTTACGTCTGTAATATTGGAAAGCTCATTACGTTCCAGACGTTTGCAGTATGGGCAGTCAACATCTGAAAACACAACCAGCTTACGGCTGCCATCCCCTTTCACCACTTTGATCGCCTGATCCAGCGGCAAACTGTTAAAGTCAATTCTGGTCAACTCATCGAGACGCTCACCCGTGATGTCTTTCTTTGTCTTCGGGTCAACCAGGCGGCCTTCTGCAATTAAAAAGGTCAGCTTCTCATCGGTATAGATAATCTGGCCACCCATAAACACTTCATACAAACCTGCATAAGGCGTTTTCGTGACTTTATCCACTTTGAATTTTGGGTATGCACTCTCCACAGCCTTTTTCACACTAGCTTCATCAGCCATGGCAAAGGTTGTCAGTGCGCTAAGCAAAGCAATGCTGACTATTTTTTTTAACATTCAATTTCCTTTATATAATTACTGTTAAGCCTATCCATCCGAGCTGCAAATTGCGTAATTGCAGAGATTAAAGCGCTATTGCCTGTTTAACCAGTTCTTTCTTGATCGCCTGCCGGTTGGTCGCAGACAGACCCCAGTTCCTTACTGTTCTCACTACAGGGTTCTGGCTCTCAAACAAGTGATACAAACCATTGGTAAGCATCAGCATATTTGATAGATCTGCTTTCCTTGCGCGCGTATAGCGCTTCAGCAAGCTGTCGTCATAGATCGGCTGCAAGGAATGACGGCCAGACAACACCCCCACCAGGTCAACAATATCACGGAAACCCAGGTTAACGCCCTGTCCTGCCATCGGGTGTATACGATGCGCTGCATCGCCTGCCAGCACCACGTTTCCCTGAACCACAGCCACGGCTTTCTTCAGCGCCAGCGGAAAAGCGGCTGGCGCACCCATCATGGTCAGACGGCCTAATGCAGCGTTACCGGCACACATCACTTCACTGGTAAACGCCGCATCGTCCAACTGCATTAATGTATCAGCATACCGGGCTGGCGCCGACCATACGATAGATATTTTATTGCCCGGCAGCGGCAGCCACGCGAGAATACCGCAATGCCCGCCAGCATCGGCGTCGGCGCCATCTTGCCGGAACCACTGCCGGGCAATATTGCCGTGTGGTTTTTCCGTAATGAAATTCGCAACGATCGCAGTCTGCCGATAATCCTTCTGTTCGACAGCGATTCCAAGCTGCTGCCGCACCCAGGAATGCACGCCATCGGCTGCGACCAGCAATGCACTTTCGATGACCTGCCCGTTGTCCAATTGCAGCCGGGCCTGGCCTGGTGCCATATTTAAAGCTGCACATGGATTGCCGAACAAAGTACGGACACCACGCACTTCCACCTGCCGCATCAGCGCTTTTTTCAAAGCCCGCTCTTCTATAATGAAGCCCAGATCATCCGCATTCACATCTTCGGCAAGCAATGATAATGGCTGCGCGCCGGCATCACCCCATATTTCCATCGCATGCATCTCTCCGATGCGGGTACTATCCAGCAACGACCAGACACCCAGATCGTTTAACCACTGCGCATTCTTCGGGCTGATCGCATAAATACGCTGATCCCAGTCTGCGTCACCTTCCGGCAGGGTATTGTCAGCGCCATGCAGCTGCCGGTCGACCAGCACGACCTCATAGCCGGCATTGCGCATGGCCACCGCAGCCGACAAGCCAACCAGGCCGGCGCCGACGATGGTGATATCAGTTTTCAGCATGCCTTCACTCATTTACCAAAACTCATTTTTCTGACCAGAAAGCGCTTGACCGGCTTAGCCAGGTCAAACATACCGATGCCGGCGCTTCTTAATGCCGACACCCCTAAAATATCATTGGAAAAAATATTCACCAGGAAATCCGTAAATAGCAGGCCATGCCTGGTATCGGTTTTACGGCTAGCGCGGTATGCAGCCAGCATCTCACTGCCACCCAAGGCTCCCGGCGTATTGCCAATATGCCAGGCCAGCATTTCGGCATCGCGCAAGCCAACATTAAAGCCTTGCCCCGCCACCGGGTGCATGGTCTGCGCCGCATTGCCGACAACCACCAGATGCGGCGTGTCGCTTGACTGCAATTGAGACAGCTTCAGCGGGAAGGTCATGCGCTTTTCCACGCTTAAAAAGCGACCGACCCTGTCACCGAATTCAGCATGGAACTGCGCCAGGAACTCGGCATCGCTTAATTCCAGCAAGGGTGCAATACGTGATTTTTCTCCAGTCCACACCAGTGAGAAATCGCGTTCGCCGTTAGGCAGCAAAGCCATTGGCCCGTTGGGCGTGAACCGTTCATAGGCGATATTATCATGAGGCAGCTCAGCACTGACTTTGGTAATGAGTGCATCATGACCATATTCTTTGGTATCGCGCTTGAGGCCGGCGACCTCTTCCAGGCTACGTCCGCCATCCGCCAATACAAGCAGCGCGCTTTGCAACTCGTGCAATGCATCATGCCGCCGGTAGCGAACAGCGGCGCAGGCGGCGTCACGCGTGATCGATTCGGCCTGGGCCTCATCGATCAAATGAATCAGCGGAGAACCTGATACCTGCGCACTCAACACCTTGCACAAGGCGCCGTAAGACAGCACATAGCCCAAGGCTTCCTGCCGGTAATCCTCAGCCTGCAGCAGGCTGCGCCCGATACTGCCTTTCTGTGACACGTGTATCTTGTTGATTGCAGTGGCATGGGGCACCAATGCCTGCCACACATCCAGCTTTTCGAGAATGCGCCGCGTACCGTAAGACAGCGCCAGCGCCCGCGCATCCTGATTTGCCGCACCCAGCCTGCGTGCCTCGAGTACAGTACTGCCGATACCCTGTTTTGCCAGCAGCAGCGAAAGCACCATGCCGACCGGCCCACCACCTATAATGACGATGTCTCTATTTCCGCACATTATTGCGCCATCACACTTTCAATATCCGCCACAGTCTTGGGCGCATCCATCGTAATGACCTCACAGCCGTTAGCCGTCACCACCACATCATCCTCAATGCGGATGCCAATGTTCCAGAAATGCTCCGGTACGTTTTCTGCCGGACGGATGTAGCAGCCTGGTTCCACGGTCAGCACCATATCGGTTTCCAGCATGCGCCAATCACCGTGCTTATCCTTGTACTCACCTGCGTCATGCACATCCAGCCCCAGCCAGTGTCCGGTACGGTGCATATAGAACTGGCGATAGGCACCGCTCTCCAGCACGGCATCTTTACTGCCCCGGCACCAGCCAAAATCAATAAACCCCTGCACCAGCACATCCAGCGCCGCTTCGTGCGGCACATTCCAATGGCTTTGCGGGCTCACTTTTGCAATCGCCGCGGCCTGTGCCGCCAGCACCAGTTCATAGACATCTTTCTGCACGGCGCTGAACTTGCCGTTGACAGGAAAAGTTCGCGTAATATCAGAAGCATAGCCATCCAGCTCGCAGCCGGCATCGATCAGCAGCAGGTCACCATCATTCAACCTGGCATTGTTGGCGTTGTAATGCAGCGTGCAGGCATTGGCGCCACCCGCAACGATACTGGTATAAGCCGGCGCCTGCGCACCAAAACGATAAAACTCATGCAGGAATTCCGCCTCGATCTCATATTCAATCTTCCCAGCATGCACTTTCTGCATGGCACGCCTGTGCGCACTGGCGGCAATGCCGGCAGAGCGTCGCATCAGCGCCTGTTCGGCCGGAGACTTGAACAGGCGCATCTCATCCAGCAGTTTGCGTACATCCGCAACATCATCGGGAGCACTCACCCCGGTACGCACCTGCGCTTTCACCTGATTCAGCCAGCCGGTCACTTTTGCATCCCATGCGGCATCCGCCCCCAGGCTGTAAAACAAGGTTTGCTGACTCGCCAGCAGCTTGGGCAGCATGTCATCCATCTGCGCAATGGAATACGCCTCATCAAAACCAAACTCGGTAACAGCAGCGGCAGGGCCAAAACGGAAGCCATCCCAGATCTCGCGTTCGATATCCTTATCACGGCAGAATAGAATACTTCTGGCGGGCCGGCCTTTATTCGCGTCCTCCGCGAGCAGCACCAGCACAGCCTCAGGCTCTTTAAAGCCGGTGAGGTAGTAAAAGTAGCTGTCAAAACGGTAGGCGTAATGGCTATCACGGTTACGGACCGCTTCCGGTGCGGTCGGGATGACGGCAATACCTGCCTGCATGCGCTGCATCAAAGCCTGACGGCGTTTTTTAAATTCAGTGATATCCGATAAATTCATAATATGATTTCTGACGTACTCATTGATTAACTGCCGTACTTACTGATCAAACGGCTGATTCTCCACTTAACAACCAGCTATCAAGGGCCTGCAATCGTTCAGGGGTACCAATATCGTGCCATTGTCCCCGGTGATGCACTCCACTCACGCGCCTATCCACCATCGCAGCCTTGAGCAGGGGTGCCAGCCTGGCAGCCTCACCCCGCACGATACCTGCAAACAGGCTGGGCTGATAGATACCTACGCCGGAAAATGTCAATTTCACTGCGCCTTCCGCGCTTAATTTCCCATTGTGCAGGCTGAAATCACCAGTTGCGTGCTGGGGCGGGTTATCCACCATCACCAGATGCGCCAGGTCAGGCGGAGCCAGCCTTAAAGCGCCAAAATCAATATCGGTGAATACATCGCCGTTCACGACCAGAAATGGCGCATCGCCTAACAAAGGCAATGCATTGGCAATACCGCCGGCAGTTTCCAGCGCTGTTTTTTCGGGCGAATAGTGAATGCGCAAACCCCATTGACTGCCGTTGCCGAGCTTAGTTTCAATCTGCTCGCCCAAGTGGGCATGATTAACCACCACATCCTTAAAACCAGCCGCAGCCAGGCGCTCCAGATGCCATGTAATCAGGGGTTTGCCACCCACCATGAGCAAAGGTTTCGGCGTATGGTCCGTCAGCGGGCGCATGCGCTCACCGCGGCCAGCCGCCAGAATCATGGCTTTCATCAGAAGGTGTACCCTACCTGCGCCTGTTTGTTTTCAAGCGTATCCAGCAAGCGCAGCAGCGGTTTTAATTCGATATAACGTTCACACACCCTGCGCAGGTAGTGCATCACCAGCGGCATGTCTTTCAAATAGCCCTGCTTGCCATCGCGATGGTAAAGCCGTGCGAATATACCCAGCACCTTGATATGGCGCTGTGCGCCCATATATTCAAAATCCCGGTAGAACTCGCTGAAATCTTCCGGTACCGGCAGGTTCTGTTTCTTTGCGGCCTGCCAGTAACGCACCAGCCAATCAATGATCATTTCTTCATCCCAGCTGATATAGGCATCCCTGAGCAGCGATACCAGGTCATAGGTAATCGCACCAAAAACCGCATCCTGAAAATCAAGCACGCCCGGATTATCTTCACACACCATAAGGTTGCGTGAGTGGTAATCGCGATGCACATACACCTGGCCCTGCGACAGGATATTGCGGTTAAGCAAGGCAAAAGTCTTTTGCAGCACCTCCTGCTGTCTGTCATCCAGCGTTACATTCAGGTGCTTTGCAATATACCAGTCCGGCAGCAGCTGCATTTCACGCGTCAGCAGGGCTTCGTCATAATCCGGCAGCACGCCGGGCTTGCTAGCCACCTGCAGCCTGATCAGGGCGCTATTGGCATCGTGGTACAAAGCCGGGGCCGTTGCATCATTAAGCTGACTCAGGTATGTCACATCTCCCAGGTCGCTCAGCAGTAAAAAACCCTGTGCCAGGTCCTGTGCGATCACTTCAGGCACATGCATGCCGGCATCGGCGAACAGCCTGGCGATACGGACAAATGGCTCACAGTTTTCATGCGGAGGCGGTGCATCCATGGCGATCAAGGTTTTATCTGCCAGGTGTACCCTGAAGTAACGTCTGAAACTTGCATCGGCAGAGGCTGTGGTCAGCTTGAATTCCGAATGCTGCAATACATTTTTCAACCACGCATCAAGCGCTGAGTGCCGGTCGTCGGTATGGAGGTTATTCACAACAAAATCCCAAATCTTATATATTTTTTCACTGTATCAATGATGATGCGCAGCCAGACAGCTATTAAATATGCCAGCCTTGCCGCCAAGTTTTCATTGCCAAAAAGTGCAATTTATGAGATTTTATCACTGATAAAATAAAACAGTTTGCCTATATACTCGTGCCTTTAACCTCACTGCTACATTCCGTGCTTATTTCAATGGTAATTTCATGCTGAAGAACCGTCTCATAGCCAGCCTTGCCGCTATTATGATGGCACACAGCAGTATTTCCCATGCAGCAGTGAATGAGTCGCAGATCCAGGTCGTGACCTCAAAAATGCTGCTGCAGCTGCGTCCCGATATGACGAAATCCCAGGTGCAGGCCATCCTGGGCATACCGCTGATTCACGAAAACCTGAATGGCAATCGCTGGGATTATATTTACCAAAGACGCGAAGGCAACGAGGTAAAAGAGCAGCGGCTTGTCATTCTGGTTTTTGAAGGTGAGCAATTAAAATCCGTGCGCGGGACAATTATCCCGATAGACAGCAATACGCCGACGGCCAGTCAATCAGCCGTAGCCAATACAGCAGAACCACCTTCTGGCCAGCCTATCCCTAAACCAGCGCAAAAAGAAGACAGCAAAGCATTGGCAAACAAACAGGTGTCGCCGGAAAAAACCGGCGGCGCACTGGCCGCAGCCAACCTGGACCGCGCAGTGAAACGCGATGACAAGCCGGCCGACGACGCAAACGTGGCAGCAGACGGCAGCATCGTCATTGATGGGGAAAAGCTGGAACTGCAGCTAGACCGTAAAATGCGCGCTTTAGGCAATGCCTCCATCCATCAGAATAAGCAGGATATTTTTGCAGACCGCCTTGAGTATGACATGCTCAACGATGAACTGCACGCTGTCGGCAATGTACGCATACAATCCGACAATACCAAGATCGTGGGCCCGGAATTGCGTATGCAGCTATCCGAAAACATAGGCGAAATGCACAACGCCTCGATCAGCATGACCCCCCCCGCGAAACCCGTAGCGCAAAAACGCAACACGGTCAGCTCCGAGACCTTTGCCCGGAGGCTGGGAGACCTGCAGAGCCAGCAGATAGGCAGCGACGATACCTATACTTCAGCCACCGGCCTGCCTGTAAGCGATTACAGCACCAACGCATCCAACAACCCGATCAGCCTGAATACGACAATACGTTCAAGCAAAGCGCGGGGCGATGCCGAATCCGTCCTGTTCGAAGGCGAAGATAAAAAGCGGCTGCTGGGCGCCCGCTACACGACTTGCGACGCCGGGGTGGATGACTGGTATATCAAGGCCAGCGAAATTTCGCTGAACGATTACACCGAATCCGGCAGCGCGAAAAACGCGCGCATCGAGTTCAAAGGCGTGCCTTTACTCTACACGCCATGGATCAGCTTTTCATTCAACGACCAGCGCAAGAGCGGCTTTCTATCCCCGACAATCGGCAGCACCAGCCGCAGCGGTTTTGAGGCGCTGGTGCCTTATTACTGGAATATCGCCCCTAACATGGATGCGACACTTGCAGCGCGCGCATTAAGCAAACGCGGCGTGCAGCTGCAAGGCGAGTTCCGGTACATGGAAGATAATTATGCCGGCATCAGCAATCTGGAGTACCTGCCTACCGACAGCCTCAGCAATGAAACCCGCTACTATGCAAACCTGAAACACCAGCACAAGTTCGGAAATGGATGGTCTGCAGGCTACAGCCTGGAGAAAGTATCGGACGACCAATACTTTTCGGAAATGTCCACGCGCATTGTCACCACCAGCCGGGTCAACCTGCCGCAACAATTCAATGTAGATTACGTGGATGACACCTGGCGGTTCAACGCAATCGCGCAAAAATTCCAGACCCTCAAGCAAGACGCCTATCCATACGAGCGCCTGCCGCAGATGACCCTGGTCGGGAACAAGTACTATGACAACGTCAATGCCAACCTGTACTCGCAATTATCGGTATTCGACATTAACAAAAACGCGCCACTCAACAGCATTACAGGCCAGCCGCGCGTCACCGGCGTACGCTCGACCATATACCCCAGCATCAGCATCCCGATGAGCCGCACCTATGGCTACGTAACACCCAAGCTTGGTATCCATTACACCAGCTACAGCCTGAATGACGACCCGAACAACCAGTCCAGCTACCAGCGCACCCTGCCGATATTCAGCCTGGATAGCGGCCTGTATTTCGACCGCGATTTCAAGATCGCAAGCCGCGGCTACTCGCAGACATTGGAACCACGATTATTCTATGTCTACATTCCGGAACGCGACCAATCGAACATCCCGATTTTCGACTCCAGCCTGGCCGACCTGAACTTCAGTTCCCTGTTCAGCGAAAACCAGTTCGTCGGTAATGACCGCATCAACAATGCGAACCAGTTGAGTTTTGCATTGACCTCGCGCTTCATCGAAAGCAGCACCGGCACGCAGCGCCTGTCAGCCTCTATCGGCCAGCGTTATTATTTTGCAGACCAGAAAGTCACGCTGCCCGGGGTCGAGGCACGCAAGAACAACAGCTCGGACATCATCGCCGGCATTAGCGCCCAGCTTAGAACCAGCTGGATAGTCGACGCATTCTGGCAATACAATACCGACAACTCGAATTCAGTGCGTTCCACCATTTCAGGCCGATACAACCCGGAACCGGGCAAAGTGCTGAACCTGAGCTACAGCTACCGGCAGGATTCCATAGACCAAAGCGACATTTCTGCACAGTGGCCGTTAGGCAAGGGCTGGTATGGCATCGGCCGCGCCAACTATTCATTCAGGGAAAGCAGGATCATCGAAACTATCGGCGGCCTGGAGTATGATGCCGGATGCTGGCAGGCGCGCAGCGTCATACAGCGCGTCAGTACCGCGACCGCGGAAGCCAACTATGCCTTATTTTTCCAGCTTGAGCTAGGCGGGCTTGCGTCCATCGGCGCCAACCCGCTCAAAGTCATCCAGCGCAATATCCCAGGCTATGTCAGCGCCGGGCTGATACCTGACACCTATCAACAACCATATTACGAGTAACCATGTTGCGTATATTCATTCAAATTCTATTATTCAGCATCCTGAGCATCAGCCATTTCTCCGCATCTGCGGCTGAAATCGTGAAAATGGACCGCATCGTCGCCATCGTCGATCAGTCCGTGATTACAGAACAGGAACTGGAAAACCGCATCCGCATACTGACTGCACAGCTGACAAAGCAGGGAGCGGAACTGCCTCCGGAAAATATCCTGCGCAAACAGGTGCTGGAACGTTTGATTTCCGATGCGCTGCAATTGCAATATGCCGCACAGACCGGCCTTAAGGTCGATGATAACCAGCTTGATAAAACCATAGAGCGGATCGTGGAACAGAACAAAATGGGCATGAAGGAATTTGCCGATGCATTAAATGCCGATGGCATCAGCATGACTAAATTCAGGTCTGACATCCGTAATGAAATCACCATCGCGCGCCTGCGCGAACGCGAAGTCGAGAGCCGCGTGAACGTAAGCGAATCCGAAATCGATAACTTCCTGACAACCCAGGCTTCCAGCAATGAAAACCGCGATGAATTCGAAATCTCGCATATCCTGATCCGCACGCCGGAAGAAGGCTCCACCGAAGATATACAGAAAGCCAAAGCCAAAATTGAAGAAGCGATCAAAGCGCTGCAGGATGGCGCCAGCTTTGCCAAGGTTTCGGCAAGCTATTCTGACGCGCCCAATGCGCTTGAAGGCGGCAGCCTGGGATGGAAAGCTGCCGCGCAGCTGCCGACGCTGTTCCTGGATGCCTTGAAGAATATGCAGGCCGGTGACATCTCGCCAGCCCTGCGCAGCCCGAACGGTTTCCATATTTTGAAACTGATCAGCAAGCGTGGCGGCAACTCTCCGCTGGTAATTGAGCAGACGCACGCACGCCATATCCTGATCAAGCTTTCTGAAATCGTGTCCGAAAGAGATGGCAAGCAGAAAATGGATAGCATCAAAGACCGCCTGGATAATGGCGAAAAATTCGAAGTCCTCGCACGCCAGTTCTCTGAAGACGGTTCCGCATCCAATGGCGGCGACCTTGGCTGGGTGAACCCTGGGGATACCGTTCCGCAGTTTGAGAAAGCCATGAATGAACTCAAAGACAACCAGATCAGCGAACCGGTACGCAGCCCGTTCGGCTGGCATATCATCCAGGTGCTCGAACGCCGCAAACAGGACATGAGCAAAGAAGCTGCGCGCCTCAAGGCACGACAGGAAATTCGCGCGCGCAAGGCAGATGAAGCCTATCAGGACTGGATACGTGAATTACGTGACCGCGCTTATGTAGAATACCGGCTTGAAGACAAGTTCTAAGCCATTGGCTGCATCCGGTTATTAATTACACCTATTTAATTACACCCAGTTACTTAATTACGCGTGACCTCATAAACAACATGCTACCCCGTATTGTCATCACCGCAGGCGAACCCGCAGGCATAGGTCCCGACCTGTGCGTGATGCTCGCGCACAAAGCTTTAGATGCACAGATCGTCATCATCGCAGATCGCGAGATGCTGCTGGCGCGTGCTGAACAAATCGGCACGGCAATCAATATCATCCCGTTTACCGCAAACGAACACCAGGCGCACGCAGGCAACGGCGCGCTGACCGTGCTGCACCGAGCCCTGAATGACACGGCGATTGCCGGCACCCTCGACGCCAGAAACAGTGGCTATGTATTGGATACGCTGAAAATTGCAGCGCTGGGCTGCATGCCTGACCATCGCCAGGCAAACCTTTTTGACGCCATGGTCACCGCACCTGTCCATAAAGGGGTCATCAATGATGCCGGCATCCCTTTCAGCGGCCATACCGAATACCTGGCGGAGCTCACCGACACCGCCCAGGTCGTCATGATGCTGGTTGGCGGCGGCATGCGCGTAGCGCTGGCTACCACGCACCTGCCGTTAAAGGATGTGCCGCAAGCCATTACCCGCAGCGGCCTGGAAACCACCACCCGCATCCTGCACCATGACCTGGTGACAAAATTCGGTATCGCAAACCCGCGCATACTGGTGGCAGGCCTTAATCCGCATGCCGGCGAAGATGGTTACCTGGGACGCGAAGAAATCGAAATCATCAACCCGGTGTTGGAAAAGCTGCGCGCAGAAGGCATGAACCTTGTGGGCGCGCTGCCTGCCGACACCCTGTTTGCGAAACATCATTTAAGCAAGGCTGATGCGGTGCTTGCGATGTACCACGACCAGGGCCTGCCGGTGCTCAAACACGCCAGCTTTGGCGAAGGCGTCAATGTTACACTGGGCTTGCCCATCATCCGCACCTCGGTTGACCATGGCACGGCACTGGATTTAGCCGGCAGCGGCAACATCGAAATCGGCAGCATGCTTGCCGCGATTGATCTGGCGATTCAGCTTTCAAAAAATCAAATTTGCCACAGATGAACACAGATACACACTGATAAAAACCATGCCTACCACCTTAAGCTCACAAGCATTACATTCTAGAAGTAACATTCATTATTTATCAAACTCAATCCGTGTTCATCTGTGTTCATCTGTGACTACTCAGGTGTTTTCATGAAACACATCGCAAAAAAACGCTTCGGCCAAAACTTCCTTACTGACCAGGGTGTGATCGATAGCCTGGTAGATGCCATTTCACCCAAGGCAGATGACCTGATGGTGGAAATCGGCCCGGGCCTGGGTGCACTCACCAAGCCCCTGCTGCAAAAACTGAACATGCTGCATGTGGTGGAAGTTGACCGCGACATCATTGCCTGGATGCAGAAAGAATACGCAAAAAACAGTATCACCATACACAACTCCGACGCGCTGAAATTTGACTTTGGCTCACTGGGTGAAAATCTAAGAGTGGTGGGTAATCTTCCCTACAATATCTCAACGCCTATCCTGTTCCACCTGCTGGATAACGTCAAACACATCACCGACATGCACTTCATGCTGCAGAAAGAAGTGGTCGAGCGCATGGTGGCAGAACCTTCCACAGCCGCTTACGGCAGGCTCAGCGTGATGCTGCAATATCGCCTGCAGATGGAGTATTTGTTTACAGTGCCGCCAGAGGCGTTTGACCCGGCGCCAAAAGTCGAATCTGCTTTCGTGCGCTGCGTACCTCATGCCGTGCTGCCTTATGTTGCCAACGATGAAGCACTGTTTGCCAAAGTCGTGACCGCCGCTTTTGGCCAGCGCCGCAAAACCCTGCGCAACACGCTCAAAGGCTTGCTGGATGATGAAGGGTTTACCGCGCTGAATATAGACTCGCAGCAGCGCGCAGAAAATCTGCATGTGGCGGATTTTGTAATGATTGCTAACCACATGAATGAAAAAACAATTTAACCGCCGATAAAAACAAGTAAAAACTGGTGCTATTTCAAGACGAAAATTTTGCAATCTGCCGTGGCAGATATATTTAAAAATATTTTTATAAAGGAATATCGGCGTTTATCGGCGTGCATCGGCGGTTTATAAGATTTTCAGTATAATTGCAGAAAATTTAACCATTAACCTTTAGGAAAACTTCAATGCGTATCATTCTTCTAGGCGCACCGGGTGCCGGCAAAGGCACCCAGGCCACTTTTATCAAAGAAAAATTCAACATTCCGCAGATCTCCACCGGCGATATGCTGCGTGCCGCTGTAAAAGCCGGCACACCACTGGGGCTGGAAGCAAAATCATTCATGGACAGCGGCGGCCTGGTGCCGGATGCCGTGATCATCGGCCTGGTGAGTGAGCGCATCAAAGACGCTGACTGCGCCAACGGCTTCCTGTTTGATGGCTTTCCGCGCACGATTCCACAGGCTGAGGCCATGAAAGAAGCCGGCGTAGGCATTGATTACGTTGTTGAAATCGACGTGCCGGATGAAGCGATTGTAGAACGTATGAGCGGCCGCCGCTCACACCCTGCCAGTGGCCGTACCTACCACGTTAAATTCAACCCGCCAAAAACAGCCGGTAAAGATGACGTGACCGGTGAAGACCTGGTGCAGCGTGAAGACGACAAGGAAGAAACCGTTAAAAAACGCCTGGAGGTTTACCACAGCCAGACCAAACCGCTGGTGCAATACTACACAGACTGGGCCAACAGCGGCAAGCAAGGCGCACCTAAACATGTGTTTGTGAATGGTCTGGGCGACATGAACGTGATTCGCGACAGCATCTTCACCGCATTGAAATAATCTCTACAAGGGGGCTACAAAATCCCCCTCAATCCCCCTTTTACAAAGGGGGAAGCATTACCTCACCCAGCACACAGTTGTTCAAAAATCATTCACTTCCAACACTCACCCCTAACCACTTCTGCCGCGCCTCCATTTTAAATTAATCTTGAGGGTATTCGGTAGTCAGCTGTTTGAGCGTTAGCGAGTTTCTGACTGCCGCTCAAGATTGATTTAAAATGGAGGACTAAAGCGGGAGGTGGTAGCCTTTTCTTTGGTTTCTTTCTTTTGGCTAAGCAAAAGAAAGAAACTCGACTGTCGGGCGAGACCGACGTACTTAACATACCTAGTAACATTTCATTCCACCAATCAAGCTACTTTAATAATGCTCCTTACCTAGATTCCCGCCTCCGCGGGAATGATATTACGAGAAATCGCATTATTCACCCGCCAAAGGTATAATCACACAATCATAAAACCATCTAATTAAGCCACACTCATGCAACAGCAATACCCATTCAAAGAAATCGAACAATCCGCTCAGCAATATTGGGAAGATAAACAAACTTTCGCCGCATCAGAGCAATCCGACAAGCCTAAATACTACTGCTTATCCATGTTCCCCTATCCTAGTGGCCGCCTGCACATGGGTCACGTGCGCAACTACACGATTGGCGATGTACTGAGCCGCTTTCACAAGATGAAAGGCTTTAACGTCATGCAGCCTATGGGCTGGGATGCGTTCGGCCTGCCGGCTGAAAATGCTGCGATTAAAAACAACACCGCCCCTGCCGCCTGGACTTACAGCAACATCGAACACATGAAGACCCAGCTCAAGCAGTTAGGCCTGGGCGTGGACTGGCAGCGCGAAATCGCGACCTGCAAGCCGGAATACTACAAATGGGAACAATGGCTGTTTACCGAACTGTTCAAAAAAGGCCTCATCTACAAAAAAACCTCAACCGTGAACTGGGACCCGGTTGACGGCACGGTGCTGGCTAACGAACAGGTGATTGACGGCCGCGGCTGGCGCAGTGGTGCGCTGGTTGAAAAACGCGACATTCCACAGTACTTCATGAAAATTACCGCTTATGCTGAAGAACTGCTTAATGACCTGGATAAGCTTGATGGCTGGCCTGAACAGGTTAAAACCATGCAGCGCAACTGGATCGGCAAAAGCTACGGCTGCGAGGTTGAGTTCCCTATCGTCGGCCAAGATGGCAACCTCAAGGTTTACACCACACGGCCAGATACCTTGATGGGTGCAACTTATGTGGCCGTGGCAGCAGAACATGCACTGGCAACGCTTGCCGCAGAGAACAACCCGGAATTGGCCGAGTTTATTGCCGAATGCAAACGCGGCAGCGTAGCTGAAGCCGACGTTGCCACCGCCGAGAAAAAAGGCATGCCTACCGGCCTGTTCGTGACACACCCGCTCAATGGCCAACAATTGCCGGTATGGGTTGCCAACTATGTGCTGGCCAGTTACGGCGAAGGCGCCGTGATGGCGGTTCCGGCACATGACGAACGCGACTTTGAATTTGCCGGAAAATACAGCCTGCCGATCAAAGCAGTCATCAAACATGCAGACATTGATGCCCTGCCAATGACGGAGCATGGCGTGCTGTTTGATTCAGGCGAATTTAACGGCCTGGATTTTGACGCTGCCAGCGCTGCGATTGCAGCAGCTTTGTCAGCCAAAAACCTGGGCAAGCGCCGCACCCAATACCGCCTGCGCGATTGGGGTGTTTCACGCCAGCGCTACTGGGGCTGCCCGATTCCTATTATCCACTGTCCGAGCTGCGGCGAAGTGCCGGTACCAGCTGAACAGTTGCCAGTGGTGTTGCCAGAAGATGTAGTGATGGACGGCGTAGGCTCACCTATCAAAAAAGATCCTGGCTTCTATGAAACCAGCTGTCCGACTTGCGGCGGCAAAGCGACGCGCGAAACCGATACGCTGGACACGTTCTTTGAATCTTCATGGTACTTCGCACGTTATGCCAGCTTTGACAGTACAACCGCCATGGCTGACGAGCGCGCCAATTACTGGCTGCCGGTTGACCAGTACATTGGCGGCATTGAACATGCGATCCTGCATCTGCTTTATGCACGTTTCTTTAACAAGCTGATGCGTGATGCCGGCTTGCTGCAAAACGATGAGCCATTCACCAACCTGCTGACGCAGGGCATGGTGCTGAAAGATGGCACCAAGATGAGTAAATCCAAAGGCAACACGGTAGACCCGCAGGAGCTGATTGATACTTACGGTGCGGATACAGCGCGCCTGTTCATGATGTTTGCGGCACCGCCCGAGCAGAGCCTGGAATGGGCAGACAGCGGTGTTGAAGGAGCGCACCGCTTCCTGAAGCGTTTGTGGAAAGCGGTATACGATCACATTGAATCAGGCACCATCACAGCTTACAGCACAGGTGAACTGAATGCTGACCTTAAGAACCTGCGCCGCCAGTTGCATGTAACCATTGAAAAAGTGGCCGACGATTACGGCCGTCGCCACAGTTTCAACACGGCGATTTCATCCGTGATGGAATTGATGAACGCACTGGCAAAAATCGAAGGCACCGATGAAATCACCCGCCAGGTCCGGCAGGAAGTGCTGCAGAACGTGGCGCTATTACTGTCGCCTATCGTGCCGCACGTGTGCCAGGCGCTATGGAGCGAGCTATGCCCGAACTCACATATTCTGGATGCCGCATGGCCTGCTGCTGACCAGGCAGCCATGGTGCAGGATAGCATCGAATACGTGATCCAGGTCAATGGCAAACTGCGCGGCAGCATCAGTGTTGCTAAATCAGAATCCAAGGAAAACATTGAAAAGCTGGCTCTGGCGCAACCTTGCGTACAAAAATACATTGAAGAAAACATGTCTGTGCGTAAAATCGTTGTGGTTCCAAACAAACTCATTAACGTTGTAGTAGGATAAACCATGCAAAACACCCTCCCCCTGAGCAGCTTGCGCAGAATCACTGTAACCGGTGCAGTCATGTTACTGGCGCTTGCGCTGGCCGCCTGCGGTTTTCAGCTGAGGGGAGCCGCCGACCTTTCGTTCAAGAACCTGTATATCCAGGGTGGCAAGCTGAGTATTTCCAGGGATCTCGCACGCTCTTTCAAAACCAATGGCGTTCAGGTCGTTGATAAAGCGGACGATGCGGAACTGCTGCTTGAACTGCTGAGCGAAAGCAACCAGAAACGCATCCAGTCCTTGAGTGGCGGCGGTCTGGTGCGTGAGTTTGAGCTGATCTATCTGCTGAACTTCAGGGTGCGCTACGCCAGCAGCCCGACGTGGGGGCCGGTACAGACGATACGCGGACGCCGCGACTTTTCTTATAGCGATGATGCTTTGCTCGGCAAAGCCGAAGAAGAAGCCAGGCTGAACTCGGATATGCGCAATGATGCCGTACGCGAACTGCTGCGCCGCCTGACCGCGTTCAAACCGCCTGCCGACCAGAAATAACGCCTATGCGCTTAGCCCAGGCTCAACTGGAATCGCACCTCAAGCAAGGCCTGCGCGCGCTGTATGTTCTGGTAGGTGACGAACCGCTGGCACAGCGCGAATGCCTGGATGCAATCCGTGCTGCTGCGCGCGCCCAAGGCTTTGACGAACGCACAAGCTTAACCGCTGAACGCAATTTCAACTGGCAGCAACTCCAGCACTACGGCCAATCCATCTCCCTGTTTGCCAGCCGCCGCCTGCTGGAACTCGTCATTCCGTCAGGAAAACCCGGCATAGATGGCGGCAAAGCACTGCAGGCGCTGGCTATGCAAGCCATACCGGACACAACGCTTGTCATCATACTGCCCGCCCTGGAACGGGATGCCAAAAACAGCGCGTGGTTCAATGCGCTGGAAACACATGCTCAGACCATCACGCTCAATGAAGTTGATGCAGCCAGCCTTCCGAAGTGGATTGCCAACAGGCTCGCACAGCAGGGACAGCACACTGGTTCACAGACGCTGGAATTCCTGGCGCATCAGGTAGAAGGCAACCTGCTTGCCGCCAACCAGGAAGTGCAAAAGCTGGGGCTGCTCTACCCGCAAGGCGAACTCTCGGATGAAACGGTACGCGAAGCCGTGCTGAATGTCTCACGCTATGATGCGTTCCAGCTTGGCGAAGCCGTGTTGCAAGGCGATGCAGAGCGCACCGTACGCATCTTGCAGGGGCTGCAGGATGAAGGCGAGAATGCGGTAGCCGTCATGAACCCGCTGATGTGGGTACTGCGGCCGCTGGTACGCATCAAGCAGGCCGAAATGCGCGGCGAGAATATCAGCAATGCCATGGCCAGTGCCCGCATCTACGGCGACAGGCAGGCGCTGGTAAAACGTGCACTCTCACGCTTAAGCTTGCGCCAGCTTGAAGCTGCGCTGCAAAAGCTGGCGGATATTGACCGTACCGCCAAAGGCGTAATGCCGGGTGATGCCTGGCTGGAAATATCGAGGTTATGTTTTGGATTGGCGAAAGTAAAAGGACGCTGATTCACAAAACCATATCTGCCACAGATGAACACAGATTCACACAGATAAAAAAACTAATTTAATGAGTATAGTTATTAATGATGTAATTTCTGTAGCCAAATCTGATGCAAATAATTGAGAAGTAATCTGTGTTTATCTGTGTTCATCTGTGGCTAAAATAATCCCTTTACGAAATTCATGCCATTTGCAAAAAGCGTATAATCATCTAATTAGTTTTTTATAGCGACAGTAAATCCTGTGAACATTCAACAATACATGCAAAACATCGGTATTGAAGCACGCAAAGCCTCGCGTCAGATGGCCAGTGCCGATACCAACCAGAAAAACATCGCGCTCAATGCCATTGCCAGGGCAATATTGCGTGAAAAAGCGGCCTTGCTTGCAGCCAACAAGCTCGATCTCGATGCTGCGCGCGCAAACGGCCTTGAAGCCGCGATGCTAGACCGCCTGACCATCACTGAAAAATCCATCACCAGCATGGCAGAAGGCCTCACGCAGATTGCCAGCCTGGCCGACCCTATCGGTGAAATGAGCCATTTCAAATACCGCCCAAGCGGTATCCAGATCGGGCAGATGCGCGTACCGCTCGGCGTGATCGGTATTATTTATGAGGCACGCCCTAACGTGACTGTTGATGCCGCAGGCTTATGCATCAAGTCAGGCAATGCCGCGATTCTGCGCGGCGGCTCTGAAGCCATCCACTGCAATCAGGCATTGGCAAAACTCGTGCACGAAGGCCTTGAAGCGGCAGGCCTGCCAACCACTGCGGTACAGGTGGTGGAAACAACGGACCGCGCCGCAGTAGGCGAACTGATCACCATGAAGCAATACGTGGATGTGATCGTGCCGCGCGGCGGCAAGGGCCTGATTGAGCGCATTTCCAACGATGCGCGCATTCCGGTGATCAAGCACCTGGATGGCAACTGCCATGTTTATGTGGATGACGATGCGGATTTTGACAAAGCGCTGCGTATACTGGAAAACAGCAAAACACAGCGTTTAGGCACCTGCAACACGGCAGAATCATTGCTGGTTGCACGTTCTGTTGCCACAGCCATGCTGCCTAAGCTGGCAGACATGCTGATCAGTCACGGCATCGAGATCCGCGGTTGCGCCGAAACCTGCAAACTGGTGAAGCAGGCCATTCCTGCAACTGAAGAAGATTATTACACCGAATACCTGGACGCGATCATTTCATGCAAGGTCGTGAGCGGCCTGGATGAAGCGATCGAGCATATCAACGAACATTCATCGCAGCACACTGAAGCGATTGTGACCGAAAACTACACCAAAGCCAAAAAATTCCTGCGCGAAGTCGATTCCAGCAGCGTTATGGTCAATGCCTCCACCCGCTTTGCCGATGGCTTTGAATATGGTTTTGGCGCAGAAATCGGCATCTCGACCGACAAACTGCACGCACGCGGCCCGGTAGGCCTTGAAGGCCTGACCTCGCTGAAATATGTAGTGCTGGGCGACGGTCAGGTTCGCGCATAAACGAAAGTACGGCACGTTGAACGCTGCACCAGACCCTAGCGCCAGAACAAGCGGAACGCCGGTTATCGGCATTCTCGGCGGCACGTTCAACCCTGTCCACTTCGGGCACCTGCGCATGGCGCAGGAGCTTGCTGACGCACTAAACCTGGACACGGTGCGCTTCATACCGGCAGCCAACCCGCCGCACAAGGATGCTCCCGCGATCAGCGCTGACCAGCGTGCTGCCATGGTAAAACTCGCAATTGCCGGCAACGGCACGTTCGTTTTTGATGGCCGCGAGCTGCACCGGGCTGGCGCTTCCTACACTGTAGACACCCTGCTCAGCCTGCGTGAAGAATTAGGCCAGCAAGCCAGCATCACGCTCTTCATGGGCAGTGATGCCTTCACAAAATTTGACACCTGGCACCGCTGGCAGGAAATCATCCAGCATTGCCATATTGCGCTGGTACAACGGCCGCAAGTGCGCGGCCATGAACACCAGCTGTCAAAACCGCTGGAAATATTCCTGCACAACCACTACACCGAAAACAGCGATGACCTGCATCAGCAGCCATCAGGGCTGGTCACCATGCGCCAGATCACGGCACTGGATATTTCATCGACGGCCATTCGCCATGCACTCAAGCATGGCGATTCGGTGCGCTACCTGATGCCGGACAGTGTGTTTGATTACATCCGCCAACATCAGCTTTACCAATGACCCACCGATGATCCGGACTTTATCTACGCTACTTTTAAAAGAAATGACGAGTTAGCCATCATGAAACGCAAGCTGCCACACTATATATCGACTTTATCGCTACTGGCCCTGACACTCACGGTCAGCAACTGCGGCGTCAATCCGGTTACCAAGAAACATGAGTTCCAGCTGGTGTCAGAATCGCAGGAAATCGCGCTCGGCACCCAGAACTATTCCCCTACCCGTCAATCGCAGGGTGGCGACTATGTGCTGGACCCTGAACTGACGGCCTATGTGCAAAGTGTAGGCGATAAACTGGCTGCCGTTTCTGACCGTAAACTGCCTTATGAATACAAGATCATTAACGACTCCGTGCCCAATGCATGGGCCATGCCGGGCGGCAAAATCGCCTTTAATCGCGGCCTGCTGTACGAACTGAACAGCGAAGCCGAGCTGGCAGCGGTCATGGGTCATGAAATGGTGCATGCTGCAGCCCGCCATGGCGCAAAAGGCATGGAACGCGGCATGCTCATGCAAGGCGCTATGATTGCCGTCGGCATCGGTGCGCAGAATACCGACTTCGCAAACCTGATCGTAGGCGGCGCACAGGTCGGCGGCCAGCTCATCAGCAGCAAGTACGGCCGTGATGCCGAAAGCGAGTCTGACCTTTACGGCATGCAGTATATGAAAAAGGCCGGTTACAACCCTGCCGCCGCAGTCACCTTGCAGGAAACCTTCGTGCGATTGAGCGAAGGCAGAAAGAGCAATTTCATCGAGGGCCTGTTCGCTAGCCACCCGCCTTCACCTGACCGGGTAGCCGCCAACAAAGCCACGCTGGCACAGATAGGTGCCGGCGGCGAACTGGGCAAGGACATCTATGCGCAGAAAACTGCAAAGCTCAGGGCCACGCAAGGCGCCTACAAAGCCTATGACGAAGCGGTGAAAGCACTCAATGAAAAAAATATCGACAAAGCCAGGACACTGGCCAACCAGGCGATTGCCATTGAACCGCGCGAAGCGCGCTTTCAGGAACTGCTGGGCGACATTGCCCTGACCCAGAAAAAACCGCAGGAAGCCCTGGCGTTTTACGACAAAGCCATCAAGATGCAGCCCGACTATTTCAAACCGCACATTCAAAGCGGCATTGCACTGTTCAACATGGGCAAGAAAGCCGAAGCCGAACCATTCCTGAAGCGTGCCAATGAACTGCTGCCGACAGCACCCGGGCATGCCATGCTGGGGCAGCTCGCCGAAGAGCGTGGTGACATCAATGGCGCATTGCAGCATTACCAGGTGGCCGCCGGTTCCAATTCCGACATAGGCAAAGACGCCATCGCACGCGCCGTTAAAATAGACCTGCCGCGTAATCCGGCTAAATATATACAATCCGCAGCGCAAGCTGACAATGCCGGTAATTTATTTGCAGTGGTGCAGAACGGCACGCCGGTAGCAATTAACCGTGTAGTCGTGAGAATGGTCAAATATGATGCCAACACCGGCCGGGCAGTAGGGCAAAGCGGACTGTTGACCATCAACGGCGTAGCGGCAGGCAAGCGTAACCAGGTGGCGGTTGGCGCACGGGTGAACAATGCCAAAGAAGTCGGACTGTATAAAGTCGTGGTGGAATCGGCTGAGTTGGCGCAGTAAGCTTAACTTTTCTAAGTTAGTTGCCGGTCTCGCCCGGCTGGCGAGCTACTTTTTCTTGCGTAGCCATACCCGTTCAGGGCATGTCCGCCAAGTACCCGCTCCTTCGTCGCGACCTTGGCGCCAAAAGTATCCAAAAAGAAGGCTACCACCTGCCGCTTCATCCTCAATTTTGAACCAATCTTGAGCGGCAGCCGGAAACGCGCTTACACTTCACATGTGCATAATGTGCTTTAGCACATATATTCCACGGGGAAGCCAAGTGCTGGCTCAAACAGCCGCCTGCCGAAAACTCTCAAGACTCATTCAAAATTGAGGCGCGTCAGCAGTGGATTCCATCTGTATCATGTGAGTTTGGTTATTAAAAAACCTATATATTTAGCAACAAATTACATAAAAATTATTTAACGCAGAAATGGTTGCGCTAACCTTGACCCATTCTACCGCGCTGAGTAGCGCAGGCTTAATGGGAGATTTCGGCAATCGGCTGTTTGAGCCCAAATGTATTGATTGGGCGAGTTTTCACAACAGAACAATTGTTTTAGCAATTCGTGATGTTGGGGAAGACCATTGCGGTCTCCGATTGCCGCCCATTAAGGTGAGCAACGCAAGAAAGAGCGGTAGAGGGTAGCCTTTTCTTTGGTTTCTTTCTTTTGGCTAAGCAAAAGAAAGAAACTCGACTGTCGGGCGAGACCGACGAGGTTAAACTGAAAAATCCCCCTCAATCCCCCTTTGTAAAAGGGGGAGGCTCGTGAGTAATAAAGACTCTCTGGAAAGATGCTTATATAAAAAGTTAAAAATTAAAATCCTTAGCATCGCCCTGCCAACTCACCACACTCAAACACGGTGCATCAATCCTCTGCTGCAAACTAGCTAAATTTTCTTCAAACATCGGCATCTCCGGGTCTATATGATTAGCCACCCACCCTGCCAGTTTCAATCCTCGCGCCTTGATCGCTTCAACCGTCAGCAGTGCGTGGTTGATGCAGCCTAAACGCATGCCCACTACCAACACAAGCGGCAAATTGAGTTTAACCGCCAAATCTGCGATGGTTTCCGAATCATTCAGCGGAACAAAAAAACCACCCGCACCTTCCACCACCACCACATCCGCGATTGCTGCCAACTGCCGGTAAGCGCTGCTGATGACATCAATATCGATCTGCACCCCGGCTTGCTGCGCTGCAATATGCGGTGCAATCGCAGGAGAAAAGCGGTATGGATTCATCAGGTCAAGGGCTGGTTTTACATTGCCAGCTTCATACAAAGCCAGCGCATCTTCGTTCACCAGCTGCCCCTGCCAGATGCCGTGCCGGCTGATTTCGCAGCCGGAAGCAATCGGCTTCATGCCTGCCGTCTTATTGCCGGCATGCACAAAATGCCGGATCAAAGCCTGGGAAATATAGGTTTTGCCTACATTGGTGTCGGTGCCGGTGACAAAATAGGCTTGCTGCATTTTAGGATTATTTGTTTCTGGGTTTGAAGCTGATCGGCGCCATGCCGTTTTCCAGCACCGGCTTGTCTTTGCCGCGCCAGGCATGGGCGTAGACCACCTCAAAGGTGGCTGGCAGTTTACCGTCTTGCCTGAACTGCTCGTAGCATTGCTCCAGCCTGGCAAAGTAGGCTTTGCCCATCAGGCCGCGGGCGCGGCCATCGGTTGCATTGTGTGCACCTATGCTTTTCAGGTCGCGCATCACGCTTTTCACGTCGTCATACGTCAGCGTAAAGCGCTCCACATCCAGCACCGGGGCACTGAAACCTGCCCGCACCAAGGCATCGCCAATGTCATGCATGTCAATAAACCGGCTCACGCTGGTATAATTATTACCGCTGGCTTCATCGGTTGCGGTTCTGAGTTCACGCAAAGTATCCGGGCCGAAGGTGCTGAACATCAACAGGCTTTCAGGCTGCAATACGCGATGGAATTCTGTCAGTGCGGCGTCCAGGTCATTGCACCACTGAATCGCAAGGTTAGACCAAACCAGCCCTGTGCTGTCGCTGGCCAGGGGCAAAGATTCGATATCGGCACATAACAAGTTCTGCTTTGCACCGCCGAACAAGGATTTCAGCTGGGAAGCAAGACCAGCCTGGGTACGTGTCGCGCGTGTTTTCTGCAGCATGGGGTAGGCAAAATCCAGCGATACCACTTGCGATTTCGCATAGCGCTTCTGTAACGCATGGCTGGCAAGGCCGGTGCCGCAACCGGCATCCAGAATGACCTGCGGTTCCAGCTTCACCAAATCCAGACGGCTCAGCATTTCTTCGCGCACCAGCTTTTGCAAAATGGCCGCGGCATCGTAGGTTTCTGCGGCGCGGCCAAAAGAGCGGCGCGCGCGTGCTTTATCAATATGGTAATGGTCTATCATCACTATGCCTGCGGCTCTAAAAACTGCACCACAGCATCAATAAAATGCTCCTGATGCGATAAAAACGGGGCATGTGAGGCACCCGCCATGACACGTAAAAAACCAAACGGTAAAGTTTTCATCATCCAGTGCGCGGCCTGCACCGGTGCCAAGGTG
This sequence comes from Methylotenera sp. G11, assembly GCF_000799735.1. Taxonomy (NCBI): domain Bacteria; kingdom Pseudomonadati; phylum Pseudomonadota; class Betaproteobacteria; order Nitrosomonadales; family Methylophilaceae; genus Methylotenera; species Methylotenera sp. G11. The sequence goes on along the minus strand of NZ_JUHH01000001.1, from coordinate 2,503,997 downwards.
TCGCGATCACCGTGAATCAGCAAAGTTGGTTTTCGCAACAGCCCGACTTCGGCGCGCAGATCCGTGTCCAGCAATATATCCAGCGCCCGGAATAAAACCTGCGATGAAGGCGCAGGACGTTCAGCGAATTTGTTGCGCAGCATTTTCACGGTGCTGCGCGCATCGCTGGCGCCCATGCACTGCAAGGTCAGGAACTGCGTCATGGTCTTGTGGTAGTCTTCATTCACGCTGTCCGCAAAGTTGCTGAACACTTCCGGGTCTATGCCAGCTTCCCAGGTCGTGTGGTACTCGGCGCTGTCCGCATCAAAACTTTTGTTCACGAAACATGGCGTCGCGCCCACCAGCACCAGCCTGCGTACCAGGTCAGGATAGTCCAGGGCGATGCGCATCGCTACCTGCCCGCCCAGTGACCAGCCCAGTACATCAGCATCGGCCGGCAGCGTCTCGGCCACCTTTTCAGCGACGGCATGCAGATGGAACGGCTCAATTGGCCGGCTGAAGCCCATGCCGGGCAAATCAACCAGGTGCAAAGTGAATAACCTGCTGAGCTTCTTCACCAGGGGCTGCCATACCGCGCCACTCATGCCCCAGCCGTGAATCATCACCAGATTGGGCCCGGCGCCTATGGTTTCTATATGCACATGATTGGGAGTGACGCTCATAATACGCTTTCTGCCTGATGAATGGCCGCAACCAGCTGTTTAACGTCATCCAGGGTATGGGCGGCCGATAATGAAATCCGCAGCCTTGCCGTACCGGCCGGCACGGTAGGCGGACGTATCGCCGGCACCAGGATACCCTGCGCCTGCAGGTACTCGCTGACAGCCAGCGACTCCTCATTGCCGCCGATGACCAGTGGCTGAATCGCGGTGTCTGATTCCAGCAGCTTCCATTTTTTAAGCTTCAGGTTTGCTTTCAGGTATGCAATCAAGGCAAACAGGTTGGCACGCAGGTCATCGCCCTGCTCAATCAAGTGTACTGAAGCTGACAGCGTTGCCGACAGCGCCGGTGGTGCAGGTGTTGAATACACATAGCTCTTGGCTTTCTGTATCAGGTAATCAATCACCACCTGCTCACCGGCAACAAACGCACCGGCCACCCCGGCAGCCTTGCCTAATGTCGCCATGACAATAATGCGCGGCGACTTGATATTGAAGTGGTTCAGGCTGCCCTGCCCATGCGCACCCAGCACACCAAAGCCATGTGCGTCATCCAGATACAGGTAGGCATCATATTTTTCGCACAGCGCCAGATATTCAGGAATGGGCGCAATGTCGCCATCCATGCTGAATACCGCATCGGCCGCAATCAGCTTGTGTTTAGCGGTGCTGGCTTTAAGCAGTTTTTCCAGTGCGGCCACATCGTTATGCGGGTAACGGTGAAAATCCGCGTAGGAAAAATAGCCGCCGTCATTCAGGCAGGCATGGTTCAGTTTATCGGCAAATATGGCATCGCCACGTCCTGTCAGGGCACCCAGCACGCCGATGTTCGCCATGTAGCCGGTGGAAAACAGCAAAGCCGCCGGCATCTCTACAAAACTGGCCAGCTGTTTTTCCAGCGTATCATGATAACGGTGGTGCCCGGTAATCAGATTGGAAGCTCCGCTGCCGACACCGGAATCACCCGCTGCCTTCTGCATTACCGCAATCAATTCAGGGCGGTTCGCCAGCCCCAGGTAATCATTGCTGCAAAATGACAGGTAGGGTTTCTGGTTGGCGACAATATGCTCGGCCTGCGGCGAATCCAGAAGGCGGCGCTGGCGCAGCAAGCCATTGGCTTTGCGCTGCTCAAGTTCTAGTTTTAGACTGTTTAACATTGATAACTTTAATTTTCATCCTGTCATTCCGTTGTAAAACGGAGTGACACTCAATAAATAATTACCTCTTAAACTTTGTTGATGCCCAATTTAGCAAACAGCTTCTTGTCGGTATCCGCTTCCGGATTACCGGTAGTAAGCAGTTTTTCACCGTAAAAAATACTGTTGGCACCGGCAAGGAAACACATGGCCTGCGTGCCTTCGCTCATGCTTTGGCGGCCGGCAGACAAGCGCACATAACTCGTTGGCATGGTAATCCGCGCTGCGGCAATCGTGCGCACGAATTCAAGATGGTCCAGTTCTTCAGTACCATGCAAAGGCGTGCCTTCAACTTGCGTTAACAAGTTGATCGGCACGCTCTCGGGCGGCTGTTCCATGTTGGCGAGCTGCGCCAGCAAGCCGGCACGCTGCGCACGGGTTTCACCCATGCCGATGATGCCGCCGCTGCACACGTGGATGTTCTGGCTACGCACGCGGTCCAGGGTATCCAGCCTGTCCTGATAGGTGCGAGTGGTAATCACATCGCCATAAAATTCAGGCGCGGTATCCAGATTATGGTTGTAATAGTCCAAGCCAGCTTCTTTTAACTGCTCAGCCTGCCCGTCTTTCAGCATGCCCAGAGTAGCGCAGGTTTCCAGACCCAGCGCTTTTACTTCCGCAATCATTTTCAGCACTGGCTCCAGATCGCGCTGTTTAGGGCCACGCCAGGCAGCGCCCATGCAGAAACGGCTGGCACCATTATCCTTGGCTTCTTTAGCCGCGGCCACTACATCATCCAGCGCCATCAACGGCTCATTTTCAACATCGGTATGATAGCGCGCCGCCTGCGGGCAGTAGCCGCAGTCTTCCGAACAGCCGCCGGTCTTGATTGAAAGCAAGGTGCTTACCTGCACCGCGTTCGGGTTAAAATTTTCGCGGTGCACGGTTTGCGCCTGATACATCAAATCGCTGAAAGGCAATTCAAATAATGCGACAATATCAGCCACACTCCAGCGATTGACTGTATTGGTATCACACGATTTATTCAGGTTTGCTTTAAGGCTATCGGTATTGATGACAGCTTCGGTAGCTGCGGTTGAATTGGCTGCGGATTCGAGCATGGTGTTATCCTTTGATTAGCTTGCGCTAGATTTAATCAGGTATTGAATAAACGCGATTATACCTTGTCCACAAAAAGGCCTGCAAACTTTAAACAATAGATTAAAATTTAAGCAACCATGCTCGATTTACTGTTAAAACAAAGCTGTATTTTGTGTGCCAGCCACAACGGCGGCAGTATCGGCATTTGCCATGGCTGCCTGAATGACATGCCCTGGCATACCGGCGCGCACTGCCCTCAGTGCGCGATGCTGTCGAACGGTTTGTTATGCGGCAACTGCCTGAACGCACCGCCGCATTTTGACGCCACACACGCACTGCTTACCTACGATTATCCGCTGGATAGATTATTACAACACTATAAATACAGAGAATCTCTGCACCTGGCCAACACTTTTGCGGAATTGTGGGTGAATAAAATGCATCCCCAGTCAGCCATCGACTTGATCATTCCCATGCCCATGCATGCCACGCGCCTGAAACAGCGCGGCTTTAACCAAGCCCTGGAAATTGCGAAAGTCATCAGCAAAAAAACCAGAACAGCACTGGACTACCAGGCATGTCAGCGCAGCAAGCTGACCCCACCGCAAGCCAGCCTGCCATTAAAAGACAGGATTAAGAACATACGCGGCGTATTTAACTGTGAAAAAAACCTGCACGGACTGAATATCGCACTGGTGGACGACGTAATGACCAGCGGCGCCAGCTTGAATGAATTAGCCAAAACCCTTAAACAAGCAGGCGCCGCGCATGTAGAATGCTGGGTGATTGCAAGGACTTTACCGAAGCAATACTAATTTAAAGACGCATGACGCTATGTTTACTATCGTTTTATTTGAACCCGAAATCCCGCCCAACACCGGCAACATCATCCGCCTGTGCGCCAATACCGGCGCAAACCTGCATCTGGTAAAGCCGCTGGGCTTTACGCTGGAAGACAAACAGCTCAAACGCGCAGGCCTGGATTATCACGAATATGCCAGCCTGCAGGTGCATGAAAACTGGCAGGCCTGCAAAACCGCATTGGCTGGCAGACGCATGTTTGCGCTCACGACCAAAGGCAGCACCTGCCATGCAGATATCAAGTTCGAAAAAGGTGATGTGTTTGTGTTTGGCCCGGAAACACGCGGCCTGCCGGAAGATATACGCGCTGAATTCAGCCCTGAACATAGGGTAAGGCTGCCTATGCTGCCAGATAGCCGCAGCCTGAACTTATCGAATTCTGCCGCGATCCTGTTGTACGAAGCCTGGCGGCAGATTGGGTTTGAGGGCGGAGGTTAATTGTTTAAATCCCCCTCAATCCCCCTTTTGCAAAGGGGGAAGCATTAAAATTCAAAGGGAGTTGATTTTTCTCAAATTGCAAATCAGCAATTTTAATTACATTGACAATAAGCTCATCAATACACCGCCTCCCCCTTTGCAAAAGGGGGATTGAGGGGGATTTGAAATTTACAGGGCGTTTAAAAATTGGAACATTACAAGCAACAGCTTAAACCCTTATCCCGCACCCTCAGATTCAACATGACAGATGCTGAGCAGGCACTCTGGCACCGACTCCGCCGCAAACAAATTCAAGGCTTGCAGTTCTACCGTCAAAAGCCTTTACTGTCTTATATCGTGGATTTTTACTGCCCTGCGGTAAAGCTGGTGATTGAGCTGGATGGAAGCCAGCACTTTGAAACTACGCATTTAGTTAATGACCAAAAGCGAGATATTGATTTAGCAAATGCAGGCTTACAGGTGCTTAGGTTTGATAACCGACAAGTGCTACTGGAAATGCCGGCGGTGTTGGAGGTGATCAATGAGGTGGCGGGTAAGAGAAAATCTTAAATCCCCCTCACTCCCCCTTTTTACAAAGGGGGAAGACTATCTCTCGCCACTAATTCTGTTTTTGACAGATTTACAAAATTATCAAAGTAATTAAGCAAAGCTAGACTACCACCCAAAAAGACTTCCCCCTTTATAAAAGGGGGAGTGAGGGGGATTTAGGCGTGAAACAAATTGGAGTCATACAATCAAATCAAACACCCTCAGGCTTTTGGTCTCGCCCCAGCAGATCCATCACAGCATCCTGCGCACTCTTGCCATGCGTCAATGCCTGATTCACCTCAAAAGTGATCGGCATATCCACACCAAGGCTTTCTGCACGGCGCATGACTTCCCGCGCGGTGTTCACGCCTTCTGCCACATGTCCCAGGCCTTGCAGGATATCAGCCAGGCTTTTGCCGCTGGCAAGCTGCAAACCGACTTCACGGTTTCTTGAATACTGGCCGGTACAGGTCAGTATCAGGTCACCAACCCCTGCCAGCCCCATGAACGTTTCGGCAGACGCACCCAAAGCCACACCGAAGCGCGTCATTTCAGCCAGCCCCCGTGTAATCATGGCAGCGCGCGCATTGTTGCCGAAGCCCATGCCATCGGAAATACCGGCGGCAATCGCCATCACATTCTTAACTGCACCGCCTACCGATACGCCAACAACATCGGTCGTGTTATAAACACGCAGGTTGGCGCCGTGAATCAGCTGTGCAGCTTCATTGGAGAATTCCTGATTATTGGCCGCCAGCGTGACTGCAGTCGGCAAGCCGCGCACCAGCTCAGCGGCGAAACTGGGACCAGATAACGCCCCCCACCGCTGCGTGCTGCCCAGCTCTTCCAGCGCCACCTCATATGGCAGCTTGGCAGAACCGGGTTCCAGGCCTTTGTGTGCCCAGATAATCGGCAAGTCAGAGCCCAGCGCCGTGATGTCTTTCAAGATGCCGCGAAAGCCCGCGGTAGGCACTACGGACAAGATCAGATCCGCACCATCCAGCGCCGCCTGCAAATCATCTTCAACCGACAGCTGATCATTGAATTTAAAATCACCGAGGTATAAAGGGTTTGCCCGCGCCTTGCGCATACCGGACACATGGCCGGCATTACGCGCCCATAGCGATACACGGTGACGCTGACTCAGGTTCATTGCGAGCGCCGTACCCCAGGCACCGGCACCGAGTACCGCAATTTTTGCATCCGTAGTTTTTAAACCCGCCTGAGTTTTAACCTTTGAATCAGTTACCATCTAGAAGCGCCCATCTAATTAAATCCCCATACCGAGGATATTAAAACAAACCCCGTAATACCATCACGATGCTTAATTTTAAGCCAGCCATTAGTAAGCTTGGTGTCGGCGATTTCCAGCACGACATCTTTGTCTACGGTAGCAAGTAAATTCGATGCAACATCGGCACCCGACCTTATTTCAGCATTGGCGGTGATCACCATCACAGTTCGCCTGTCGGACAACTGCTTGGCCTCTACCCAGCTGATAGCGCCCTGTGCATCACGCACTTTCAGCCATTCACCGAGATTTACGATAACTTCAACAGGATAGTTCTGGCTAAGTAGCAGGATTTTCTTTGCCGAAGCTGAAGGCGCATCGTAGAGTACGGCTTTGGGCACCGCGACTGATTTAAACTCCAATGCCTCCGCCAGCAAGGGCGTCAGCATCAGAGTGATGAGTACGGTTATAGATCTTGCGCCAAAATGAAACATGATCCGGAGTGCCGAACTGCTTAAGCCTGCGCAGCCTGTTGCTGTTTTTGCTGGGCAAATAACGCTTCAAAATTGATCGGGTTCAGCAGCACCGGCTGGAAGCCTGCGCGCACGATCAGGTCGGATACGCTTTCACGTGCATATGGGAACAGGATATTCGGGCAGGTGATGCCAACGATCAATTCAATATTTTCCGCCGGCACATTGCTGATCTGGAAAATACCTGCTTGTGTCACTTCTACCAGAAATACCGTTTTATCGGCGATTTTTGAAGTCACAGTCACTTTGATTGCAACTTCGAATACATTTTCTTCGATTTGCTGTGCGAAATTGCCCAGTTCAATGCTGACCTGAGGTTGAGTGCGATCCGTGAAAATTTGTGGCGCGTGAGGAATCTCTAAAGAAACATCCTTAACGTAAATCTTCTCGATACTGAAACCTGGTTGCTGTGCTTGTTCCTGTGCTGCGTTGTTATCTTCTTGTGCCATGATTTTCTACTTAAAAAATGTTAATTGAATAGGTTAATGAGTAAACCGCCAAAAAATCAGCCGCTATTTTAGCAGACTTTACTCAGCAGTCCTTGACTTGGCTGCATTAAGCCAACAGCGGATCCAGCCCGCCCGCCAGATCCAGCGCACGCAAATCATCAAAGCCGCCGATATGGCGATCATCAATGAAAATCTGCGGCACGGTACGGCGTCCGGTCCTCTCCATCATTTCACTGCGCTTTTCAGGCTCCAGGTCTACGCGCACCTTATTGATCTCCCTGACGCCTTTACTGGCCAGCAAACGTTCTGCATTCATGCAGTAAGGGCATACTGCCGAGGTATACATGAGAATATTGGCCATGATTACGTCTTTACCACAGGTAACTTGGCCGTAAGCCATGCATCCAGGCCGCCTTGCAGGTTATTCACCTGCTTAAATTCGGCTTTGCGCAGGATCTCGCAGGCTTTGGCTGAGCGCGCACCACGCTGGCAATTCACCAGTATCGGTTTGTCTTTATATTTATTTAACTCTGTCAGGCGTTCTGCGAGTTTATCCAAGGGAATGTGCTTGGCGTCTACAATATGCCCGCTTGCAAATTCGGCATCATTGCGCACGTCGAGCACCAGTGCGTGGTTACGGTTAATCAGGTTGATCGCTTCAGCCGTGCTCAGGTTCAGCGCCCCGCCTGCGCCTTTTTTGAATGACGGCAGCAACAGCATCATGCCAGAGCCCAGAGCCAGACCGATCAATAAAACATTTTCTTTAAAAAATTCCACTTAACACCTTTCAATATTTGAATCACATGTACGTATAACGCATCAGCCAGATCATGGTCACACTCATAATCACACTAAAAATTTATAGTCAGATTTTACGTGTAATTAGGCTAAAATAGTGGGTATACGACCATAAATTATATGATGAATTGTCAAGGCGAACACTATGTCACCCACAAATACTACTCCAGTATGTCTGCTCATTTTAGATGGCTTCGGTTACCGTGAGGAAATTAAAGACAACGCGATTGCCCAGGCCAGAAAACCGAACCTGGATGCATTATGGAATAATTTTCCGCACACACTGATCAACGCCTCGGAACATTATGTTGGCCTGCCGGATGGGCAGATGGGCAACTCGGAAGTCGGCCACCTCAATATCGGTGCCGGACGCATCGTGTTTCAGGACTTTGAGCGTATCAACAACAGCATTGCAAGCGGCGAGTTCTTTGAGCATCCCGAACTGAAGGCAGCCCTCCTCGCCATCAAGAACAATCATAAATCTTTGCATATCTTCGGCCTGCTGTCAGATGGTGGTGTACATAGCCATCAGGATCACATATATGCAATGGTAGAAATGGCGGCAAGGCTCGGGCTTGATAAAATCTACGTTCATGCATTCCTTGACGGACGCGACACCCCTCCGGTCAGCGCAGCACCGTTTATCGATGCGCTGGAACAACAGTGCAGAAAATCTGGCACGGCAAAAATCGCTTCTATCAGCGGCCGCTTTTTCGGCATGGACCGCGATAAACGCTGGCCGCGTGTCGAGGCTGCCTACAAGCTCTTTACGGAAGGTGAAGGCGAGTTCACGGCAGAAACCGCAGCCAAAGGCCTGCAGGACGCTTACGCACGCGGCGAGAATGATGAATTTGTCAAGACGACAGCTATCCGCAAGCCGGGCGAAGCACCGGTAAAACTGGAAGACGGCGATGTAGTTGTATTCATGAATTTCCGCTCCGACCGCGCACGCCAGCTCACGCATGCACTGCTGGCGGAAGAGTTTGACGGATTTCACCGCCGCCATGTACCTAAACTGGCGGGTTACTTCACACTGACCATGTATGACAAAAAAGAGACTAAAGCCACTGTCATCTTTCCGCCACAGCAGGTCAGCAACACCTTCGGTGAATATTTATCGACGTCAGGGCTGACGCAGCTGCGCATTGCGGAAACCGAGAAATACCCGCACGTCACGTTTTTCTTTAACGGCGGCGAAGAAACCGTGTTTGAGGGTGAAGACAGGATCCTGGTGCCGTCGCCCAAAGTCGAGACCTATGACCTGCAGCCGGAAATGAGCGCGTTTGAGGTAACCGACAGACTTGAGGAAGCCATCCTCAGCAAAAAGTACAATGCCATCATCTGCAACTATGCCAATTGCGACATGGTGGGCCATTCCGGCAACCTGAAAGCGGCCACCGCTGCGGTTGAAGCGCTGGATACCTGCATCGGCCGCGTAGTGAATGCAATGCAGAGCATAGGCGGCGAAGTGCTGATCACGGCAGACCACGGCAATGCAGAGCAGATGTATGACCCTGCCAACCACCAGCCACACACCCAGCACACCACCAACCTTGTCCCGCTCATGTACATCGGCAGGAAAGCCGTCCTGAATGACAACGGCGCATTATCTGACCTTGCCCCCACCCTGCTGCACATGATGGGACTGAGCCAGCCAGCCGAAATGACGGGCAAGAATCTGTTACAGCTCAAAAACTGATTCCAAGCCGGGCGATTCACAATACCAATCACAATGAAGCGATACCCTCTGTTACAAGCAGCAGCCTGTGCGACCTTGATGGCCGCAGCCCTGCTGTATGCGCCGCTGACGATGGCAGAAAAGAAACCTGAACAGACCAAGCGCGCATTAAGCGATGTGCATGAACGCCTGGAATCACTCAAAAAAGAGCTTAACAGCTCACAGGAGGCGCACAAAGACGCTGCCGACGCCTTGAAGGAAAGTGAAATTGCCATTAGCGAGGCCAATAAGAAACTCTATGAAATCAATCAGCGCCAGCAGGAAAACAAGAAGCTGCTGAACAACCTGCAGGCTGACTCAAATGCTACCAACCAGGCGCTGGCACAGCAACAGAAATTACTGAGCGGCCAACTTTACCAGCAATATGTATATGGCCAGCAAAGCTATCTGCGTATGATTCTGCAAAGTGAAAAGCCCAGCCAGATCGCACGCGACGTGCACTATTTTTCATATATCGCAAAAACACGCGCTGAAACCATCAGACAGATGCAGGACAACCTGACAAAGATCAGCAGGCTTAATGAAGAAACCGCTGCCGCCTTGCAGGAAGTCGCTGAACTCAAGAACAGGCAGATCGAAGAGCGCCGCGAGCTTCAGCAACAGAAATCAGAAAAATCAAAAGTGGTTAAATCACTTTCGCAGCAGATCGCGAGCCAGCGCGATGAAATCAAAAAGTTGAGCCGCGACGAAAAACGGCTGGCTCAACTGGTTGAACGCCTGGCTAAGATCGTTCCGGCCAAACCAAAACCTGCCAGGAACAGCCAGGCCAGGAAAAACAGCCCATCGCCTGCAACGGCTTCCAGTGAAAGCAGCACGCCCGCCAATCAAGTCGTGGCAAGCAACGACGCATTGCCTACTGACGCTTTGTCCGGCATCAACTTTGCTGCCCTCAAAGGCAAACTCAGGCTGCCGGTGCGCGGCGATGTGACTAACAGGTTTGGCGCCAACCGTGCGGATAGCGGCATTTCATGGAAAGGCCTGTTCATCAAAGCCAATGAAGGCGCGGAAGTCAGGTCTGTGGCAAGTGGCCGTGTTGTTTTTTCCGACTGGTTAAGGGGTTTCGGCAACCTGATTATCGTAGACCACGGTGACGGCTATATGAGCCTGTATGGCAATAACCAGGCTATTCTGAAACAGGCCGGCGACAGCGTACGCGGCGGTGATGCGATTGCCTATGTCGGCAATAGCGGCGGCAATGAAACTAACGGCTTATATTATGAACTCAGGCGCCAGAGCCGGCCATTCGACCCGCTCTCCTGGAGCAACCTCAATTAGCGCAGCCTGATCCTTAAATTACAGGGCCGTGTGTCAGGTTTTAGTCGATAGAATAAAAGGGTCATCAAAAGACCGGTCATGTTCTTCAAACATGCTCGAAAGCTTTTGGTAAAAACGGATATAGATTTCGGCAGTATTGGCCTCACGATCCAGCGCAAAGCATTCATCGACCAGTGCATTCAGCTTATGCATGATCTCGGCATGGGCAAGCTTGTGCATACGGTAATACTCATAATCTTCCGTCACATGGGGCCGCTTTAACATAATGGCTTCTTCATGATCAAAATGGTCAGCCGCAAGGTCAATCACATAATACAGGAACGATGGCAGGCGCCCTTGGCACGAGGTCTGCTTTTCGTAATCACAACGACTGCAGTCCGGCAGTTTTTCCTGCTTGCTGCAAGCGCAGGCATCCCTGAGGTCGGTCAGGAACTTCTCCAGTAGTCGATGTTCTTTTTCAATCATGAGGTAATCAGCAGGCGTGAGCGCCTTGATAGCCTGAACATGGACAGACATAACTCCCTCCTTACGCGTGTGCCAAAGCGATTGACTTCGATACGTTCACTATACTCGCCTATGAGCAGACTATACAAGCGAAGCTGTTTACAGATGCCAGAACGCTCAGAACTCGACGTTCACCTGCTTACTCTTGGCCAGGGATGCCGCAAACCGCATCTGCTGCTTATTCTCCTGCTGGCCGCTTTTAAGATGGTGATAAAAATTCAGCATGCGCTCTGCCTGCAATTTTGCAGTCCAATTCTCGCTTGCATAAACCAGTGCCGCCTTGCCTAGTTCATAGCGGTCTTGCGGATATTTCAGCAGCTGGTGCACTTTCTCGGCAAAACCTTCGATATGGTCCGGCGCGATCAAGGCGCCTTGTCCTTCCACCAGGATTGAAGCCGTTCCCAGTTCGGCAATCGCAACCACCGGTGTACCTTGCGCCATGGCTTCAAGCAATACCAATCCTTGTGTCTCGCTTTTTGAGGAGAACACGAATATATCGGCAGCCTGATAGCACGCATTCAGCTCCGTGTTGCGGTCAAGGTAGCCGATAAATTTTATATTGCTATCCAGTGCCAGCGCTTTGGCCTGCTGATGCAGGCTTTTTTCGGCGGGTCCTTGCCCGGCTACCACCAGCAGCGCTTGCGGATGCCGTTCAAGCAGCACTTTCGTCATTTCAAGTAAAAAGCCGATATTCTTTTCAAAGGCCACCCGTCCGACGAACAATAACATCGGACGATCCAGGGGAATGCCATACTTGATCCTGAAAGCTTCTCCATCCGCCTCTTTGAAGCTATGTTCCTGCAACCCGGTGGCGATCACTTCAGCAGCCGCTTTTACGCCATACGCACGCAGCACGCTCAGCATTGGCGCTGATGGCGCAACGATCGCATCCACTGCATTGCACTGCCGTTTTGAAATCATGCGCGCAATACCGCGTGCCATCAGCTTTGGAATCCACGGCAGGTAATGATGCAGATAATCTTCAAAGAAGGTATGGTAGGTTTCAACGCAAGGCACATTCAATTCGCGCGCAAGCCTGAGCCCCAGGTAATGCGCAACAAAAGGCGTATGCACATGGATCAGGTCGTAGTTTTCGCGGCGCAGCTCTGGCAACTTCTGCATCGCCGCACTCCACTTCATTAATTTATCTTCAGGATCGAAATAGATATTATGCGCGGGAATGCGTTTGATCCAGCCCTCATCTTCGGTAGCGGCCGCGTAGTCCGGCGCAATCAGATGCACCTCATGCCCCAGGCTTTGCATCTGTTTAACAAAAGTACGTATGGAGGTAGAAACACCATTGATACGCGGGAAATAAACATCTGAGATATATAGGATTTTCATTCGAACCTGGCCTCACCATTTAACACAGCCAATATAGGCAAGCTTTATGACAGTTTCATGAATATGACAGCAAGAATAAAGACTTGGGTCATGAAAGGCAAAACACGGCTCTTACAAAAACACAGGCACAAGCAGGAAAGACAAGCCGGCAACCGTGGAGCCGATCAACGCGCCGGCCACAACATCGCTGGGATAGTGCAGTCCAAGCACCACGCGAGACAAGCCCACCATGAATGTAAACGGCAGCAATATCACCGATAACTGAGGGTAGTAGTTAAGCGCGATCACGCTGAACAAAACCGCATGCAGCGTATGGCCGGATGGAAAGCTGAACTTATCCAGAGGCATCGCCGCCATGTTAATTTCCTGCCGCACCTGATATGGCCGCGGACGCAGAGTCTTGGCTTTCAGCCATTTATAAAGCAAGGTACCACACAAACCGGCAGCGGCCATATGCAGCACGGGCAGCAGGCCATCACCGCCCTTGAACATCAGTATCGAAAACATCAGGCCATACCAGAACACACCATCGCCAAGACGGCTCACCAGCCTGAAGCTGTCACGTATCATCCGGTACTGGCTGGTATGGTTGAATGCCACGCACATATTGCTATCGAACTGGTGCATGCGATACAGATATGTTTTTATTTTAAAAGGCATTTTCAGCTCCAATCCAAATGGGATTGGAGCTAGCTTGTCATGCCAATGTGAATATTTTGTGAAGATAAAATGAAGTTTTCCGCACACAACGCCTATGTGCTGACCAGCCCGCTGGATACCCAATGCTCCCCGGAGAATCAAAAAGCTCGCAGGGCGCACTCGTTTGCAGTGCGCCGCACGGAAACTGCCGCAATCAGGCTGCCGCGGCAGCCACGGTTTCTGCGATTCTCTCTGCCAGCGCCTGTACCTGCTGCTGGTTCTCACCCTCTACCATCACGCGGATTTTCGGCTCAGTGCCAGAAGCCCTCAGCAGCACCCGGCCACTGCCGGCAAGTGCATCTTCGGCAGATTTCACCGCAGCCTGGATTTCGGCGTGATTAGCCAGGTCAATCTTTTTGGCGGTTTTTACATTAATCAGCACTTGTGGATACAGCGGAATCTCCGCAAGCAGCTGGTTCAGGGTTTTACCGCTTTGCATGAGTGCATGCAGCACCTGCAGGGCGGCAATAATGCCATCGCCGCTGCTGTGTTTATCCAGCGTCAGGATATGGCCTGAATTCTCACCGCCCAATTGCCAGCCGTTCTGGTTGAGCAGTTCCAGCACATAACGGTCACCGACCTTGGCGCGTGCAAAAGGAATATGCATCGCTGCCAGTCTATGTTCCAGCGCCAGGTTGGTCATCAGCGTACCGATAACGCCACCCGCCAGAGCCCCCTCCTGCTGACGTGCAGCAGCAATGATGTACAGCAGTTGATCGCCATCCAGCAGCTGCCCATCGGCGGCAACCATCATCACGCGGTCGCCGTCGCCGTCAAATGCGATACCCAGATCGGCACCGTGTTCAACAACCGCTTTCTGCAAGGCCTGCGGATGGGTGGAGCCGACCTGCTCATTGATATTGAGACCATCAGGTTTATTGCCGATTGCAACGATCTCGGCGCCCAGCTCATGAAATACCGGCGGCGCTACATGATAGGTTGCACCATGCGCGCAATCCAATACAATCTTCAGCCCGCGCAGGTCCAGGTGGTTGGGGAAAGTGCTCTTGCAGAACTCGACATAACGGCCGGCGGCATCATCGATACGGCGCGCCTTGCCCAGCCTGGCGGATTCCATCACTTGCATCGGCTCGTCCAGCGCCGCCTCGATGGCATGTTCCACATCATCGGGCAGTTTAGTACCCTGGCTTGAAAAGAACTTGATGCCGTTATCGTAATACGGGTTATGCGATGCTGAAATCACAATACCCGCCTGCGCCCGAAGCGCACGGGTCAGGTAAGCCACAGCCGGCGTGGGCATCGGGCCGGTCAGCAGCACATCAACGCCTGCCGCAGACAGGCCGGCCTCCAATGCCGCTTCGAACATATAACCGGAAATGCGGGTATCCTTGCCAATCAGCACCGCAGGATGCGCGCCTTTTGCCAGATGGCTATCCATATTGGTCAGCACATGACCGGCCGCATAGCCCAGGCGCATCACAAATTCAGGCGTGATAAGTGCATCCCCAACACGGCCACGAATACCATCCGTACCAAAATATTTTTTTGTCATTGCTGTTTTCTCAACTTATCACAACTATTTCAATTTTCACATCTCCCCTGCTTCCGCGCTGAGTAGCGCAGGCTTACTGGGAGGTTTCGGCAAGCGGCTGTCTGAGCCAGCATTTGGCTTCCCCAATTTGCTAAGCCAGTAAACTGGCAAGCAAAGTGTGAGCGGTAGGGAGTGCCCTGTTCTTTGGTTACTTTTGGCGCCAAGATCGCTGCAAGGCAGCGGGTACTTGGCGGACATGCCCTTTACGGTTACAAATAAACATAAGAAAGTAACTCGCCTGTCGGGCGAGACCGACCAGTTAACTTCCATGCACCTGCATTACATTACCGCAGCTACCACTTTAAGCGCATCCACCGTTGCCTTCACATCATGTACCCGTACAATCTTCGCACCCTTCATCACAGAAATCACCGAAGCGGCAAGACCGGCATGCAGGCGCTGCTGCTCATCCCCACCGGCTATCCTGCCCAGCACCGATTTACGCGACAACCCCACCAGCAGCGGAAACCCCAACTCTGCAAAACGATCCAGGTGCTGTATCAGTGCAACATTATGGGCAGTGGTTTTGCCAAAGCCGAAACCGGGGTCAAGCGTAATGCGCTCGCTTGCGATGCCGTGCGCCAGGCATGCCTCTACCCTGTCAGCCAGGAACTGCTTCACTTCGGCCACCACATCTTCATATTGAGGGTTAAGCTGCATGGTCTGCGGCACGCCCTGCATGTGCATCAGGCAAACACCGGCATTACTGGCGGCGACAATTTCAAGCGCCCCGTCTTCGCGCAGCGCACATATATCATTCACAATGTCCGCACCGGCTACAATGGCTGCGCGCATGACCTCAGGCTTATAGGTATCGATAGAAAGCGGTACGGTGGTGACTTTGCTTAAGGCTTCAATCACCGGAACCACGCGCCTGAGCTCCTCCTCCAGGCTTACGGGCTCAGCGCCGGGACGGGTGGACTCTCCGCCTATATCCAGAATATCCGCGCCTTCAGCAATGAGTTTTAATGCATGCTCTACGGCCAGATTGACGGAAGAATACTTGCCGCCATCAGAAAACGAATCAGGAGTGACGTTTACGATCCCCATCACCTGGGGCCGCGTCAAATCAAGCTGGAATCTTCCGCAGAGAAATTGGGTATTGATGTTCATGCTTAATTATACTCAATAAAAAGGGCTAGTTAACTAGCCCTTTTTATTTACATCAGCGATATTTACATCAGCATTAAATCAGTCCGGCAGCTATTCGGTTTTTGCACTTGGCTGCGGTGCCGTTGCGGCAGTTGGCCCGGGGCTGGCAGAACCTGCCGCAGGAGGGATCTTGCTTTGAGGCGGTTTGGGCTGGCGTACCGGCAAACCTGCCATAATATCGCCGATCTGATCAGCATCAATTGTTTCAAACTCCAACAGGGCTGCCGCCATCGCCTCTACCTTATCGCGATTTTCCTCAATCAGCCTGCGTGCAAGCGCATATTGCTCATCCAGGATACGGCGAATTTCCGCATCAACTTTCTGCTGCGTGGCCTCAGACACTGTTTTGGAGCTCATGCTGCCGAAGAATGAATCCTGCTCATTGCCCGCATACACCATGGTGCCCAGCGCATCACTCATACCATAACGCGTTACCATGTCGCGTGCCAGTTTGGTTGCACGCTCAAAGTCATTGGATGCGCCGGTAGACATCTGGTGCATGAACACTTCTTCCGCAATGCGGCCGCCGAACAGAATCGAAATTTCTTCGAGCATCTTGTCTTTATAGTTACTGATACGGTCGAACTCAGGCAACTGCCATGTCAGACCCAAAGCCCAGCCGCGCGGCATGATAGTCACCTTATGTACCGGGTCCGCTTTCGGCAGCAGTTCAGCCACAACCGCATGGCCTGATTCGTGATAAGCCGTATTGCGACGCTCGTCTTCACGCATCACCATGGATTTACGCTCCGGACCCATGAAGATTTTATCTTTTGCATCTTCAAAATCCTGCATATCCACGGTACGTTTATTACGGCGCGCAGCAAACAGGGCAGCCTCATTAACAAGGTTGGCCAGATCAGCACCGCTGAAGCCTGGCGTACCACGCGCCAGAATATCGGCTTTAACGTCAGGATCGATAGGCACTTTGCGCATGTGTACCATCAGAATCTGTTCGCGGCCTTTAATGTCCGGCAAGCCAACCATCACCTGGCGGTCAAAACGGCCTGGCCGTAACAGCGCTTTATCCAGCACATCGGCACGGTTGGTAGCGGCAATCACGATGACACCTGAGCTGGCTTCAAAGCCATCCATCTCGACCAGAAGCTGGTTCAGCGTCTGTTCACGCTCATCATTACCGCCGCCGGTGCCTGCACCGCGACTGCGACCAACCGCATCGATCTCATCAATAAAGATAATGCACGGTGAGTTCTTTTTGGCAGTTTCGAACATGTCACGTACGCGCGATGCACCGACGCCGACAAACATTTCCACAAAATCGGAACCTGAAATGGTAAAGAAAGGTACTTTTGCCTCACCGGCAATCGCACGCGCCAGCAGGGTTTTACCTGTACCAGGAGGGCCTACCATCAGCACGCCACGCGGGATACGACCACCCAGCTTCTGGAATTTGGTCGGGTCGCGCAGGAACTCCACCAGTTCAAACACTTCCTCTTTGGCTTCATCGCAACCTGCGACATCGGCGAATGTGGTCGGGTTATTGGCTTCATCAAGCTGGCGCGCCTTGCTTTTTCCGAAAGAAAACGGCCCGCCGCCCTTGCCGCCGCCCTGCATCTGGCGCATGAAGAATATCCACACCCCGATCAGCAAAATCATCGGGAACCATGAAACGAACATGCTCATGAGCAGGGACTGCTCTTCTTCAGGTTTGGACTCAACCGTCACGTTATATTTAAGTAAATCAGAAACCAGCCAAGGATCTGTAGGTGCATAGGTATTGAACTTCTTGCCATCCTGACCGGTTACGCGCAGCACGCGTCCGTCGATCTGCACTTTGGCAACGCGCCCGTCTTTAACATCCTGAATAAATTGGGAATATACGACTTGGTTATCTGCGCTATTCTTAACGCCGGACAGATTAAAGATCGCCATCAGCACCATCGCAATGGCCAACCAGATCGCAACATTCTTAAACACGTTGTTCAAAATTCCATTCCTTATATCAACAACAATACTTGTGATTTATGAGTAGCTTATACCAAAATTTAAGGTTTGCGCCCCAACCCCAGCAAATAAACTTCGCTACTTCTGTCACGCGAAGCTTTAGGCTTGCGTGTTACAACCTTATCAAACATCTGGCGCATATTCTGCAGGATTTCTTCAAATCCGGCGCCTATAAATACCTTGACCAGAAAATTGCCGCCAGGTTTCAGCCAGTCCTTACTAAAATCAAGCGCCAGCTCCGTTAAATAGGCGGCGCCAGCCTGGTCAACATCTTTAACACCACTGATATTGGGGGCCATATCTGCAATTACAAGGTCAACCGGTGTTTTATTTATTTTTTCTTCCAGCACCCTCAACACCGACTCCTCGCGAAAGTCGCCCTGTATGAAAGTCACGCCGCCTATCGGCTGCATGTCGAGGATATCCAGCGCAATGACCTTGCCCTGCCCCTTTAAACGCTGCACGGCTACCTGCGACCAGCTGCCGGGAGCGGAGCCCAGGTCGACCACCGTCATGCCAGGCTTGATCAGCTTATCCTTATCATCGATTTCCATCAGCTTGTAGGCGGCACGGGCACGGTAGCCTTCCTTCTGCGCAAGCTTTACATAGGGGTCGTTAAGATGCTCCTGCATCCATGCTTTACTGGTTCTAGAGGGTTTCATATTGTGTTTGCTTTTGCCGATTTAGGCACTGGCTAATATCATGTTAAAATGAACGACTATCAAATACGGTTAGAAAATAATGAAATTAAGCACCAAACAAATCGCCCACCTGCGCGGCCTGGCTCACAGCCTGAACCCTGTTGTCATGATAGGCAATAACGGACTCACAGAAAATGTCATTAAAGAGATCGAGCTCAACCTGAACGCGCATGAGCTTATCAAAGTGCAAGTTGCTGGCGATGATCGCACCGCACGCAAAGCCATATTTGATGACATCTGCAAACAAACCAGCGCTATCGCGGTGCATCATATCGGCAAACAGTTAGTATTTTACCGTCCAAGCAGCACTGTGAAAGAAAGTGCAAAAATCGTTATTCCAAAACTTTAGTCACAGAAAACCTGCTTTTCCCACGATATAAAAATGTATATCGTGGAAAAAATTTTATCGCGATTTCAGCACAACAACAAAAGCCAGCAGGCATTCAACCAGATAAGCCACGCTGGCGATACCATGCCAGCTCCTGAAGCGGTCTGCAAATACGCTCTGCATCACATCTGCGGGCAAAGCCTGCGCTTTCAGGTTCTCCAGTATGGGCTGAATGCCGAAATGCCCGGCCAGCACCAAAAGCAGCATCACGAATACCGCCCAGAAAAATGCCTGTTTTAATGCAGCAGTTCCATCCTGCACCAGACGGTGGATCAGCAGATAGAACGCGCTTACCATGCCGATATAGGTCACGACGGTAAATAACTTGCCGGCGAGCATACCGGCCAACTGCTTATCCTGCAGGCTATCGAACAATACATAAGCGCTGATACCGGCAGACCAAAGTGCGCCAGCCCATAATGTCACCATGATTAATGATAGCCTGTAAGCCATATTGGATACCCCTGGTTAAATATACGACACGTCTTAAATATACAGCACATCCAGCACTTCGTACTCTTTAATGCCGCCTGGTGCTGAAATCTCGGCAACATCACCTGCCAGCTTGCCAATCAAGCCGCGTGCGATCGGCGAGCTTACCGAAATCTTGCCGTTTTTAATGTCGGCTTCATCTTCACCGACGATTTGATAGGTTTTGTTATCACCGGAATCCAGGTCTTCGATATTGACGGTTGCGCCAAACACTACGCGCCCTTCAGCATTCAGGGTTCTCGGATCAATCACCTGTAAGTTTGACAGCTTGGCTTCCAGCTCGGCAATCCTGCCTTCGATAAAACTTTGACGTTCTTTTGCAGCTTCATATTCTGCATTTTCTGACAGGTCGCCCTGTGCACGCGCTTCGGCAATTGCCTGAATGATATTCGGCCTGTCCACACCGCGCAGGCGCTGTAATTCTTCTTTAAGTAACTCTGCACCACGCACGGTGACTGGAAATTGACTCAATGCCATATACTACCTCATATAAAAAATAAACCACACTCACATGAGCGTGGTTTCAAAAGTAAAAATTAGTTCTTTTACGAATTAGGCTAAGTTTATTTTAGCTCAGTTGTTTATGCAAGTTCTGCAATGACTCAACTTGTATCTCCTGCATGTGTGCCATGCCGATACACGCAGCTTTGGCACCCGCGATCGTTGTGTAGTAAGTCACTTTATTCTGCAGTGCGCTGCGGCGGATTTCATATGAGTCCGCAACAGCACGCTTGTCTTCAGTCACATTCACGATGAAGCTGATATCACCGTTTTTGATCATGTCGACAATATGCGGACGACCTTCGGCCACTTTATTCACCGGCTGCACTTTCAAGCCATTGGCTGCCAGCGCTGCTGCAGTGCCTTTGGTTGCAACCAGTTCGAAACCAAGACGGTCAAGCTGCTGCGCAATTTCAACCACTTTTGCATAGTCTTCTTTACGCACACTGATAAATGCACGACCGCCTTCAGGCAACTTGGTTGAAGCTCCCAATTGTGATTTCAGGAACGCTTCGGCAAACGTGCTGCCCACGCCCATGACTTCACCGGTAGACTTCATCTCAGGACCAAGAATAGTATCTACACCTGGGAACTTGATGAACGGGAACACCGCCTCTTTCACTGAGTAGAACGGCGGCACAATTTCACGCGTCACATTTTGTGATACAAGTGACTGGCCGACCATGCAGCGTGCAGCTACTTTAGCCAGCTGCAAGCCACAAGCCTTGGACACGAACGGTACAGTACGTGAAGCACGCGGATTGACTTCCAGTACATAGACGGTCTCGCCCTGAATCGCAAACTGCACGTTCATTAAACCAACCACGCCTAAGGCTTTTGCCATCTGCTTGGTCTGCACGCGCAGTTCATCCTGCAGTTTTGCTGACAGGCTGTATGGCGGCAATGAACATGCCGAGTCACCGGAGTGAACACCCGCTTGCTCAACGTGCTCCATGATACCGCCGATGATCACTTCCTCACCGTCAGACAATGCATCTACATCCACTTCCAGTGCATCATTCAGGAACCGGTCCAGCAGCACCGGTGATTCATTTGAAACTTTAACCGCTTCACGCATATAGCGCTCAAGCTGGCTTTGCTCCTGCACGATTTCCATCGCACGGCCGCCCAGCACGTATGAAGGGCGCACCACCAGCGGATAACCGATTTCACCAGCCAGACGCAGCGCTTCCTGTTCGGTACGTGCAGTACGGTTTGGCGGCTGCTTCAAGCCTAATTCGTGCAGCATCTTCTGGAAGCGTTCACGGTCTTCAGCCATGTCAATCGCATCCGGCGTGGTACCAATGATAGGCACGCCGGCTTTTTCCAGGTCACGCGCCAGTTTCAATGGAGTCTGGCCGCCGTACTGCACAATCACGCCTACCGGTTTTTCCAGCGCAACGATCTCCAGCACATCTTCCAGCGTCACCGGCTCGAAGTACAAACGGTCTGAGGTGTCGTAATCGGTTGAAACCGTTTCAGGGTTACAGTTCACCATGATGGTTTCATAGCCATCTTCGCGCATGGCAAACGCGGCATGTACACAGCAGTAATCGAACTCGATACCCTGGCCGATACGGTTCGGGCCACCGCCCAATACCATGATTTTTTTCTTGTCTGATGGCTGCGCTTCGCACTCTTCTTCATAGGTTGAGTACATGTATGCGGTATTGGTTGCAAACTCTGCGGCACAGGTATCGACACGTTTGTACACAGGGCGCACATGCAAAGCCTGACGGTAGGCACGCACTGCATGCTGGTCAGTATCCATCAGCTTAGCCAGACGGCGGTCAGAGAAACCGCGGCGCTTGAGCTGCAGCAAAGCAGCCTTGTCCAGGTCGGCAAGGTTCTTGCCTTTTAACGCCTGCTCACGGTCAATGATGTCTTTAAGCTGCACCAGGAACCAGCGGTCGATTTTTGAAATATCGAACACCTCATCAACGCTCAGTCCCATGCGGAACGCATCGCCCACGTACCAGATGCGCTCAGGGCCAGGCACACCGATTTCCTTGGTGATGGTGTCCAAGTCTGTGGTTTTTTCATCCAGGCCATCCACGCCGACTTCCAGGCCGCGCATGGCTTTCTGGAATGATTCCTGGAAAGTGCGGCCAATAGCCATCACTTCACCCACAGATTTCATCTGCGTGGTCAGGCGGCTATCTGCCTGCGGGAATTTCTCAAACGCAAAACGCGGCACTTTAGTCACCACGTAATCGATGCTAGGCTCGAAAGATGCAGGTGTTGCACCGCCGGTGATCTCATTGCGCAGTTCATCCAGCGTAAACCCTACCGCCAGCTTTGCGGCTACTTTGGCAATCGGGAAGCCGGTTGCTTTAGAGGCTAGTGCAGATGAACGTGACACGCGCGGATTCATTTCGATGACGATCATGCGGCCATCGTTCGGATTGATCGCGAACTGCACGTTGGAACCGCCGGTATCAACGCCGATCTCGCGCAGCACAGCCAGACTGGCATTACGCATGATCTGGTACTCTTTATCAGTCAGCGTTTGCGCCGGTGCTACGGTGATCGAATCGCCGGTATGTACGCCCATCGGGTCCAGGTTTTCGATTGAGCAGATGATGATGCAGTTGTCCGCAGAGTCGCGCACCACTTCCATTTCGTATTCTTTCCAGCCCAGCAATGACTCTTCAATCAATAGCTCGCTGGTAGGCGATGCATCCAGGCCGCGTTCACAGATCGTAATGAATTCTTCACGGTTATAAGCAATACCGCCACCACTGCCGCCCATGGTAAATGATGGGCGGATAATTGCCGGGTAGCCAATCGTGGCTTGCACCTGCAAGGCTTCTTCCATGCTATGCGCAACCGCAGAACGGGCAGAACCCAAACCGATTTTGGTCATGGCGTCCTTGAATTTCTGGCGGTCTTCCGCTTTGTCGATGGCCTCTTTGGAAGCGCCGATCAACTCTACGTTGAATTTCTCAAGCACACCGTGCTTGTCCAGATCCAGTGCACAGTTCAATGCCGTCTGGCCGCCCATGGTTGGCAGCAGCGCATCAGGGCGCTCTTTTTCAATGATCTTTTCCACCACCTGCCAGGTCACCGGCTCAATGTAGGTAGCATCAGCCATTTCCGGGTCGGTCATGATCGTGGCCGGATTGGAGTTCACAAGGATCACGCGGTATCCTTCTTCACGCAGTGCTTTACATGCCTGCGCACCGGAATAGTCAAACTCACAGGCCTGACCGATGACGATAGGGCCTGCGCCGATAATGAGAATAGATTTAATGTCTGTACGTTTTGCCATAATGATTTAGCCACAGATAAACACAGATGAACACAGATAAAAATGTTCAAACTCTAAAATTTATTTGCTTTATTTCCCTTAAAATCCATTAAAAATCAATAACCCGATGATTTACCCAAATAAACATCTGCATCTATCAGTGTTCATCTGTGTTTATCTGTGGCTATTTTTGTTTTTCCTGCATCATGCCAATGAAACGGTCGAACAAATAACTCATTTCAGTAGGGCCTGGACTCGCCTCAGGGTGCCCCTGGAAGCTGAACGCAGGTTGATCGGTGCGCGCGATCCCTTGCAGGCTGCCGTCGAACAATGACACATGGGTCACTTTGATATTGGCAGGCAAGCTTGCCGCATCGGCTGCAAAGCCGTGGTTCTGGCTGGTGATGTAAACACGCTTGGTTTCCACATCCTGCACCGGATGGTTTGCACCGTGGTGGCCGAACTTCATTTTTACGGTTTTTGCACCGCTGGCCAAAGCCAGCAACTGATGACCGAGACAGATACCAAATGTAGGCACGCCTTTGTCAACAATGGTCTTGATCGCCTTGATTGCATAATCGCATGGCTCAGGGTCGCCTGGGCCGTTAGACAGGAATACGCCATCAGGATTCAGCGCCAGCGCTTCTTCGGCTGTGGCCTGCGCCGGCAGCACAGTCACTTTACAGCCGCGGGAAACCAGCATGCGCAGGATATTGCGTTTCACGCCGTAATCGTAGGCAACCACATGAAACTTGCCTTCAGGTGCCTGGGTAAAACCCTGGCCCAGCACCCACTCACCTTCAGTAAACTGGTATGGCTTTTCGCAGGTCACGACTTTAGCCAGATCCAGCCCAGCCATGCCGGGGAAGCCGGCGATCAGGTCGTTAGCCAAAGCCAGGGCTTTCGCCTCATCAGCTTCACCGGCGATAATAGCGCCGGCCTGCGCACCTTTTTCACGCAAAACACGTGTCAGTTTGCGCGTATCGATACCGGAAATTGCCACTACATTATTGCTTGCCAGGTATTCAGGCAAAGATTGAGTGCTTCTGAAGTTGCTGTGGGTAAGCGGCAAATCGCGAATGATCAAACCGCTCGCATAAACCTTGCCGGACTCTACGTCTTCAGCGTTCACACCATAATTGCCGATGTGCGGATAAGTCAATGTAACGATTTGCTTGGTGTATGACGGATCGGTAAGGATCTCTTGGTAGCCAGTCATCGAAGTGTTGAATACAACCTCGGCCACGGTGTGGCCTGAAGCTCCGATCGACATGCCACGAAACACGGTTCCATCTGCAAGTACTAGTATGGCGGGCAGGTTTTGTGACACAGTAACTCCTTGTTTTTACGGCATTAAAAATTGTATAGTCTTTGTCCATCATGAACAGATGGCAGATATGCAAAACGGGAGGAGTAGGTTTACTCTTCCCGTTTCAGAATTAACGAATTATAGCGAAAAAAAACCGACTAATCAATGTAAACATGCATCTGCCTCATCTGTCGCAAATGCATGTTTGCCAGCAGCAGCTGTGCGGAAACCGCCCCTGCAAAAGCCAGAAACATATCCCATTGCGTATCCCAGATATCGCCCTGCGTCGCAAGGAACGCCACGGCATCGCTGCCGGAAGCCAGTGCTACCCACCACTCAATAAACTCATAAAAAGCGCTTATTGCAAGGCACACGCAAACTACGATAAAAAACAGCCACTTACCCGGCTTCAGCGGCGAAGTGCGCAATAACACCTCGCGGGCGAGCATTGCCGGTACAAAGCCCTGCGCAACATGCCCCACGCGATCATAATAATTGCGGTCCCAGCCGTAATAATCACGCAGCCAGTTAAAAACCGGCATCTCGGCATAAGTATAATGCCCTCCCACCAGCAGAATGACCATATGCAGCGCGATCAAACCGTACACCAGGTTTGTCAGCGGGAACCTGCGGCACGTGATCAGCAGCAGCGGCAATGCGACCAGCACCGGAAAAACCTCAAGAAACCAGGTGAAGTAATCGTGCGGGGCGATTGCGGACCAGGTAAAAAATACCCCGACAAATAGACATAGCACACTTGAATACTGGCGATCACTCATGCTGCCGCTCCGCTTAAAATAAACACGCAATAAAATCCATCAAAACCGCTTAATCAAAACCGAAATGCCGGATCAGGTAAGTCTTGATGACCTGCGTCAGCCCCAGGTAAACCAGCAGAATGGCTGACAGGTAGAGCCAGTAATCGGCAGGCAACGGAATCATCTGCAATTTTGGCGCAAGCGCCGAATATGGCAGATAGACCGCAAAAATACAGATTGCCAGCGTACTCAACAGCAAAGGTGTGCTTGGCTTGCTTTGCAGAAAAGGGATTTTACCGGTGCGTATCACATGCACGATGAGCGTCTGCGAAAGCAACGACTCAACAAACCAGGCAGTCTGGAACAGGCTGGCATGCGCCGGCGTTGTACATTCAAATACAAACCACATCAGGGCGAAAGTCACGTAGTCAAAGACCGAGCTGATGGGCCCGATGGTAAAGATATAACGGGCGATATTTCCCAGCTCCCATTTACGGGGCTGTGAAATATATTCATCATCCACACTGTCTGTCGCCACGACGGTCTGCGAGAAATCATACATCAGGTTATTAAAAAGAATCTGCACCGGCGCCATCGGCAAGAAAGGCAGAAAAGCGCTGGCGCCAAGCACGCTTAGCATATTGCCGAAATTGGAGCTGGCGCTCATACGGATATATTTGACGATATTCCCGAACACTTTCCTGCCCTCAACCAGACCATCCCTGATCACCATCAGGTTCTTTTCCATCAGGATAATATCCGCCGATTCCTTTGCGATGTCCGCCGCATTATCCACCGAAATCCCGACGTCCGCAGCCTTGAGCGCCGGGCCATCATTGATGCCATCACCCATGAACCCGACCACATGCCCCTGCTTCTGAAGCGCGGCAATGATGCGCGCCTTCTGCTGGGGATACAGCTTGGCAAAAACTACAGCAGTTCCAACGGCACCTGCCAGTTCAGCATCGGACATTGCTTCGATCTGGCTACCCAGCAGAATAGCGTCGACCGCAAGCCCCACATCATGACACACCTTGCGCGAGACGCCTTCATTGTCCCCGGTCAGGATCTTAACGGTGACGCCATACTGATGGAGCGCAGCAATCGCCGGCCCGGCCGATTCTTTGGGCGGGTCAAGAAATGCAATATACCCGCTTAATATCAAATTGGATTCATCAACCGGCTCATAGGCGATATGTTCATGGCTGACCTCCCTGTAAGCAACGGCAATCACGCGAAAACCATCCTCATTGAGTGCGCTGACAACCCTGCGCGTTGCTTCCATCTGCGCCGGCTCCAGGGGTTTTACATGTGCCCCGTGCTGAAAACGGTCGCATATACTGAGGATCTCCTCGGCAGCACCTTTACAGATCAGCAGGTGCGATAGCTGATTTTTTTCAACGATCACCGACATGCGCCGCCGCTGAAAATCAAATGGGATCTCATCCACTTTCCGGTAAACGCTTACCTCATGCAGCTTCTTATGCACTTCCGCATGCTCAAGCACCGCGATATCAAGCAGATTCTTCAGTCCAGACTGATAGTGACTATTAAGGTAAGCAAATTCCAGCACCCGCTCATCCTCATTACCTTCAATGTCCACATGCCGCTCCAGCACCACCTTGTCCTGCGTAAGTGTTCCGGTCTTGTCGGCACAGAGTATATCCATCGCACCAAAATTCTGGATCGCATTCAAACGCTTAACGATCACTTTCTTGCGCGACATGGCAATACCGCCTTTGGCCAGGTTGACAGTCACCAGCATCGGCAGCATTTCCGGAGCAAGCCCTACTGCAACAGCCGATGCAAACAAAAGCGCCTCGATCCAGTTGCCTTTGGCAAATCCATTAATGAGGAATACCGTGGGCACCATAAAGCACATGATACGGATCATTAACCAGATATACTTCTGCACCCCCTGGTCGAAACTCGTCAGTTCTTTTTCCTCAGCAATCGTTGAGGCAATTGACCCGAAAAAGGTATGCCCTCCGGTCGCCATGACAACGCCGACAGCAGTACCCGAAACCACATGGGTACCCATGAAACATAGATTGAACAGATCGGGAATGCCGGTTTCCGCTGCCTGCGTCTGACTGGCGTATTTCTCCACAGGCATGGATTCGCCCGTAAGCGAGGACTGGTTCACGAACAGGTCCTTGACGGAAATCAGGCGCACATCCGCAGGCACCATATCCCCCGCAGACAGATGCACGGTATCACCCGGCACAATGCCGCTTAAAGGTACTTCCTCGGTCTCGCCTGCAGCTGTCGCAGAACGCCTGCGCTGCACGGACGCGGTCGTACGTACCAGGGCGCGCAGCCCCTCGGCTGCCTTGCCGGTGCGATACTCCTGAACAAAACCCAGCGTAGTGGAAAGAAAAACCATCAGCACGATGACTTCTGCGCCATGGGTTTCGCCGGTAACGAGTGCCACGGCCGAAAGGCTCAGCAGCAGCAAGGGAAGCGGGGTTAGAAAAAGACTTAAAAAACGTAAGAAAGGAGGCTTGTTTTTTACGGCAGCAATGACATTGGGACCATACTTCCGCAGCCGCTCACTGGCTTCGCTTTCCAGCAAGCCTTCTGATGAGGCGTTCAGTTCACGGAGAACTTCATCTGCATCTAGCTTTGCAAACTGCCGGAAGCGATCTGTAATTTTTCACTCCTTAGCCCCAAACAATTCAGGCCTCGGCACCCGGCAAAGGGATGCGGTGAGTCCTGCGGAAAAGACACGCTACCGATACATGCTTACCTTAAACTTAACACGTCCTGCATATCATAAAGGCCGGCATTTTTTCCGGTCAGGAACTTGGCAGCGCGTAATGCGCCTATTGCAAAGGTGGCACGGCTGCTGGCTTTGTGGGTAAGCTCCACACGCTCACCGATCCCCGCAAACAACACGGTATGGTCACCCACCACATCACCGCCGCGCACGGTAGCAAAACCTATCGTACTGGGGTCACGCTCGCCGGTGACGCCTTCGCGGCCATAGACAGCGCACTGCCCAAGATCACGCCCCAACGCACTGGCAGCCGCCTCACCAAGACGCAGTGCTGTACCGGATGGTGCATCCACTTTATGACGGTGATGTGCCTCGATAATTTCAATGTCATAGCCTTCGCTGAGCACTTTGGCAGCTGACTGCACCAGATTGATCAGCAAGGTCACGCCGACACTCATATTGGGGGCAAAAACGATAGGGATATTCTTAGCAGCCGTTTCGATGGCCGCTTTCTGTTCTGCAGAAAAACCTGTGGTGCCGATGATCATGCCCACATTGGCCTTCTGGCATGCTTCCATATACTGCATGCTGGCTTCCGGTCGCGTAAAATCAACCAATACATCAGCGCCATTCAATGCCGCTTCAACATCCGAAGTCACTTTAACGCCAGACAGCTTGCCGAACTGCTCACCGGCATCGCGACCCAGGCAAGGGTTTTCAGCACGGTCCAATGCCCCATGAAGAATCAGCTCGGCATCCGCAAACACCGACTCCAGCAAAGCATGCCCCATGCGGCCAGAACATCCGGCAATAACGACTTTTAATGGACTGACCATATTTCTGAAACCTGTAACTTTCTGTACTTTTGAATTAAAAACTGATTGAAATAAGAACTGATGAAATTAAAAAAATTAATAAACTTTAATGACCCTGTGCGTTTAAAACCATCATCGGCTCTATGGCAGCTCAGCCGGCACGGCTTATAACAAGCGCTCGGCTGACCGGTTCAGCATCAGAAGCCGATCTGCTCCAGCATGCGGTCAAAATAACTTGGGCTGCTTTCATCCGGCAGCTCTTTAGGTGCCGGGATGGTTTTATTGCCGGCTCGCGGCTGCGGAGCCGGTGCAGGCGCAGCTTCTTCAGTTTCTGATTGCAACTTCCTGTCGAAACGCATGCCTGATGACGAATCGTAAGCCTGCGATTTAACAGGGGGCTCTTCCGGGGCAGTCGCACTTGGCGCTGGGGCTACAGGCTCAGCCGCATTCATTTGCACCGGCGCAGCAGCAGGCTGCACTTCTGCCGCAGGGCTGGCAGGTACTGGCATTTCAGTCGCAGGGGCGGCAACCGCCGGGCTATCGGGTGCAGCCGGCACCTCCATCGGCACAGCCAGCAAGGATTTTGGCTCATCTACGACGGCAGGTGTCTGCTGAGGTTGTTTTGCAGCAGCCTTGGCAGCCTCTTCCGCCTCCAGCTTGGCTTTAGCTGCAGCTTCTTTTTCTGCGGCCTCTTTTGCCAGTTCGGCTTCGTCTTTTTCCCAGAATTTGAGTTTATTTAAAAGCCCTTTTTCTTCCGGTTTCTTGATCGGAGTAATGACACGTGTCCCTGTAGGAGCTTCTGCCTCATTGGCTTTGGATTGATCACTGCCGGCCGGAATCACGTCACCGCGCACCGATTTCAGTAATTCATTTTCAAAAATCATAACCACCTGACGCTGCTCTTTGAGTTTGCCTCCTTCACGCATCTGGTAAACGTAATCCCAGCGATTGCCATGGAAGCTATCCTGGATAAGCGGCGTGCCCATAATAAAACGCACCTGGGATTTAGTCATGCCCGGCCGCAACTGCAGCAGCATTTTAGATGTCACAACATTACCCTGCTGCACATCCAACTTGTATGGTTTTATTGAAGGCAACGCTGTACCGCATGACACACACAGGAACGACAGCAAGATGAATATATAACGCATATTATGACTTTAGTTTGAATTAGCGTTAATATAACACGTTGACCGCCAACCCAAAACATTGAGATTACAAATCGATAAGATTGTAAATCTGTGAGCAACCAAAGTATGCATGACCAAAAAGACTTAAAAAACGCCGGACTCAAAGCCACGCTGCCCAGGCTTAAAATTCTGGAACTGTTTGAGAATAGCAAAGAACGCCACCTGTCTGCCGAAGACGTTTATAAAATCCTGATTACTTCGGATGAAGATGTCGGACTGGCAACGGTTTACCGTGTGCTGACGCAGTTTGAACAGGCCGGCCTGCTGGTACGCCACCACTTTGAAAGCGGCAAAGCCGTATTTGAATTAAACGAAAGCGGCCATCACGACCATATCGTCTGCCTGCAATGCGGCCATGTTGAAGAGTTCTGTGATGACCAGATCGAGAAGCGCCAGCAAGCGATTGCCAAAGAAAGAGGCTTTAATATACGTGAGCATTCACTCTATATTTATGCAGACTGCTCAAAATCCCCCTGCGACAAAAAAGCCAGCTGAATCCGAAGTTCAGGCCTGACCCTTCACATCACCAGGCTGAGCCTGACACAAGCGGCCTCAGGCAAACCCCAGCATCTCCGTCGCATGTTTGCGCGTGGTGTCCGTAATTTCCAGGCCGCCAAGCATGCGGGCGATTTCTTCGATGCGCTGCCCATCATCCAGCTGCTCGATATTGCTCAGCGTCTGTTCATTCACCAGGGCTTTGCTGACACGCAAATGATGCTGCCCAAGCGCCGCGACTTGCGGCAAATGCGTAATCACAAGCACCTGGCGCTCGACACCCAGCTGCTTCAGCAGGTTGCCGACCACTTCGGCTACGCCACCGCCTATGCCCACATCGACCTCATCAAATATCATCGTCGGCACGCCGCCCTGCTGCGCAGTCACCACGCGAATGGCGAGGCTGATGCGCGACAGCTCACCGCCTGACGCCACTTTATTGAGCGGTCGCGGCAACACGCCGGCATGGCCCGCCACCATAAATTCAACCTGTTCCAGGCCGTTAGCCCCCGGCGGCTGCGGCGACAATTCCACCACGAATTTACCGCCGCTTAATGAAAGGCGCTGCATCTCGGCAGTGATCTTTTCGTGCAGCGTCGCTGCGGCACGCTTTCTGCCGGCACTTAGTTTTTCAGCAAGCTGCGTATATTCGCTGAACGCCTGAGCCTCCTGCTCCGCCAGTGCCTTGCTGTCCTCCACCTCGGCCAGCTCAGCCATGCGCGCCTGGAATGTCAGCAGCAGATCCGGCAGGTCTTCCACGGCAACGCGATATTTGCGTGCAGCCGCATGGATGGCCTGAATGCGGGCCTCCACCTCATTCAGGCGTGATGGATCCAGATCCACATGCTGAACATAACGGCTGATGGAACGGCTGGCCTCCTGCAATTGGATCATGCCCGAATCCAGCGTCTCCAATGCTTCGGTCAGGCTGGCATCATATTCATGCATCGTTTGCAGTTTATGCTGTATGTGCGCCAACTGGCTCAAGGCCGACAAGTCGCCTTCGCTTAAAAGCTCAAGACAAGCCTCTCCGTTCTTGATGAGTTCCGCACCGTTGGACAAGCGCGTGTGCTCCTGCTGCAATTCATCCCACTCGGCGGCAACAAAAGCCAGCTGCGATAGCTCACGGGTATCGTCGCGCAGACCGGCCAGCTCATCCGCATAGGCGGCTGCATTTTTTTCCAGGGACAAGCGCAGCTCATGCAGATGGTGCCAATGCCTGTATTTCACCGCAACCTCACCCGCCACCGCCGCCAGCCCGCCGAACTCATCCAGGATCTGGCGCTGCGTTGCCAGCTTGAGCAGGGAGTGATGGGCATTCTGGCTGTAAATATCCACCAGCATTTCCCCAATATCCTTAAGCTGCTGTACCGTGACCGGCGTACCATTGATAAAAGCGCGTGAACGCCCATCCGCATACACCACCCGGCGCAGCACAAGTTCACCGGAATCACCTTCCAGTTCCGACTGCTGCAGCCATGCACGGACTTCGGTGTGCCGCACAATATCGAACATCACACTGATTTCCGCTTTGTCGCAGCCGACACGCGTAACGCCGCCTTCACCCCTGGCCCCCAGTGCCAGCGACAAGGCATCAATCAGGATGGACTTGCCTGCGCCGGTCTCGCCGGTAAGCACGGTAAACCCGGGCTGGAACTCCAGGTCAAGTTTGCTGACAATCACAAAATCACGGATAGACAGGCTTTGCAGCATCACCCTACCCCCAATTCAGTTTGTTGCGCAGCATATCGAAATAACAGTAATCGCTGGGATGGAGCAGAAAGATATTGCGCTCGGAGCGCTGCACGATGATCTTATCGCCAACCTCCAGCGTTTCCTGGGACTGGCCATCCATGCTCAGCTGCGCCTCATTGAACTGCACCAGGGTCACTTCTATCCGGCTGTTGCTGTTCACCGCTATCGGCCGGTTACTGAGCGTGTGCGGACAGATCGGCACCAGGGAGATCGCTTCCAGGTTAGGGTGCAGAATAGGGCCGCCGGCGGATAAGGCATAGGCTGTCGTTCCCGTCGGGGTGCTTAAAATGAGCCCGTCACTGCGCTGCTTGTAAACAAACTGGCCATCGATTTCAACTTCCAGTTCGATCAGGCGCAGGCCGCTTTTAATGACCACATCATTTAATGCGTAACTGCTGTGTATGACCTGGTTCTGCCGCACCACCTGCGTGGAAAGCAGCATACGTGGCTCCCTGATGTAGTTGCCGGCAACGATACGGTCGATTTCAGCCAGCATGTCTTCGGCACGCAAATCCGTCAGAAAACCAAAGCGCCCGCGATTGACGCCTATCAGCGGCACGTCGTCTTCAATCAGGCTGCGCGCGACAGTAAGCATGGTGCCGTCACCGCCCATGACAATCGCGAGATCAGCCGTTTTGCCAATCTCCTGTATCGAGAGTGTTTTATATTGGGAAAGCTGTGTGTGCTGAGCCGTATTTTCCTCAACCCACACTTCTATGTTTTTAGCCGCCAGATATTGCGCCAAATCCGACAAATCATTCTGCATTAACTGCAGAGCCGATTTGTTCATGTATTTGCCAATAAGCGCTATTTTTTTGAATTTAGTATGCACGGATGAATTAAAACATAGTCCGCAAATCTTGGCAAAGCGAGTTTGAGCCTTATGTTTGCAAAAGCCGCCACCGGGCATGATGAAAGCGGCAACAAACCGGAAACAACCCGGTTTTGTGCAAAAAAACCAACGAAACACCCTGGCTGGCACAGGATCTGTGCAGGTTTTTTCAAAAACAGACTCTTGCTGTAAACACGATATGGCATTGCCTATTCGCCGGAACTAACCGATAATTTGCGCGTGAAGGCTAACTATGGATAAACGCGCGCAGATTTTACTTAAAACCCTGGTTGAACATTACATCAGTGATGGTCAGCCTATCGGTTCCCGCACGCTATTGCAGCACTCGGGGCTTGATGTCAGCCCTGCGACTATCCGCAACGTCATGAGCGACCTTGAGCGCATCGGTTTCATTGCCAGCCCGCACACATCGGCCGGACGCATCCCTACACAAAAAGGCTACCGTTTCTTTGTAGACTCACTGCTCACGATAAAGCCGCTGCAATCCAAGGAAATCCAGCTTATAAAACATGAGCTTTCCTCACCCGACCCACAGGAACTCATCAACAGCGCGGCCGACATGCTCTCCCAGCTTTCCCAGTTTGCCGGGGTGGTCATGATTCCGAAACGGCAGACCACGACATTCAAACACCTGGAATTCCTGCCCCTGAGTGAAAAGCGTATTCTGGTGATTATCGTAACGACCGACGGCAACGTTCAGAACCGCATCATCATGGCTGATAAACCGTATAGCGCTTCTGACCTCATACAGGCCACCAATTATTTCAACCATCATTTTGCCGGATGCACTTTCGACGAAGCTCACCAGAAACTGCACGAAGAGCTGCTCAAAATGCAATCCGATATCAACCGCCTGATGGCTGCGGCACTTGAAATGAGCGACAAGGTCAACAGCGCCGGAAAAGAAAATGTTGTGATTGCAGGCGAACGCAACCTGTTGCAGGCGGATGATTTATCTTCAAACGTTGCAAGTTTGCGCAAACTTTTTGAGCTGTTCGAGCGTCGTACTCAACTGATGCAGTTACTGGACAGCAGCAAACAGGCTGCCGGCATACAGATATTCATCGGCGGCGAAAGCCACTACCTGCCACTGGATGAATGCAGCATGGTCACCGCCCCTTACGAAGCGGACGGACAGGTCGTAGGCACGCTGGGGGTGATCGGACCGACACGCATGGCATATGAACGCGTGATCCCGATCGTGGATATCACCGCCAAACTGCTGTCAAACGCATTATCGACCAATTAATTTACCGGAAACCAAACCCGCAGTTATGGCTTATTACAACCCTGAACCTAAGTACGAACATGGCAATCAACTGAAAGTCGGCATCCTGCTCGCCAACCTGGGTACGCCAGATGCGCCCACTGCCAGGGCATTGCGCCCTTACCTGCGCCAGTTCCTGAGCGACCGCCGCATTGTGGAAATCCCGCGCCTGGTCTGGTGGCTGATCCTGAACTGCATTATTTTAGTGGTCAGGCCAAAGAAGTCTGCCGAAAAATATGCCAGCATATGGACAAAAGAAGGCTCCCCGCTACTGGTGCATGCGCAAAAACAGGCAACATTGCTGCGCGGCTTTCTCGGCCAGAAAATAAAATCACCGTTTGCAGTAGAGTTGGGCATGAGCTACGGCAATCCATCCATGGCGTCTGCGATTGAAAAACTGAAAGCCCAGCATTGCGACCGTATCCTGTTATTTCCGCTTTATCCACAATATGCGGCATCCAGCACGGCGAGTGCTTTGGATGCCGCCTGGCGCGCACTGCTTAAAACACGCAACATGCCCGCGATTCGCACCATCAGGCATTATCACGACCACCCGGCCTACATTGCAGCACTGGAACAGAGTGTACGTGAACACTGGCGTATTAACGGCGGAAAACCCGGCAAACTGGTCATGAGCTTTCATGGCGTACCCAAAGCCCACCTGC
The DNA here is from genome assembly GCF_000799735.1 of Methylotenera sp. G11. Classification (NCBI taxonomy): domain Bacteria; kingdom Pseudomonadati; phylum Pseudomonadota; class Betaproteobacteria; order Nitrosomonadales; family Methylophilaceae; genus Methylotenera; species Methylotenera sp. G11. The sequence continues at coordinate 2,468,876 of NZ_JUHH01000001.1, read as the reverse complement.
TGAATGGCGACCCTTACCATTGCGAGTGCCATAAAACAGCGCGCCTGCTGGCAGAAGCGCTGGAACTCAAGAAAGATGAATATATCGTCGCGTTCCAGTCACGTTTCGGCAAACAGGAATGGCTGAAACCCTATCTGGCCGGCACGCTGGAAGAGCTCGGAACAGCAAAGACAGAACGCATTGATGTGATCTGCCCCGGCTTCTCCAGCGACTGCCTGGAAACGCTGGAAGAGATCGCGATCGAAGGCAGACACATATTCCAGGGCAATGGCGGCGGTGCGTATCACTATATCCCGGCGCTGAACGAAAATGATGCATGGATTCATGCCATGACCGCCATCGCGCTCGAAAACCTGCACGGCTGGGCAAATACGGAATGGGATGGCGCACAGGCAAGGAAAGACGCAGAAATGACAAAATTAAGGGCACAGAGTTTAGGTGCCAGCCAATAAAGGTTATACTTTCATACTTATTCCACAACAAGTTTCAATGCCGATAGGTATGATTGACCTGTCGGCATGAAACAATGTTTTTAGGCTGCATTAAATGATAGTGATTACCGGCGGCGCAGGCATGATAGGCTCTATCATCGCCTGGCATCTCAACACTAGGCTCAACCGTGACGATATCGTGATCGTTGACCGCATTACGCACGAAGAGCAATGGCAGAACCTTGCTCACCGTCATTACGCGCACTACCTGGACAAAGACCAACTGATGGACTGGCTGCAAGGGCGTAACGATATTGAAGCCATCATCCATATGGGCGCAATCAGCGCAACCACTGAACGTGACTTCAACAAACTGGTCACAACCAACATCCAGTATTCACAAAACCTGTGGAACTGGTGCGCGGACAACAAAGTACCGTTTTTCTATGCCAGCTCGGCCGCCACATACGGCGACGGCAGCCAGGGTTATGACGATGCCAGCATCGACAACCTGCGCCCGCTCAATGGGTACGGTTACTCAAAACACTTTTTTGACCAGTGGGCGCTGCGCCAGGTGCGCAACAACCTGCCTGTGCCGCCAAGCTGGGCGGGCTTCAAATTTTTCAATGTTTACGGCCCGAATGAATATCATAAAGAGCGCATGGCAAGTGTGGCGTTCCATACCTTCAGGCAGTTCAGCGAGACCGGCACCATGAAACTGTTCAAAGGCACCAGGGCCGGTGTGGAAGACGGCATGCAGATGCGTGATTTCGTTTATGTAAAAGATGCGGCATCCGTGGTCAGTTTCTTTCTCGAATCAGCGGCCGGCAATAAACCGGCACCGAACGGCATCTACAACATCGGTACCGGCAAAGCCCGCAGCTTCAAGGATCTGGCAACCGCAGTCATGACCGGCATGGCGCGTGAACCGCATATTACGTTCATTGATATGCCGCAGGACCTGCAAGGCAAGTACCAGTACTTTACAGAAGCCACCATGAGCAAGCTCGCGGGCATCGGCTACCGGCAGCCATTCCACAGCCTGGAAGACGGCGTGCGTGACTATGTGCAAAACTACCTGATCAAAGAGGATAAATACTGCTGATGAAATATGTTGAATATTTAAAAGGCGAACACAGCGCGCACATGGCGATGTTCAATGCACTGGAACCTTTATTCCCGCTAATTAGTGATGTTGGCATTGCCATACAGGACACGATCAGGAACGGCGGCAAGATTCTGCTCATGGGCAACGGCGGCAGTGCCGCTGACAGCCAGCATATCGCGGCCGAGATTGTCGGCCGCTTTAAAAAAGAACGCAAAGGCCTGCCGGCCATCGCGCTTACTACAGACACGTCGATCCTGACTTCGGTAGGCAACGACTACGGCTACGACTATATTTTTGCGCGCCAGGTCGAAGCCCTGTGCCGTCCGGAAGACATGGTCATCGGCATTACCACCAGCGGCAATAGCGCAAACGTCGTGCGCGCGATCGAGGCCGCCAGGGACATAGGCGCAACCACAGTGGGCCTGACCGGCGGCACCGGCGGCAAACTCAGCGCACTGTGCAATTACAACATCGTCGTGCCTTCCGGCGTGACCGCGCGTATTCAGGAAGCACATATCTTTATCGGGCATTCGCTTTGTGAAATCTTAGAATCCTGATTATCTATGCAACATCAACTACTCGACACCACCAAACATTTCGGCAATCTTGAACAGCATGTACTGGTCATCGGTGACGTCATGCTGGATCGCTACCTGATCGGCGACGTCAGCCGCATTTCGCCTGAAGCACCCGTGCCGGTCGTATTGCTGAAAACGCAGCATGACCGAGCCGGCGGCGCAGCAAACGTGGCCGCCAACCTCGCGCTTTTAGGCATCAAGACGCATATCGTAGGCTGCGTGGGCGATGATGGCGAAGCCACCATACTGATTGACCTGATCGCAAAAACCGGGATTGACCACCAGGGCATGATGCACTCGCAGCAACGACCGACCATTGCAAAAACCCGTATTTTAAGCGGCCATCAGCAAATGATGCGGCTGGATCAGGAAAGCAATGCAAGCTTTACCGCCGCTGAAAATACACAATTACTCGAAATAATCCGGCAGCAGCTGGCACTGAAGCCGGCGATCGTGATCCTGTCGGATTACGCAAAAGGCTTGCTCGGCCATGACGTATGCCGCCAGGTCATTTCACAGTGCAATGCGCTGCGGATTCCAGTACTGGTTGACCCGAAAGGGCATGATTACAGCAAGTACAGTCACGCCACTGCGCTCACACCCAATAAGAAAGAGGCCGCAGAAGCCTGTGCCACCACCATCCATGATCCGGACCTGATTGATAAGGCCGCGGCGCTTAAGGACCAGCTCGACCTGCAGTTCTTTGTGGTCACCCGCGGTGATGAAGGCATCTCGCTGATAGACCGGCATGTACATCTGCTGCCGGCGACCGCCAAACAGGTATTCGATGTGTCCGGTGCCGGCGACACCGTCATTGCCACCCTTGCCGCCGGCCTGATGCATGGCCTGAGCCCGCTGGAAAGCCTGCAGCTCGCCAATGTGGCCGCCGGCGTAGTGGTTGGCAAAGTCGGCACTGTGCCGATTACGCGAGACGATCTGATCGAAGCCTTGACCAGTGAGCAGTCTTCGGAGCAGGCGCACAAGGTGTGCGACCTGCCCCAGCTCCAGCAAAAGGTAGCCGCCTGGCGAAAAAACAAGCAAAGGATCGTGTTCACCAACGGCTGTTTTGACCTGCTGCACGCAGGCCATGTCACCTATCTAGAAGCGGCAAGAAAACGCGGCGACCGCCTGATTCTGGGCTTGAACACGGATCGCTCGGTCAGTGCGCTGAAAGGCCCGACCCGCCCTGTCGTCAACGAAAACGACCGCGCCCGCGTCATCGCCGCGCTTGAATCCGTAGATGCCGTTATCCTGTTTGATGAAGACACCCCATTGAACCTGATCAATGCGCTAAAACCGGATGTGATCGCCAAAGGTAGCGATTACACGGCAGACCAGGTGGTGGGCGGCCGCGAAGTGGAATCCTGGGGCGGTGAAATTGCGCTGATCGACCTCGTTGCCGGACGCAGCACCAGCAACATCATCAAGAAAATGAACGGTTAAATTAGCTAACGCGCATGCCGGCTAAAAAAATCCTGATTATCGGTCCTTCCTGGGTGGGCGACATGGTACTGGCGCACAGCCTGTTTCAATCGCTGAAAGCACAGCACCCGGACACCGTGATTGATGTTGCCGCACCGGCATGGACGCTGCCGCTACTGGCGCGCATGCCCGAAGTCAGCCAGGCGATTGCATTGCCCTTCAAACATGGCCAGCTGGCGCTGCTCGATCGCATCAGGTTTGGCCGCAGCCTGAGAACCAGTGGCTATACACAAACGATACTGCTCGTTAATTCACTGAAATCCGCCATCCTGCCATTCGCTGCAGGCATAGCCCGGCGCACCGGCTTCCTGGGTGAATGCCGCCGTGGTTTGCTGAATGATATCCGCCCGCTGGACAAATCCAGGCTGCCACGCACGGTTGATCGGTTTGTCGCGCTGGGCATGGATCACCACACGCAGGCATTGCCGCAGATTGCCAACCCGAAACTGGTCGCCGACCACGCTAATGCACTGCGCGTTCTGGAAAAACACGGCATGACACAGCCTGCACAGAAAGTACTTGGCTTATGCCCGGGGGCAGAATATGGCGAAGCCAAACGCTGGCCTGCCGAGTATTACGCAGAAGTGGCAAACAAGGCGCTCAATCATGGCTGGCAGGTCTGGCTGTTCGGTTCAGACAAAGACATCCCCGTCACCGCAACGATCAACGATCTAGTGCGCGGTCGCTGCCAGGACTGGGGCGGCAAGACCAATCTCGGTGAAGCCATCGATCTGATGTCGCTGTGCGATACGGTCATCAGTAACGATTCCGGCCTGATGCATGTGGCGGCGGCACTCGATAAAAAACTGGTCGCCATATACGGTTCCTCAGACCCTCACCATACGCCACCTATGCATCCGGCTGCAGTCGTGGAATACCTGGGCCTCAATTGCAGCCCCTGCTTCAAGCGCGAGTGCCCGTTAGGCCACCTGAACTGCCTGAAGCAGATCACGCCTGCCGCAGTCTCATCCCACCTGAATATTGGATAGCAGGACACAGCCCCATATATGCAATCTTTCATGAATACAATCGAAAATAGCCCGATCAGCAAACTGCACACCATAATTGTCGTGCTGGCGATGCTGCTGGCTGCGCAAATACAATACATCCAGCACGGCTGGATCAACCCGGATAGCGTACTGTATTTCGAATCTGCACGGCTTATTGCGGCGGGACAATGGAAAGAGGCGCTGCAAGTATGGAACTGGCCGCTATACCCCGCATTGATCGCAGCTGTCCATAAAGTCAGCGGGCTAGGCATACAGGTCTCTGCGCAATGGCTGAATGTACTGTTTTTCGGGATAAGCGCATTCAGCTTTACCCAGATCATACGTCTGGCCGGCGGCAGGCAGCTCACAATGCTGGCAGGTGCGCTGATATTATTCAGCTCGCAATATATTGTCGGCGATGTGCTGGAAATGCTGATGCGCGATGAAGGCTTCTGGGCCTTTTACCTGACGGGGCTGGTATTTTTCATACGTTTTTATCAGCACTTGCGCCTGCGCGATGCCATGCTATGGCAGCTATGTGCAATTATCGCCACGCTCTTCAGGATAGAGGCAATTACCTACCTGATCCTGTTGCCTGCATTGTTCCTGTTCAGCCACAGCTTCACCGTTAAAGAGCGTATCCGCTATTTCCTTGCCAGCCACGCGCTTAGCATCTTGCTTGCACTGGCCTTGATCCTGGCTATCGCATTGCATGGCGAGCTGTCAATCAGGAGTTTTGGCCGTTTGCAGGAAGTATTTACGCTGAATCTCTACGACGAACTGACACATAAGCTTTTTACTAAAGCGGCCATCATGTCGGATGAAGTGCTGGGCAAATACCTGAGTGAATTTGCCGTTCAGGGTCTATTGCTCACATTCCTGTATGTGATCGCGGCAAAAACCATCTCCGCAGCAGGTTTCATTAACTTGATCATGGCGCTGTTCACGGTTAAAAACAGAAACACCCTGCTCGAATCAAGAGCTTACTCCGCGCTCTGCTATGCAGCACTGATCAGCCTGGCCAATATGGCATTGATCATTACAAAGGTTTTTGTTTTATCAAGCCGGTATGCTGTCGGGCTTGCCTTCATCCTGATGGTATTAGCCGCATTCCAGCTCTCCAGCCTCATCAAGCACCATGACCCGGCGAAAACATCCAGGTTCAAATGGCTGGCGATGGTGCTAGTTGCATTGATGCTGCTGGGTTTGATCAAGAATGTTCTCCCCAAACCGGAAGGCTATAACTACATGCAGGAAGCTGCTGCTTGGGTTAAGGCCAACAACACAGGAAACAGGCCGGTATTTTCCGACGAATCACGCATTCGATACTACATGGGGACTGCCTTTGTCCGCAGCAATGGCATGAGCTGGAAAACGGTTAAGCGTGAAATGGATAGCAATAACATCCAGAATTACGAGTTCCTGCTGATCAGCCACTCGGCAAAGCATCCGGAGCGTGAAAAAGTGATTGCTGACAGGCTTCCGCAGTTTAAAGAAGTAAAACGTTTTAATGGAATCAAGTCTAAAAAATCAATCGTGATATACCGCAAAACTGCCGACAGCAAGGCCGCCAAGTGAAAAGGCCGCTAAGTGAAAATGCCGCTGACGCCTGGCAAGCGGCCGCCATCTATGGCTGGGCTGCAATCCCTATTTTTGCAGCAAAATCCTTAGCACGCTGTTCCCAGGTATATAGCGCATAAAATTTCTTCTGGCCTGCCGCCGCAATTTTCATTCTTTCTTCTTCATGGCTCAGGTAGTACTCTATTTTCTCTTTCAACTCACTGGCCGATGAATAAGTCTCGATTTCCTTGCCGATTTCAAATAGCCCGGCAACCTCCTCATAATGATCGGTAAGCAGGAAACCGCCAGCAGCAAGCACTTCGAACACCCTTAGGTTCAGCCCGGTTTCTACGGAATAGAAATTGCTGTTCGTGATATTCAAAATGATTTTGGACTGTAACATCAGATCCGTCAGGTCATCGCCCCATACCGTCCTGTTGACGATCCGCCCCTGCAATTCCGGTGAAATCACAGGGGAATTCTTATGCCAGCGATTGCCGTATATGGTAACTTTATCTTTTATATGCTCAAGCAGGAAGATACGCCTGAAACTGGCCTTGCCCACAAACAGGACATCGATAGGCTGAGTTTGAATCCGGCTATGCCTCCTTGCAACCGGGTTGCTGCCGTAAGGGAAATAAGTTGCAGGCAGGTTTCTTGTTTTTGTAAAGAAATCCGTGGCTACTTTTGAAAACGAAAATATCCCGTCATAGATCACCAGTTCATTTTCGATAAAATAAACAAACGCATTCTGGTCCGGAAAAAGGTTGCAGCTATCGGTGTCGTAAAGATATATCTTGCAGTTTAAAGCACGGGCATAGCTTTGCAGCACCTGCGGTTTGATGAATCTATAGGCATACCGGAACACCAGGATATGGGTAGGTGAACTGGCCATGATGACTTGTTTGACAGCATTCGCATCAGTCCTGGCGAGTTTTGCGAAATTAATGGCGTTGCGCCGTGAAAATATGCTTTTTAATTTACCGATAAACTTCGATACAAAGTAAAGCCTCCTTCTAGGCAGTGACTCCAGGTCACAATACTCCGCATCAATCTGCGCCTGCAGGCAGCCCCGGTAAAAATCCTGTGCCAGTGCCAGTTCAGACAAGCCATCAAGAATCAACAGTTTTTTATTATTCATATCCATTAACAAGCCAATATTTCCAGCATAACTTCGGGAACCTTCCATAAATAGCCTGCATTAAACCTGACGCCTGGCGCTTTATGCATATCGTGATGTCTCTATGCCCTGATTTCTTCAATCCCGTGCTCTGACAGGGAAAATGCGTCGATGCTATCGCATGCTGTTACGCCGGCGCCCGCAGCATTCAGCCTATTCGCCCAGACAGTTTTCCACACAGCGAAATGAAAGTATGGGAAAACCCTGTCGCCATCTATATCGTTAGCTAAAACCCCTTTACGCCAAAACCACCTGACAGGAAAATTTTTCGTGCCATCAATCCATTCCAGTTTTGCGTTTGGCGTTGTGTAGGCTTCTGCGAACTCAGCCTTTCTCAGCCATGGATCTACCAAGCCTGCCGCAAAACGGACGATGGCAGGCGAATTCTTATGGCGCAGAAATAACTTGCTGAACGCTTTTTCATCAAAAGCAACATGCTCGGGGTTTGAGATCAGGAACCTCCAGTTCTTCACTCGCTGATATGCCGTACGCATCTGCTCTGTATTCCTGAGCAGGCATAGATGCCCGGACACGCGGCGCGCGTGGGTCGACAACAGATCATTGCGGTTAAGCCGGCTCTGGTTAAAATAAGCCCTGAGATCGCCATAGACCAGGCCAATATCCCCGAACCCCCAAAAATCGAATCCCTGCAGCGCATCCGCATGTATATAGCCAAGCAGCGGTTTGATATCGCAGAGTTTATACGGGTTCTCAGGATAAAACTGTATGCCCAGCCGCTGTGAAACTAAAGCGCAATAATCGCGGTAAGCAGTTTCGACAACACGTACATTCGACGGTAAATTTTCCGGCGTCCCGCAATCCGTATAAAAGATCCAGTTTACAGTGTTATTGAAACGGCAGGTTTCCAGGTAATAAGGCATCCATACCGGCCATTTACCAAAATACGGAATCACAATACAGATACTATTCATGCAGCTTGCGCCCTAACCTTCATCATATTGATTGATTATTTAACAGCCGGCGAACAAATGGCAAGTCCCAGAAGCGGCTCCGAACCGCCTCATCTGAAAAGCGTTCTTGCAGTTGCTGCAATATCTGCGCGGCATTGACATTTTCCCTGTTGCGATATTCGGCGAGCATGCAGGCAGCCAGCGCTTGATCATCACCGAAGGGAAACAATGTACCGACCCCGCGCACGACTTCCGCGCCGCCTCCACAATCACTGCAAACCAGGGGTAAAGCCGCGGCCATCGCCTCCAGCAACACCATACCAAACGGTTCATGATCCGATGTCAGCGCAAAAACATCAAAGGCCTTAAAGTATTTTCGGCCATCCGCAACATTCCCTGTGAACACGACAGATTGTGCAATACCCAGGTCAAGCGCCAGCTGTTTCAGGTCTTTCTCCAGCGGGCCTTTTCCCATGATGACAAGCAAACTATCGGCCGGCAAGCTGCCCAAGGCATTTTTAAAGCCGCGCAATAAGGTTGCCTGGTCTTTATCGTGATGCAGCCTGCCTACATTGCCGATAATCCAGCTGTCTGGCGGCAAGCCCAGAAATTCCCTGGCCGCCTGCCTGGACAGGAATTGTGACTGTACTGCCGCAACATCGATGCGGTTATATAAAGTTTCAATCTGGCGATGGGGCCACTTGGGCAGGCTTGCACGCATCTCATCGCGCACGGAATCCGACACCCCGAGCAGGAGCAGGCGGCTACGGAACAGGTTGACCAGGAAACGCCGCGTGAATCTGCCAAAATCGTCATAATTATGATGAATGCTGATCACGGGCAGCTGGCTGGCAAGCAAGGCGACATAAGTTGGTTTGGAGCGATGGGCGATGCAGAACTTGAACGTGCCGCGTGCCAGGATTTCCCTGATCTGGGCAATCGCTTTCAGTTTCAGCCCACGCACCTGGCTGCTTTTATAGCCCAGAAAAATCACTTCATCAGAACACGTAGCCCGTGCGACTTCTTCACTCGGCTCACCGGTCAGGTAAACCGTCACCACTTTGAAGCCCGTGCCGGAAAAAAGCGTTGAATATTGCCGTGCGCAATCAAGAAAAGGCGGATAGTAACAATGGCAGATCTGTAATACTTGCAAAAATTGTCCCCTTTAACTTAGCGCTGCTTTACTTGTCAAAACAAACGGCAGCCGTGCGTTCATGCCTGACTTTAGACTCACATGCGCCTGCCAGCATACTGCCTATGCGCTTCAGTGCTTAATGACTCCGTTGGGCGTATCCGCTTACCCAAGCCATCAGTCATACTAATTCCTGTAAGCTTCCAACTACCGTAATTTTATTGGCCTGGCAGAAGTCCTGCCAGTCTGCGACTTCAGTCCAGTCGCTCAAGAAAACAAAATCCAGGCCGGCGCGTGTTGCCGCTTCGAAATCATATTTGCTATCACCAATGAACAAAGCCGGTAACTGCAGGTTGCCATTCGCTTTTTCACGCGCCAGCACCAGGTCTTTAGTATCCGGTCCGCCAAAAATACCGGCATCAAATAAATGCGCCAGGTTGCGCCTGGCAAAAATCGTGCGCAACTCCCGCTGATCGCCGCCTGACAGCAGCATCCATTGACTGTGTTGACTTGCCTCTCTCAAAGCCTGCAAGCCCGGTGACACTTCACAATCCATCAGCGTCTTATCCAGAATCTCGTCAAAGGTGTGCATATATTGCTGCATCACTTCATCCGTGACTTCCTGTTTGAGTATTTCCCTGAGGTAGTACTCAATCTTGCCGTTGCGGGGAAAACTGCCTTTCTGTACATGGTGATCCACCAAAGCCTGCGCCTGCGCATCGGTTGCACCATTGCGCTTGGCAACTTCAAAATAAGCATTGACCTTGGTTTTGTTGCTGTTTAATACAACGCCATCACAATCCAGCACCAGAGTTTTATATTGTGTTAAATCTATACGCAAAATCAGCCCTATAATAAAAAAGGCTTGCCGTCACCTGCAAGCCTTGATTCTTCTTTAGCAAGTCGCCTTATTTTGCTGCAGTAATAGCACTCGCCTCTTTAGCCAGCTTGGTGATATGTGCCCAATCCTTGCGTGCAACAGCGTCAGCCGGTGTCAGCCAGGTGCCGCCGCAAACTACCACGTTAGGCAATGCCAGGAACTGCGGTGCGCTTTCGACTGTAACACCGCCGGTAGGGCAGAATTTCACATCAGCAAACGGGCCGGCAAAGCCTTTCAGCAGGTTAATGCCACCTACAGCCACAGCCGGGAACAGTTTCAGGAAGTAGTAATCATCAGCATTCGCCATCATGATCTCAGAACCGGTTGAAACGCCTGGCAATAACGGCAAACCGATCTGACGCGCAAACTGACCCAGTTCGCTGGTATAACCTGGGCTCACTGCAAATTTGCAGCCTACATCTTTAGAAGCTTGTGCATCTTTCAGGCTACGCACAGTGCCTGAGCCTAAAATCGCATCCGGAACACGCTTGGCGATCTCTTCCATACCGGCCAACGCGCATGAAGTGCGCAATGTCACTTCCAACACTTTAATACCGCCTTCAAGCAAGGCCTCAGCCATCGGTACGGCATCTTCTACTTTGTTGATCACGATGACTGGAATTACCGGGCCGTGGTTGGCCAAATCTAATGTACTCATATTTTTACCTATTTAATAAAAAATTCTATGTCTTGATTTCAGGTGGCGGGTCAGAGGTCAGCTCTAAAATCCCCCTCAATCCCCCTTTTACAAAGGGGGAGGTATTACGGATTAATACTTTGGTTTGTAAAGTTTACAGTAGGCGTTTCAAAATCAATTCAGGCAAGGCACTTGAGCGCAGACAGTACGGATAGTACGGCAAGCGAAAGTAACGCGGCATCAATTTAATTTCAAAACATCCTACAAAAAACTTTGATAATCAAACGAGGACAAGGCGTGTGAGCGAAGACAGTACAGCTAGTACGGCAAGCAAACACAACGCAGCTATCGTTTGATTTGCAAAGTTTACAACCAGGTAACGGCGCCTTCTTCGGCAGATAATACATTTTTCCGCATACCGCCAAACAACTCGCGGCCCATGCCGTGAGAATTATTCTGGCGCTTGCTGTCAGAAAGTTCTGCCACTTCACGCTCTGCCCATTCATCTTCATCTACCAGCACGTTCACCATGCCGACAGTCGCATTGAGGCGGATAATATCGCCATCGCGGATCTTAGCAATCGGACCGCCGGCTGAGGCTTCCGGCGTCAAATGAATCGCGGCCGGAATCTTGCCTGATGCACCGCTCATGCGGCCATCCGTCACAATCGCCACCTTGAAGCCTTTGTTCTGCAGCACAGCCATCGGCGGTGTCAGTTTATGCAGCTCGGGCATGCCATTGGCTTTAGGACCCTGGAAGCGCACAACGGCCACAAAGTCTTTTTCCAGCTCACCGCGGTCAAATGCGGCCAGCAGTTCTTCCTGCGCATCGAATACGATCGCCGGTGCTTCAATAATATGACGGTCTTCCGGCACGGCTGAGATCTTGATCACGCTGCGGCCAAGGTTGCCCTTGAGCAGGCGCAGGCCGCCGGATTCATTGAACGGGAACTGTGCCGTACGCACGATCGTTTCATCGCTGCTTTCTTTCGGCAGGTCTTTCCATACCAGTTTATTCTCTTCTTTGACCGGTAACTTACCGTATTCACGCAAACCGCCGTGTGCAACAGTCAGCACATCCGGGAACATGTAGCCGGCTTCGATCAACTCACGGATCACAAAAGCAGGACCGCCCGCAGACTGGAACTCATTCACATCGGCCTTGCCGTTAGGGTAAACACTCGCCAGCAATGGCGTGGTTTTAGCCAGGTGGTAGAAGTCGGTCCAGTCGATGATAATGCCCGCTGCGCGTGCAATCGCAACCCAGTGGATCAAATGATTGGTTGAGCCGCCGGTAGCCAGCAATGCCACCATTGCATTCACGATCACATACTCATCCACCATGCGGCCAATCGGCGTGAAATTCCTGCTTTTCACATTCGCCAGCACCATTTTCACCGCTTCACGCGTGAGCAGTTCACGCAGGCCGTCATGCGGATGTACGAAGGCTGCGCCCGGTACATGCAAGCCCATCGCTTCCATCAGCATCTGGTTACTATTGGCAGTGCCGTAAAAAGTACAGGTGCCGGCACCGTGGTAAGCCGCAGACTCTGAGTCCAGCAGCTCCTGGCGGCCGACCTTACCCTGTGCATATTGTTCACGCACTTTTGATTTGGTCGTGTTGTCGATACCTGTGCTCATCGGGCCGGATGGCACGAATACGCATGGCAGGTGACCGAACTTCAATGCGCCGATCAGCAGGCCCGGTACGATCTTGTCGCACACGCCCAATAGCAGCGCAGCATCAAACACATCATGGGATAAGCCGATTGCAGTACCCATGGCGATGGTATCGCGGCTGAACAATGACAGTTCCATGCCAGGCTCACCTTGCGTGATGCCGTCACACATTGCAGGCACACCACCGGCAACCTGTACGGTAGCGCCATACTTGTGGGCTTCATCACGGATAATGTCAGGGTAGTTCACATAAGGCTGGTGGGCTGAAAGCATATCGTTGTATGCGGTAATGATCCCGATATTAGGCGCCTTCTCCACCACGACACGCAATTTATCGTTAGTCGGCATGGCAGCAAACGCATGGGCCACATTGGCACAGCCAAGGCGGTCTGCACCGCGGGGGCGATTCACGATATCATCGATACGCTGCAAATAAGCCGTACGCGTCGGGCGACTTTTCTCTATGATACGTTCAGTAACTTCTATATGGGATTGTTTCATAATTAGATACTCTTATTCAGATAACTGACTCAATAGCGGAACTAGGCAAGTTGACATTACACAATGGCTGTCACGCAATGTTTGTTACATAGTCAAGAAAAAACATTATCCCCGATTATCGCTAAAGTCGGCCTTATCGTCAAACAAAAGCCGCTTTTAAAGCGGCTTTTGTTTAATAAAAACAGGCAGGAAATCAATCTGAATCAAGCCATTACCTGATTTATTTTTTGGTCACCAGCACGTCTTCCATCATCAGGTATTCCAGGTCGCAGCCATAGAACATATCGAGTGCGTCCTTGGGTGAACAGATCATCGGCTCACCCCTTCTGTTCAATGATGTATTCAACACCACAGGCACGCCGCGCAGCTGTTCCAGATGCTCGATCAGCTCGTAATAACGCGGGTTGGTTTCACGCGTGACCACTTGCGCACGCGCAGTGCCATCCTCATGCACCACTTCAGGAATGCGTGATTTCCAGTGCTCGGCCACATCAAACGTGAACGTCATGTATGGCGCCGGGTGCTCGGTCTGCAGGATATCTACTGCCGCGCGGTCCAGCATGCTCGGGCAGAACGGGCGCCAGCGCTCGCGGTACTTGATCTGCGCATTGATGCGGTCTGCCACGCCCGGGTAACTCGGGTCGCCCAGGATGCTGCGGCAGCCCAAGGCGCGCGGCCCGAATTCCATGCGCCCTTGCAGCCAGGCCAGCGGGTTACCGCTCGCCAGAAGTTCGGCACCTTTCTGTGCCGCGTTTTCCACACGCGTAAATATCGGTTTGGACGGGTGCGCCTCACAGGCTGCAATACACTGTTCAGTCGTGAATGCAGGCCCCAGGTAGGCATGCTCCATTTTTTGGATCGTGTCGCCCGCCAGGTGCGCGGCATAAGTGGCTGCGCCAAGCGAGGTACCGTTATCGCCTGAAGCCGGCTGCACGAACAGCTCTTTCACATGCGGCATGGCAATGATGCGCTGGTTCAGCTTCACGTTCAGCGCAACGCCGCCAGCCATGGCAATACGGCCGGTTTCCTTGATGATGTCGCCCAGGTAATAGTCGATCATCTTCAGTGCGACATCTTCCAGCAACTGCTGTACGGATGCTGCATAGTGGATATAAGGGTTGTCGATCTCATCGCCATGGCGCTTGGGTCCCAGCCACTCGATCAGCTCCGGCGTGAAATAATAGCCTTTGCCGTTTTCCTTGTAACGGCGCAAACCGACCACGTTGACTAGTTTGGTATTAATACGCAGATCACCGTCTTCGAAAATGACCAGCCTTGACAAGTCATACTTGCTGGCATCGCCATAGGGTGCCATGCCCATCACCTTGAATTCGCCATCCAGCATCTCGAAACCAAGATACTCGGTGATGGCGCCATACATGCCGCCTAATGAGTCCGGGTCATAAAACTCTTTGATTTTATGGATCTTGCCGTTTTCGCCGTAGCCGAAGAACGTGGTTGCGTATTCACCCTTGCCGTCAATACCAACAATCGCGGTTTTTTCCTTGAAACCACTCAGGTGGTAAGCGCTGGACGCATGCGCAAGGTGATGCTCGACCGGAACGAATTCCGCTTTGCTCAAGCCCAGGTCAGCCATCAGTTTCAGTGATTTATCACGGTTGCGGCGGAAGCGGCGGTTACCGTTGAATATCGCATCCAGGGCACGATCCGGTGCATACCAGTGGCGTTTGGCATAATGCCAGCGCGCATTGCTGCTGAGCGGGATTTCGGCGTACGGAAACGCAACGATATCGACGTCCTCGGGCTTGACACCAGCCTGCTGCATGCAGAACCTGGCCGCCTCGTAAGGAAACTGATTCTTGGCGTGCTTGTCACGGATAAAACGCTCTTCCTCGGCCGCCGCAATGATTTTGCCATCGACCAGGATTGCGGCCGAAGCATCATGGCCTAACGCGCCAGATAAACCTAAAACTATCATGCTAATACTCTCAGAAAATTCATTTTTCGTTATTTTACTTTAGTTTAGGCAATACCTGCTCGAATTAAGATAGCATCGCCCCGATATAGCCCCTGGGATGCATACTCAACCTGCAATGCCTGCTTCAGCAAGGCTGTTGTTGCCGCGTCATGCTCCCAGTTCTTCATTAAGCGTTTCAGGTCTTTAACATGCCTGCGCTTGAACAGGCTGTCAAAAATGCGCGGCAAGCGGTATGACCGCATGCCATCCAGGTCTATCAGCACCGGTGACAGGTCAACAATCTTGATATTGGTCGCCTTGCAATCCCCATGCGAGAATTTAAGCAGGTATAGCCTGTAAAACAAGGTGGCAAGATTACGCGCAACCGCTTCCCTGTCGTCCGGCGATGAAGATTGTGCAAAGAACTGCAGCGCATCCGGCGCATCCAGATATTCGCTCACATAGTAAGCCCGGCGGCGCAACAACCCCAGCCGTTCTTCCATCAACGCCAGTGGTTCGGGCGTAGCAATTCTGGAAATGAGCAGCCTGTGCGCATTTGCCCATGATGCGGCGGCACGGCTGGGGCGAAATGCCCGGTTCAATCCATGCCAGAAATCTTTAATGTTATAGCGCTTGACCACGACCTGCCGGTCAGCGATCAAGGTGCGGGCGATAGTGCAGGTATTGCCGTTTTTAAGATTGGCCTTTTGATCGGCAAGTGCAGCATCCAGCAAGCCAAGCGAAGCCGGAGCCAGGCCAAAACCCCGGGCAACCGCCAGAAAATAATCAAAGCGCCGCGTTACCTGCACATCGGTACAGGTCCTGAATACTTTTTTGTCAGCATAGGCGCTGGCCATCCGGCTACGGATCCGCTGCGTCAGCGAGCGCAATGCCGCCAGGTCAGCCGGTTTGCAGTCAGCGTTCAACTGCCGGCAGTAACAGGTATAAAGCTCCGGGATCCATTGGTCATCCAGCACATCCATCTTGGAAAAAAGCGTTGCCAGGTTACGCAGCCTCTGGCGCTGCTGAAACAGTACGCGTAAGCGGCGGATACCGTCACCATCCAGCGTATAAACGACCTCGCCCTGCACCAGGAAATTCTTGAAATAGAGATCGGTCTGGATGAGCCCGGCCTGATGGTGCCGCGCCAGTGTCTGCACCAGCCTCTGCGCCAGCGTGAAACGCGCCCTGGCATCATAACCGGACCAGGCCTGCTCTGCGTTACTGGCCTGCCCGATTGCCAGAAAAACCAGAACCCGCGCCTGCGCATCCGGCACGCCTCCCTGAAACAATAACGGCGGTGTCTCGATGCCGGCCGCCGCCAGGCGCTGCACCCCAGCCAGGTCACGACCCGCATAGTAGGCATGGTTTTTACCCGTAAACAGCTTGGCATAAACATCCTGCCCTTGCCAGCGGGCCCGGTAGACATAGCGCCTGCCGGGCACTGCACGTACCAGGGCCAGCTCTGTCAGGTCAGAGCCATCGTCAAGCCCCAGCCGCTCAAGCGCTGCGCCAAACGCGGGTTTGTGTTGAGAATGCGGATCAGGTTCTGTTGTCATCGATGGTTCAAATAGCACGGTCATTGATAGGTTATTTTGCCTTTGGCAGCACTTTGAGCGATTTCGGGTCATTCGGATTGCCAACCAGCAGCGGCAATGCTTCAAACCTGGGGTTGATCAAGCTCTTATGCGGCTCATAATCGGTAAACTGCAGCCCTGCCAGATCAGCCCAGGTATGGATGAAATGCGAGGTGCTATAAGGGCGTTCCAGCACATCATTACTGATTTCAGGCATTTTTGCACGCCAGTCCGGCGTCATCCACAGCAAGAACGGAACAGCATACATAGGCAGGGTCGGGCTTGACTCGTTACGCCCAAGCACACTGTATCCGGGCGCCTCGTAGACATCTTCCCCGTGATCGGAAAAATATACCAGGAAGCCATGCTGCCGGCTTGCCTTGTACGTCTTGATGATATTCGAGACCACAAAGTCATTATACAAAACAGCATTATCGTATGCGTTGATCACCTCAACCTTGTTTTTATCCAGCCCCGGAGCCAGGTTCGCATTGTCCTTGAAATGGATGTACTCATCCGGATACCGGTATTTATATTTCATATGCGTACCGAGCAGATGCAACACAATCAGCTTGCGCGGCGCCGGATCCTGCAACGCCTCGGCAAACGGCGCCAGCACATCACCATCATACTGGCGCGAGTTCTGCAGGCGTGTATGGTTCAGGTACACCTGCTTATCGGTGTATTTGGAAAACGTCGTCAGCATGGTGTTGCGCTTGGTCATCGTCTGCTGGTTGGTGATCCAGAAAGATTTATAACCGGCCTGCCTCATCATGTTCATGATGGATGGCTTGGTCAGGTATAAATCCGGATGCTGCTGGTCGGCAAAAGTAAGCACCTGCTGCAGCGCTTCTATCGTATATGGCCTGGGACCGACCACCTGCTTGAACACCAGCAGCTCATCTTTCATGGCATCAAGCTGCGGCGTAGTTTTACGCGGATAGCCATACAGGCTCATATGCTGGCGATTGGTAGACTCGCCGATCACCAATACCAAAGTAGCGGGCAGGCCTGCGTTCTTATCCTGCAGATTCTGCAACGGCGGGATCTGCGCATTGCCCCGCAGCAACGCTTCCATACTCGCAAGCTGTTCTCGATACTGCACATAACCGATCACCAATTGCCACGGCACGGCAGGCTCAAACCTTAACTGCAGTTTTTCAACCACCTGGTCTGCATGGTCGTGGTCAATGAACTTGTATTTCAGAAACGGGTAAACAAGCAGACCAGCCAGGATCAGCCCGCTCAGCAGCCACGCTTTTTCAGGCGGCATCACGAATGGCTTCACATTGCGCCACAACAGCCATGCAACCAGCGTATGTGCCAGGAATACCGGGATCATCCACCAGACAAAATACTGGGCGATAAACTCCCGGCTTTCTGCCGGATTGGATTCAAAAATCGTAAAAATGACGCTTTGGGAGAACTCCTGGCCATAGATGCAGAAATAGGCAATACTCACCAGCGACGTAAGCCAGAGCAGCACGCCGACTGCCGCAACGATAGTCCTGGAAAAGCGCGGCAGCAGAAATACCGGCACGAACCACAAAACACTCATGACAATCGCCTGCCGCAGGCCGACAAAGACCGTGTTATCGGTGACATACAGAATCAGCTGCGGCAGAACCGAGAAATATGCAAAGAACAGATACAGGCTGAAAATAGCTTTCCAGCCTGCGCTGGAAGCCGGGTTAGAAAATGACTGCTTGACGGTAGACATTGCTTTGCTTTTCCACTTCTTGAGTTTTCCTGTTATTTGCGCTGCGAGCGCTTGATCAGCCTGCGGCAAAACCATTTGCCCAGCGTGCCCAGCCGCTTGATGCGGCAGTACTGCATGAACAGGTAAAGGCGATCCGTGCGCTTCCAATGTGCGGCATGGCGGTTAAGTGCCGCAAGGTCATAATAGGCGCGATACCAGAAAAACGGGCTGAAACGCGCTTTTTCCAGGTCAATCAGCGCTATCTGGGCATGGTTTCCGGCATCTTTCACAAAAATGTGTTTAGGGTACAGCGCCCGATGGGCTAAACCAAGCGCATGAAAGTTACGGATCGATGATGCAATCACCTTGAACAGCTGCTGCTTCTGCCTGTGCGTAAAGGCTTTCTGTGCGAGCAAAGGCTCAGCAAGGCTTTCCAGAGACTGGTAACCGTCCAGTTCCTCAGTCACCAGAATCGCACAGGCTTTGCCATCCACAAGCTGCTCAGCGTAAAAAACCACTTGCGGCGCGGCGATTCCCTTGCGCTGCAAATACTGCAAGCGCTTATATTCGCGCCTGAAAGTGGGTTCGCCAGCCAGCGGATGCAGCAATGTCGGCCGGCCATGATTCTGCTGCTTTTTCACGAACAGGCTTAAAGAGCCGCCGCCCGGCAACTCCAGCTGCAAACGCCCGACGCCGCTCCAGCCGCCGCGGCTTTCATTCGGCGCTTCAAACCACTCTATCGGATGCCTCCATACCTGCTCAAAAGTATGCTACCCGCGCGTTCTCAAAGCTTGTGCATGTTTTTCAGAGATATAAGTAAGCAAATCCCACTCCATCATTGTCATTTTTATCATCAGCATTTTATCAGGCTTTAATTATTTAATTTGCACAATCATAAATTCACAAACTTCATCATCAACTACAGGCCGTTACGATATAAAATGCCGGACATAACTTATGCTGAAACTCTTATCTAAAATCCTGTCCCGCCTGCCGCTGCCCACAATCCACCGCATAGGAAAAATGCTGGGATGGCTGCTGCACCGGCTTACGCCATCCACCGTCCGCATACAGCGCGCGAACCTCCGCCAGAGCGGCTTATGCAGAAACGAAGCTGAATTTGAACAGGTGATTAAAGAAAACACCCAGGAATCAGGCAAGGCTATCCTGGAAACACTCGCAATCTGGGCATGGTCGGAGCAGGAAGCGGTAGGCAAAGTGCAATCCGCCACCAACTGGCATCTGATTGATGAAGCGCTTGCCCGCGGCAAGGGGCTGATCTTTCTGACACCGCACCTGGGCTGCTTCGAGATCACTTCCATTTACTACGGGCACTTCCACCCGATCACGGTATTGTTCCGCCCGCCAAAGAAATCCTGGATCGCACCGCTCATTGACAGCGGCCGCAGCAAAGGCAATGTCAAGCTTGCGCCGGCAAACACCGCAGGCGTGCGCCTGCTCATGCAGGCGCTTAAAAACAATGAAGCCATCGGCATCCTGCCCGACCAGAAGCCTGCTGCGGGGGAGGGAGAGTGGGCGCCATTTTTCGGCAAGCCGGCCTACACCATGTCGCTGGCCAGTAAACTCGCTGAAAAAACAGGGGCCACCGTCATCATGGCATTCGGCGAAAGGCTCGCACACGGCAAGGGCTTCCGCATACACTGCTCCAAACTGGAAGATCATGCGATTGCAACGCCCGACCTGCTGAACCAGGCCATTGAACAGCAGATCAGGCAATGTCCGTCACAGTACTACTGGGGCTACCACCGCTATAAAGTCAGCCGCAAGGCGAAACCGCCCCCCTCTGCTACCGGATAAGTGACTTTTCTTTCGCCAGCCGATCCTGGAACTTTGCGCTATTGAATTTGGCATAAAGCTTTTGCGCACGGGTTTCAACCTGCTGCCAGAAGCTTGCATCCTGCTTCCGGTAGTGCCGCTTGAAGCGCAAATAATCACGCGTCGTCAGGCCGATATCCATACTTGAAAAATACAATGCGGCAATATCCTTGACATTGGCGCTGAACGAAGGCGCGGCATGTATCAGCACACGGTGCAGGTCTATCAGGTAAAGCCTGACGGCAGGCAGTGCGGTATTATCAAGACAAAAGTGGCAGATGTAGAAATCACGGTGGTTTACGCCATTCTCATGCAGTTGCTTTGCGATTGCGGCAACCTGCATGATCAGCCGGCGTTTGAATCCGGCATCAGGCGTCGTTACTTTCCAGCCTGCGCACAAATCTTCCAGTGAAGTAATATCCCCCAGATCCCGCGTCAGCACAAATGACTGCAGGTGTGCGGGGTTGCTGCCCCGCTGCCCGTACGCGACCAGCGGCGTGGTGGCAATGCCCAGCTTATCCAGTTTCTCTATGGCCTGCACTTCGGTCAAGGCGCCCAGGATCGGCTTCTTGAAAGACAGCAGGTTTTTAAAAATCTCTCCCCAGCCCACGCCGAAATGCTGCTTCAGGAAATAACTGTTACCAGCCAGCTGCACCTGTATGGTCTTGCGGCCTTTAACGTCGCGAAACGCCTTGCCCTGCAACTGCATCAGCGCATCGAACGTATCACCGCCGCCAAGCGATTGTTTGATCCCATCGGGCACAGCTAGCGTTTTTTCGCACATCATGATTACTGTTTTCTTTGTGCCAGGTTAATCAGGATATTGGCTTCGGCACTGCCATCGTTGGCCTGCATCACTGCCTGCACATACTGCAGGCCATTAGCCGACCACTGCGCCTTCTGCCCAGACTGCCTCATGGTCAGGAACTGCTCGTTGAACCGGTGCTGGTCAAACGGCAATTCGCTCACGATACCCGCATCGGCATCCGCCACATGGTGCGCATAACCGCAGCTCGCGGTCACCAGGACAGGCGCGCCGCAAGCCATCGCTTCCAGAATCACCAGGCCGGTATTTTCGCGGTAAGCGGGGTGCACGCAAACATCGGCACCTTGCATGAGCTGCGGAATGTCCGGCCGCCCTTTTGAAATGACCACGTTCTTTTCCAGGCCTAATTTTTTAGCCATCCGGCTGAAATTCTTTGGATTGTCCTGCCCTACTGCTACCAGCCTTGTATTTGCCCTCAGGTTCTCCGGCAGTGCCGCCACAGCCAGAATGGCGCGATCCAGCCCCTTCATTGAGAACCCGGAACCGGTCAGCAAAAAGACAAAATCATTTTCGGCAAAGCCAAAGGCATGACGCAGATGCGTGCGCATCGCCTGCTTATCATGCAGCACAAAACGCTCAGGTGACAAAAACGGCGGAATGTAATGGAAACGCTCGCTTTGGGTGCCGTACCATTTCTGGAAATGCGCTTTCTCGGTCAGGGAAACAGCCAGTATCTCGGTTTTACTGTCATGTGAAAAAATAGCTTTTTCACAGGCCGCAAACCACTTGGATCTTGGTAACAAGCGATACAGAAAACTGCGTTGATTGTGTGCACGCTCGATAAAACACGGGTCTGCTGCAAAGTGCGCATCCAGTCCTGCCATACGGTTATAACCGAATACGTAATCGAAATGCCCGCCGTTTATCTGTGCAAACACGGTATCAATGAATTTCCGGTAACGCCAGTAATTGAACAGGCCGGTTTGCGGCAAAACATGCACCTTGATGCCCGGCGCAGAATCACCATCCCAAGACATGGTAAATATCTCTACCTGATGGCCGCGCTTAAGCAGCTCATTTGCCGTGCGCAGCATATCGCGCTGCATGCCGCCATAAGGGAAATACTTGAAGATAATGAATGCGAATTTCAATCTGGATGCTAACTAGCCAAAAAAAACTAATTGTATGCGAAAATGCAGCCTATGCTGCAAATATTGCTTGTTAAAACATCGTCCATGGGTGACGTCATCCATAACCTTCCTGTGATTGCCGACGTTCTCGCCCACTATCCGGAGGCGCAGTTTGACTGGATGGTAGAAGAAAGTTTTTCCGAAATCCCCAGGCTGCACCCCACGGTGCGAAACATCATTCCTGTCGCTGTCAGGCGCTGGCGAAAATCCATATTCAGCAGCAATACCTGGCACGAGATAGGCGACTTGAGAACCCGCCTGAAGCATACGCATTATGATGCGATCATCGACACACAGGGTTTGCTGAAAAGTGCAGCCATGGCACACTTTGCTCAGGGCGAGATCCACGGCATGGATTGCCGTTCTGCCCGCGAACCTGCCGCCAGTTTATTCTACCGCCATCGATACCCGGTCGCCCGCAACCAGCATGCAGTGCAGCGCAACCGCGCACTTGCGGCATCCGCCTTGCATTATCCGGTGCCGCAGACGCTCCCCGATTACGGCTTAGGCAACTCAATCCGCCTGCAAAACACGCCAGGGCTGCCCGGCCATTACGCTGTATTCCTGCACGGCACAAGCCGTGACGCAAAACTGTGGCCGGTTTCACATTGGGTCGCGCTGGCAGAAAAGCTCCAGCCATTCAATCTGCAGGTTCTGTTACCATGGTCAAACCCCGGTGAAGAAAAACGTGCAAGAGAAATTGCAGCACAATGCAGCAATACACTGGTGTTGCCCAGACTGGAATTAACGGCAATTGCCGGGATTTTAGCCGGGGCAACGCTGAATATCGGCGTAGACACCGGCTTGATGCACTTGTCTACCGCACTCAACAAACCCAGCATCGCTATTTACACCGACACCAACCCGGAGTTTACCGGCGTATTCCCGGGCATAGAGAATCAGGCGGTTAACATCGGCTGCAAAGCACAGGTTCCTGCTGCCAATGACGTATTTCAGCTGGCAATGCGCTTTATACAGAAAGATGATTAAAGATAACCCATGAAAAAATCCACATTTTTAGTCATTGGCGGCGCGGGATACATTGGATCGCATCTGGTAAAAGCGTTGATTGCGCAACAGCAACAGGTGGTCATCGTTGACAATTTATCGGCCGGCTCCGCATCTGCTGTCTTGGGCGGCGAGTTGATCGTTCACGATTTTGACGACCGTGATTTTTTAGATAAGCTATTCAGCGAAACTGAATTCGACGGTGTTTTTCACTTCGCATCACAAATTGTCGTCAGCGAATCCGTCAAAGACCCCGGCAAATACTACCGTGCGAACACCGCAGCAACCCTCACGCTGCTGGAGGCCATGCGTGACCACAAAGTGGGGCCTTTAGTGTTTTCATCAACCGCAGCCGTTTACGGTGAACCTTTACACACCCCCATCAATGAGCAGCACCCGACAAATCCGCTTAACCCGTATGGCCGCAGCAAGCTGATGGTTGAACAGATGCTCGCGGATTTTGATCGTGCTTACGGCCAGAAATATATCGCACTGCGCTATTTCAATGCTGCCGGCGCTGACCCGCAGGCCCGTATCGGCGAAAATCACGAACCGGAGACACACCTGATTCCGCTGGCACTGCAGGCAATTTCCGGCAAGCGCCCGCCACTGCAATTGTTCGGGCGGGATTACGACACGCCGGATGGCACCTGCATCCGTGATTACATCCATGTTGATGACCTGGCAAGTGCTCACATACTGGCGATTAATCACCTGATCAACAACGGCAAATCCGGCATTTACAACCTGGGCAGCAACCATGGTTACAGTGTCAGCGAGGTCATCCATACCGCCGAAAAAGTCACAGGCCAGGAAGTGCCGCTGACCTATGCCCCAAGGCGGCAAGGCGACCCTGCCAGCCTCGTTGCCGATGCCTCGCTGGCTAAAAAGGTGCTGGGATGGCAGCCCGAATACACCAGCCTGGACCAGATCATCCAACATGCCTGGGCATGGGAACAAACCCGCACTTAAGCACTGTACAAAGCGCCGCTTTTAAACTTTTTCAATGGCTGCTATTGAAAAATGGCAGTTTCACCCTCACTTACCGATCATCTCGAATTTAAATTACCTAAGTACCAGAAAAATCAAAGGATAGTTATGCAGCAAGATCAAGAAAATCAGCAAGCAGAACAGGCAACACAGGATACAGCTCCCGAACAGGAAACAACCGTAACACCGGAAGCAAGAATCGCCGAATTGGAAGCGGCGCTGGAAGAATCCAAAGCCAATGTTCTTTACATCAAGGCCGAAGGCGAGAATATCCGCCGCCGTGCGATGGACGATATCGACAAAGCGCGTAAGTTTGCGCTGGAAAAATTCTCCAACGAGCTGCTTGCGGTTAAAGACAGCCTGGATGCCGCGCTGCTGATTGAAGCAGCCGACGTAAAGAGCTACAAGGACGGCGTTGAACTCACTGCCAAACAGCTCACAACCGTGTTTGATAAATTCAACATTGCCGAAATCAACCCTGTCGGCGAAAAGTTCGACCCGCACAAACACCAGGCGATTTCAATGCTGGAAAACAGCGGCGAGCCGAATACCGTGATTAACGTACTGCAAAAAGGCTACACGCTGAATGAGCGTGTGCTGCGTCCGGCATTGGTGATGGTGGCTAAATAAATTTTAGCCACAGATTCACACTGATAAACACAGATTAAACCTCTTGAACTATTAAAAACTAACTCCATATAGCAATCATGGAAATAAAACAATCGTCACATTTAGTACGGTTAAAACACAATTATTAAAAAAACCATCTGTGTTCATCCGTGTTCATCTGTGGCCAATCAAATTTTAAAAGGAAATAAAACATGGGAAAAATTATTGGGATTGACTTAGGTACAACAAACTCTTGCGTTGCCGTGATGGAAGGCGGCAAGCCACGCGTGATCGAGAACGCTGAAGGCGCACGCACTACGCCTTCTATCATCGCCTATCAGGAAGATGGCGAGATCTTGTCCGGCGCACCGGCAAAACGCCAGGCGGTGACCAACCCGAAAAACACGCTTTACGCGGTTAAACGTCTGATCGGCCGCCGTTTTGAAGAAAAAGAAGTGCAGAAAGACATCAACCTGATGCCTTACACCATTGCCAAAGCTGACAACGGTGACGCATGGGTGGAAGTGCGCGGCCAGAAAATGGCACCGCCGCAAATCTCTGCTGAAGTGCTGCGCAAAATGAAAAAAACCGCAGAAGATTACCTGGGCGAAGAAGTGACAGAAGCTGTGATTACAGTACCTGCCTACTTTAACGACAGCCAGCGCCAGGCCACCAAAGACGCAGGCCGTATCGCCGGTCTGGAAGTGAAACGTATCATCAACGAACCTACAGCCGCTGCGCTGGCTTTCGGCCTGGACAAGCAGGAAGGCGACCGCAAGATTGCCGTATATGACCTGGGCGGCGGTACATTCGACGTTTCCATCATCGAGATTTCAAGCATCGACGGCGAACACCAGTTCGAAGTGCTTTCAACCAATGGCGACACTTTCCTGGGTGGTGAAGACTTCGACAACCGTTTGATCGACTTTCTGGCTGATGAATTCAAGAAAGAGAACGGCCTGGACCTGCGTAACGACCTGCTGGCAAAACAACGCCTGAAAGAAGCCGCAGAAAAAGCGAAGATCGAATTGTCAGGCGCCCAGCAAACCGAAGTTAACCTGCCTTACATTACGGCAGATGCAACCGGTCCTAAACACCTGGTAGTGAAAATCACCCGTGCCAAACTGGAATCACTGGTTGACGACCTGATCGAACGCACGATTGCGCCTTGCCGCACAGCTTTGGCAGACGCGAAGCTTTCAGCATCCGACATCACAGACGTGATTCTGGTTGGCGGCCAAAGCCGTATGCCGAAAGTACAGGAAAAAGTAAAAGACATCTTCGGCAAAGAACCACGTAAAGACGTAAACCCTGATGAAGCAGTGGCGGTTGGCGCTGCAATCCAGGGCGGCGTATTGCAGGGCGACGTGAAAGACGTATTGCTGCTGGACGTAACGCCATTGTCATTGGGTATTGAGACACTGGGCGGCGTGATGACCAAGCTGATCAAGAAAAACACCACGATCCCGACCAAGGCATCACAAGTGTTCTCAACCGCTGAAGACAACCAGAATGCAGTGACGATTCAAGTGCTGCAGGGCGAGCGTGAAATGGCTTCTGCCAACAAGTCACTCGGCCAGTTCAACCTGAGCGACATTCCGCCTGCGCCGCGCGGCATGCCGCAGATCGAAGTGACGTTTGACATTGATGCCAACGGTATCCTGCATGTGTCTGCCAAAGACAAGGCCACCGGCAAAGAAAACAAGATCACCATCAAAGCCAACTCTGGTCTCTCTGAAGAAGAGATCAAAAAGATGGAAGAAGACGCGATCAAATATGCCGATGAAGACCGCAAACTGCGTGAACTGGTGGATGCGCGCAACGCTGCCGACGGCATGGTGCACTCAGTGAGAAAATCTCTGACAGAGCACGGTGACAAGCTGGACGCTGCCGAGAAAGAAGCGATTGAAACTGCAATCAAAGACGTTGAAGAAGCGCTGAAATCTGATGACAAAGCAACGATTGAAGCAAAAACAGAAGCCCTGACCACAGCCTCACAAAAACTGGGCGAGAAAGTTTACGCTGCGCAACAAGCAGAAGCGAACACCGAAAGCGCGCAGCCACAAGGCGAGAAAACCGTGGATGGCGATGTAGTGGATGCGGAGTTCGAGGAAGTGAAGAAAGACTAGGAAATCATGGTTAAGTGGCTGCGCAAGCGAATCGCAGCGTTGCGCAGTGCTCGAAATCCTCATGTACTCAATGTACATTCCGGTTTCTGTGCGCCGCGCGCCTTGCGCTTCATCTTGCTCGCTCACTTACCCACTGACTTCCGGCGCTTGATGTTACAAATCTAAATTATGAAAGTGAGTAATGAGCACAAAGTCACTGCTTAAACAGTGAGTGCTCAAACATCATTATGGCATCATCTAAACGAGATTATTACGAAGTTCTGGGCGTTGGCAGAGACGCCTCGGAAGAAGAAATTAAAAAGGCTTATCGCAAGCTTGCGATGAAGCATCACCCTGACCGCAACCCGGACAACCCGAAAGCTGAAGAACAGTTCAAAGAGGCGAAAGAAGCTTATGAGATGCTGTCAGACAGCCAGAAACGCGCTGCCTACGATCAATACGGCCATGCCGGCGTAGACCCAAGCATGGGTGGCGGTGCTGGCGGCTTTGGCGGCGGCAACTTCAGCGATGCATTCGGCGATATTTTCGGCGATATTTTCGGCGGCGGCGCACGCGGTCAGCGCAGCAATGTGTACCGTGGCGCGGATTTGCGCTACAACATGGAAATCTCGCTGGAAGACGCAGCCAAAGGCACTGAAACCAAGATCCGCATCCCGGTACAGGCCAAGTGCGACCCTTGCGGCGGTAGCGGTGCAAAATCAGGCAAGTCGCCTGTTACCTGTACCACTTGCGGCGGCCACGGCCAGGTGCGCATGCAGCAGGGATTCTTCTCCGTGCAGCAGACTTGCCCGAAATGCCACGGCACCGGCAAGATCATTAAAGATGAAGATAAATGCCCTGATTGCCACGGCGCTGGCCGCACCAAGCAGAACAAGACGCTGTCAGTCAAGATTCCGGCAGGTGTGGATGAAGGCGATAGAATCAGGCTCAGCGGCGAAGGTGAGGCCGGTGTGAACGGCGGCCCAACCGGCGACCTGTACGTTGTCGTGCATTTAAAACCTCATCCGATATTCCAGCGTGACGGCGGCAACCTGCACTGCGAAATGCCGATCAGCTTCAGCACAGCGGCACTAGGCGGCGAAATCGAAGTACCGACACTGGACGGTTCTGCCAAAATGAAAATACCGGCCGAAACCCAGACCGGTGCGGTGTTCAGGCTGCGCAGCAAAGGCATCAAACCGCTACGCTCCAGCGAGCATGGCGACCTGATGGTGCATGTAGCGGTGGAAACCCCGGTAAAACTCACTACCCGCCAAAAAGAACTGCTACGCGAGTTTGAAGAAAGCACGCAGGCAGATGCCGGCAAACACAGTCCTAAAAACAAAAGCTGGGTAGATAAAGCCAAAGATTTCTTTGGCTAAAACGCCCAAGCTAATAAAAAAGCCCGCCATGCGGGCTTTTTTATTAGCTCAAGGGCTTTAAACATGTTGCCCGCATCCATAAAATAGGCCTGATACAGGGAGCCTGTAAGGTTGTTGTAAGCAATTTTCTATATAAAGTAGTTCCGAGAGATCGAACACTGAAGAAATAGAAAATGCCTATTGATATTCCTGTATACCATCCACGCCCAGACACCACCAGATTACCATTAAGCAAGCTGGCAGCAGCTTTTGCCGGCAGCTGCCTGGCCTTTTTCTCAGCTTTTTCCATCGCGGCATCTTGCGCTGACGAAACGCCGCCGTCATTACTGACTGAAAAAGTGGCGTTAAACCGCCTGCTGCAATGCAACCTTGATATTGTAGACAGCAAGCGCAGCATTACGGCAAACGAAGCCAACCTGACCATTGCCGGCCAGACGCAGAACCCGAACCTGACCATAGGTATTGGCAGCATCAGCCCCAAGCTGGGCATTGGTTCAGGCGCTTATTTCGATAAAACGATTGATAACTCGATACGCTACGAACAGCTGATTGAGCGCGGCGGCAAGCGTGACCTGCGTAAACAAACGGCGCAAAGCCAGATCGCTGCAGCCAATGAAGATGTGCTGGATGTGGAACGCCAGCAGAGCATCGTGCTGCTGAAGGCCATGGTTGACCTGGCAGCGGTGGACGAACGCATCAACCTGCTGTCACAGGTGGTTGCCTTGTATGAAGAAACCCTGCAGGCCAACAGCATCCGTAGCGCAAAAGGCGACCTGCCGCCAATCGACATACAAAGGCAGAAGATTGATGCCAATCGCGCTCGCATTGACTTGCGCCAGGCTCAGACCGAGCAGAAATCGGCACAGATTGCTCTTGCCAAGCTATTGGCCTGGGAAACGAAAGCAGACGCGCTCAAAGTGGATGCCGCAATTTTAGAGGTTGCACCACTGAATGCCGGCGATTTTGATTTATCTAACCGTGCTGACATTAAAGCCGCAAAACTGCGTGTGGAAAGCGCAGCCAGCCAGCTAAGCCTGGCAGAGGCGCTACGTAAATCAGACATCACGGCAGGTGTACAGTACGACCACTGGCCTACCAGCAACAGCAATACCAATGGTACCGGCGATACCATCAGCTTTACTATCGGGCTACCGTTAACGGTCAACCACAGCTATGAAGGCGAGATCGCACGCGCCAGCAGCGACCATGAGGCCGCCATGGAAGCGCTTGCTCACACAGAGGCTAACGCCAGGTCTGAATGGGATCGTCTCAATGCCGATGTCTCCAGCGCCGAGACCAGCCTGGATCTGCTGCAAAAGGAACAGCTGCCGCGCGCTGAAGAAGTGGCGGGCACCGTAGAACAAGGCTATAAAAAAGGCGCGCTCAGCCTGCTTGAGTTACTGGACGCAAGGCGCATGCTGCGCCAGACGCGGTTAGACACCCTGAATGCACGCGCCAGCCTTGCACGCGCAGTGCTGGCCCGCAACCAATCCATTTCCTTTAATACCGCCAATTAACACTTTAACCCAATTAACACTTTAACCTAAGTGAACATGATGACTTCCAACCTATCCGCAAAACACCCTATCACGCACGGCTTGATCGCAATCGCCTTGGCATCGGCATTAAGTGCCTGTGACAAAGCACCGGCAACAGAGCCTGCACCTGCCGACACTCCGGTCATTTCAGAAAACTCCGTACAGTTTGCCCAGAACTCGCTGTTAAAACAGCGTTTGATTACGGCAGCTGTCGTTTCATCCAAAGAGAATGCGTTGAGCCTGCCGGCGCGGCTGGCCTGGGATGAAGACCACACTGCACGCATTACCTCGCCAGTCGCCGGGCACCTGACAGATGTCATGGCACAGGTTGGCGCCCAGGTTAAAACCAACCAGGCGCTGGCTCACCTGAGCTCGCCAGACCTGGGTGCGGCACAGGCAGACGTCGAACGTGCAAAGTCAGACCTGATACAGGCCGAACGCAACCTTGCCCGCAATAAAGATCTGGCATCCGCCGGCATCATTGCCGGAAAAGACCTGGAACAGGCGCAATCTGATTTAAGCCGCATCAAGGCAGAAGCCATGCGCGCAGAAATCAGGCTTAAATCCCTGGGTGCCAGCGTCAATGTCGACCAGCGTTTCACGATCAAGAGCCCGATTAACGGCATCGTGGTGGCACGTAACACCAACCCGGGCATGGAGTGGCGCCCGGATACCGCAAACCAGCCATTATTCATCGTAAGCGACCCCGGTTACCTGTGGTGCTGGATTGATGCGCCGGAGCAGGCAATCGGCTCCTTGCGCCAAGGCATGAAAGTAAAGCTGCATTCCAGCGCGTGGCCAAATGAAGTGTTTGAAGGTGAAATCGATTTCATTGAAGACGCACTTGACCCGGCAAGCCACACCTTGAAAGCACGCGCGAAAGTGCGTAATACGGCCTTGAAGTTAAAAGCAGAAATGTATGTCACGGCAGAATTCGACGATACCGCAAAAGAAACGATGGACATACCGGTAAAAGCCGTATTCCTTAAAGACGCTTCAAAAATGGTGTTCGTTAAAACTGCCGACGGCATATTCACCCGCAAAGAGATTACACCGGTTGCGTCCGGCGATGCGTGGGTATCGATCGCGGAAGGCCTCAACAAAGGTGACCAGGTTGTCGTGGATGGCGCACTCTATCTCGAAAAAATTATAGAAGAAAACCGTACGCCACAAGCTGCGCAGCAGGCACCCAAAACCGGGCAGAAAAATGTAGCCAGCCATGACGGCGCAGCAGCGAATTAAGGGTGCGCACCATGATTAACCGTATTGTTAGATTCGCATTAACCCAGCCGGTGTTTGTCGTGCTGGGACTGGTACTTTTTGTGCTTGGCGGCGTGATTGCTTTCATCAACCTGCCGATTGAGGCATTCCCTGACGTTTCCGACACACAAGTCAACATTGTTGCCCAGTATCCGGGGCGCGCGGCTGAAGAAGTGGAAAAACAGGTCACGATCCCGATTGAGGTTGCCATGTCCGGCATGCCAAATATGGTGCGCATGTTCACACATACGCAGTTCGGGCTGTCATACATGATGATTACCTTCAACGACAAGCCAAGCGATAAAGAAGCGCGCCAGCAGGTGTTTGAGCGCCTGCGCGGCATCGACCTGCCGGATGGCGTCGAGCCTGATGTAGCGCCGCTTGCAACTTCAATCGGCGAGATATACCGCTATCGCGTGCAGGGTGACCACCTCAACTCACGCCAGCTGCGTGAAATTGAAGAATGGGTGGTTGAAAAAGCACTCAAGAAAGTACCGGGGGTTGCCAACGTCGTATCCATGGGCGGCGCACTCAAGCAGTATGAAGTCAACCCGGACCTGGCAAAGATGCGTGATGCCAAAATAACGCTGGCACAGCTATTCTCCGCGCTCACCCGCGCCAATGCCAACGCCGGTGGCGGCGCAATTTCACAGGGTCGCCAACAGTTCCTGGTGCGCTCGCTGGGTACATTCACAACCTCAGCCGACATAGACCGCGTCGTTGTCGGTGATAACGGCAAAGGCGTGCCGATACTGGTGCGTGACATCGCTGAGGTTAAAGAAGCCAGTGCCCCGGTTCAAGGCCTGGTTGGCCAGGATGACTCCGATGACATCGTAAACGGCCTGGTGCTGATGCGCAAAGGTGAAAACCCTTCCGAACTGCTTAAAGGCATCAAGCAGACCATCAGCGAGCTGAATGACCACGGCCTGCCGCCAGGCGTGCAGTTAAGGCCTTATTACGACCGCTCCTGGCTGATCGATAAAACCCTGCATACCGTGTTCGGCAACCTGATTGAAGGCGCGCTGCTGGTGACGTTCGTGCTGCTTTTATTCCTGGGCAACCTGCGGGCTGCGCTGATCGTGGCCTGCATCATACCACTGGCGGTATTATCGACATTCATCGGGCTCACCTTCCTGCATCTGCCGGCAAACCTGCTGTCACTGGGCGCAATGGACTTCGGCATCATTGTCGATGGCGCGGTGATCGTGGTCGAGAACGTATTCCTGCGGCTGGGCAACATGAGTGATGAAGCACAGCATAATTTCAGCGAACGCAGGAAAGTGATCTATAAAGCGGTCACTGAAGTCGGCCGCCCTACCCTGTTCTCAATGCTGGTGATCATTGCAGCGCATATTCCCATCTTCACGCTGCAGCGTGCAGAAGGCCGCATATTCTCGCCCATGGCATTTTCGGTAACTTCGGCGCTGGTGGGCTCTTTGATGCTGTCGCTGACACTGGTGCCGCTGCTTTGCCTGTGGCTGCTGCGCGACCGTATTCCTCACCACGACAATCGCCTGCTCACCTGGTTCAAGCATCTTTACGAACCTGCGTTCAAATGGGCTGTGGCACGCCCCAAAAAAGTACTGGGTATCGCACTCATCCTGTTAGTGGCCGCGCTGGGGCTGGGTACGAAAGTCGGGACTGAATTCCTGCCGGAACTGGATGAAGGCACGATCTGGGTGAACGTGACGCTGCCGCCATCGATATCGCAATCGGAAGCGCTGCTGGCGGCACATCGCATCCGGGCTGCGCTGCATAGCGTACCGGAAGTGAAAAGCGTGATTTCAAAAGTCGGCAGGCCGGATGACGGATCCGACCCGAAGATATTCAATGGCGGGGAGTTCTTTGTAGAGCTGGCACCGGAAGAAACCTGGCGCAAAGACCACAAAAAAGCCCAGATCATTGATGAAATGGACAAGGCGGTTTCTAACTTGCCTGGCGTTGATGCAACATTTTCACAACCTATCCGCGATAACGTGCTGGAAAGCATTTCCCAGATCGATGGCCAGATCGTGATCAAGGTACACGGAGATGACCTGTCCGTATTGCGAAATACAGCCAGGTCTATCGTGAATCAGATCCATAATGTTCAGGGTGTTTCACGTGCTTATATAGACCGTGACGGCGACCTGCCGCAACAGATCATTGATATTGACCGCGATGCCGCGGCGCGCTACGGCATCAATATTGCCGATATTCAGGATGCAATCGAAACGGCACTGGCAGGCAAGGCAACCACTGAGCTATGGGAGGGCGAGCGCCACTTCTCGGTAGTCGTGCGCCTGGCACAGGAGCAGCGCTCACTCAGCAAACTGGATGACCTGCTGATTGCCGCCCCGAATGGCGCGCAGATTCCACTGCATGAACTTGCACACTTCAAACAGACCATGGGGGCGATGAACATCGCGCGTGAAAACGGCCAGCGCGTGGTTTCAATCGGCATCTTCATCCAGGACCGGGACATGGGCAGCGTAGTAGCCGACATGCAGAAAAAAGTGAATGCCAACGTCAGCGTTCCCAACGGTGCGTATGTCACATGGTCAGGCGAATTTGAGAACCAGCAGCGCGCCATGGCCAGGCTTTCTGTCGTTGTTCCATTGTCAATCCTGCTGATCTTTGTGCTGCTGTTCGATGCCTTCGGCTCGTTCAAGAACGCGCTGCTGATTGTTGCCAATATTCCTTTTGCGTTGATTGGCGGCATTGTTGCGCTGTTCATCACCGGCATTCCGTTATCGGTGTCGGCCGCGATTGGCTTCATCGCCCTGTTCGGGCAGGCGGTGCTTAACGGGGTGGTGATGGTATCGGTATTCGACCAGCTGATTGCCGAAGGCAAAACACCTGAAGAAGCCGTGCATGAAGGCTCGATGTCACGCCTGCGTACGGTATTGATGACTGGCCTGCTGGCCATGTTCGGCCTGTTGCCGATGGCGCTGTCACACAACATCGGTGCAGAAACACAAAGGCCGCTGGCCGTAGTCGTGATTGGCGGGCTGATCAGCGCGACCCTGCTCACGCTGCTGGTACTGCCATCCGTTTACCTTTGGGTGGTCAGGAAATACGGCAGCCCGGCCAATGCTGAACAAGAGAAGGCCATCGTTCTTGATTAATTAAAACGCCTGTTCGCAGCCCGTGTGCATGGTCGCGCACGGGCTTTCAACTGCTTAACAACTTCTGGATATGCAGCAGTTCATCCCTGGCATCGGCAAAATCCTCATAAGCCCTGCCTGCGCTGCGTGCATACCAGTAACGGCTATTCCACGCATCACCTTCGACTTTATGCAGTACCGCATGCAGCCAGTTGGCAGTGGCATCGCCATAGTCCTGTGCAATATTGTGCGCCCCATCCCAATCGCCGGACAAGGCCAGTTCCACAGCTTTCAGCAATTCAGGCTTGTTCATATCGGCACGCTAAAGAAATCGAGTTTTTTATGACGGGGCAGCCGTTTTAACTGCGCCTCAGCGACACTGGCGGCAGAGCGGTCTGCATATAGTTTCGAGGCCAGAATTTTTACGGGCGGGTTGGCGCGCGTATAACGCGCACCCTTGCCGGAGAGATGGGCGGCATAACGCTGTTCAAGGTTATTGGTGATACCTGCATAGAAAGTGCCGTTTCTGCACTCCAGCAGGTATAGAACCCAATCCATATCCACCATTATTCCATTTTCGTCATGCCCGCGCAGGCGGGAATGAGGTTGATTAATAAGTTCCCGCCTGAATGAACTCTACCTTGTATCCATCCGGGTCTTCAATAAAAGCGATCACGGTGGTGCCGTGCATCATCGGGCCAGCCTCGCGGATCACCTTGCCGCCTGTATTGCGCACAGCGTCACAGGCCTTGTATGCATCATCCACTTCAATGGCGATGTGCCCGTAGGCCTTGCCCATCTCATAGCTTTCGACACCGTAGTTATAGGTCAGCTCCAGCACGGTATGGTCGCTTTCATCGCCATAGCCGACAAAAGCCAGCGTAAACTTGCCATCCGGATAATCGTGCTGGCGCAGCACTTTCATGCCCAGCACTTCGGTATAAAACTTGATCGAACGCTCCAGGTTTCCGACACGGAGCATAGTATGTAACATGCGCATTTTGATTTTCCTTAAATTTGATTTATTGGCCGGCAGTCAGGCGGTAATACTTTTCCATCAGCTGGTCTTTGCTTTCAACGACTTCCGGGTTGAACGGGATGCAATCGATCGGGCACACCTGCTGGCACTGCGGCTTATCGTAATGGCCTACGCATTCGGTGCATTTATCAGGGTCGATTTCATAAATCTCCTCGCCCTGATAGATCGCCTCGTTCGGACAGGCCGGCTCGCAGACGTCGCAATTGATACATTCGTCGGTAATCATCAAAGCCATATTAACAATCCATTCCTCGGGCACATTGCTGCGTTGCGCAGTACTCGCAAGCATCCAGTACAAGCGCGTGCTGTCTCGGCTGCTGCGTGCTGTGCGCCTTGCACTGCAACCCGAGTCGATAGATTTTTGGAGAACATTTCAATTTCATATTTAACTCAACTTCTTTTTAATCGCATTTTCAACGGTTGCCGATACAAACTGGTCAACTTCACCGCCGAGTTTTGCCACTTCGCGAACCAGGCTGGACGATATGAACATATACTCGTCCGAAGGGGTCAAGAACATCGTTTCCAGCTTAGGGTAGAGTTTACGGTTCATGCCCGCCAGCTGAAACTCATATTCGAAATCCGAAGCCGCCCGCAGGCCGCGAATCACGATCTGTGCCTGCTGCTCCTGCACAAACTGCATCAGCAAACCGCTAAACCCTACCACTTTCACGTTGCCGTAACTGCCAAAAACCTCTTGTGCAAGCTGCACCCGCTCCGCCAGGCTGAACAGGGTCGCTTTATTGGTGCTGCCGGCAACCGCTACGATCACTTCGTCGAACAGGTGGGCGGCACGACGCACCAGGTCTTCATGTCCGAGTGTGATCGGGTCGAAGGTGCCGGGGTAAACTGCGGTTCGTTTTTTAGCTTCAGTCATGTTTTTCGCCTCAATTCCCGTGCAATTTTAACAGATGATAAAAAACATTACCTGCTTTGCTTTGTTTGACTACCCGCCACACTTCGTCCGGCTCGATGGCATACTCTGCCTCGGCATAAACGAAACCATCCGGGTTCAAGTGGGCTGGCAGCAGCGGAAGCACTTTCTGCAGCCAGCCCTGATTGTATGGCGGGTCAAGAAAAACCACATCAAACAATTGGCTGTCCTGGCCTAAGAAGCTTAACGCATCCATATTGAAAGTACGCGCGGCATCCGCCTTGAGTGCTGTTTTATTATCAAGAATCGCTTTATACACCGCTGCGGTTTTCTCCACCAGCACAGCCGATCTCGCATTGCGCGACAGCGCCTCGAATCCCATCACGCCGCTACCCGCAAAAAGATCCAGGCAGTGCAGCCCGGTCATATCCTGTCCCAGCCAGTTGAATACGGTCTGCCGCACACGCTCCGGTGTCGGACGTAAACCTTCGGCATCCGGAAACTTAAGCAGGCGGCTGCGCCACTCTCCTGCATTGATGCGTACTGTGTTCTGTTTCTTGCTACTTGCTGTGTTGCGCGGCAATCTGTTCTCTCGTTCAAATTCAATAAAGCATGTAGATTGCCACGCCGCCCCGCTCACTGCAATACTGATTTATACGGCAGGCCACTATTTGGCATCAGGGTCGCCTACGATAATGGTTACGAAATTCTCCGGTTTCAGGCGGCGGCTGAACGCGTCTTTGATCTGCGCGGCCGTGACTTTTTCAACGCTGCTGTTGTATGTGTCAAGGTAATTCAGCGGCAGCTTGTAAAAACCGATCATGGACAGGTAATCCAGGATTTTGCTGTTGCTATCGATACGCATCGGAAAACCGCCGATGATGTTGGCCTTGGCAGCTTTCAGCTCAGCTTCGGTGACCCCATTCTTAATGAAATTATCCAGGGTTTCCTTCACCAGCTTGAGCGCATCCTCTGCCTGGTCTTTCTTGGTCTGCAAGCCGATCTGGAATGGTCCGGCTTCGGCCATCGGCGCAAAATAGCTGTATACGCTGTAAACCAGGCCGCGTTTTTCGCGCACTTCTTCAGTCAGGCGTGACACGAAGCCACCGCCGCCTAACACATAGTTGCCCACATAAAGCGGGAACAAGTCAGGGTCTCCGCGTTTGATACCCGGGTAACCGAGCAGGATATGAGACTGCGACGCCGGATGCGCAATGCGCTTTTCTACCGGCTGCGTCGGCAGCGTGACCGCAGGGATCGGGGCTTTAATGGCAGACTCAGGCAAACCGGCAGTCATGCTCTCGGCCACAGCCGCAGCCTGCTCACGGCTTAAATCGCCGATAATCGCTACGACGGCGCCTTTAGCGCCATAATATTGCCGATAGAAATCCAGCAGGTCAGCGCGGCTGATCCTGCCCACCGTATCCACTTCGCCGGATTCATCAAGGCTGTATGGATGGCTGCCATACAATGCCGCCATGAACGCTTTGCTGGAAATACTCTCCGGCTGCGTTGCCGATTCCTGCAGGCCTGCAATGATACGGGCTTTTTCACGCGCCAGTACATCTTCAGGAAAATCCGGGTGTTGCAGGATTTTAGTGAACACATCCAGTGCCTGCGTTTTCTCGCGCTCGCTGCTGAGTGTGCGCAATTTGAACGCGGCGCGGTCAGCATCAAAATCACCGCCCAGGATAGCGCCTACGTCGGCCATTTTATTCGCGATTTTTTCATCCGTCATGCCGGCCGCACCCAAAGTCATGAGGTATCGCGTAACACCCGCCACACCTGATTTCTGCGCCGTGTCACGGGCTGCACCCGCAGCAAAGTTAATGCTGATGTCGACGATCGGCAGGTCGTGGTTCTCCACAAAATACACTTCAGAACCAGAAGAAGTCTGCCATTTCTGGATCTTGACGCCGGCCTGCGCGGCAGTGCTGAATGCTAAAAATCCGGCAGTTAACACTGCCAAGCCTGTTACTAGTGTTTTTCTTATGTATTGCATATTCATTATTTTTTACCTAAATAATATATATAGAGAATTAAGTGCTTCTCACAAAACAAACATCAATTTAAATTTCAAAAAATACCAAGACTGTCATTCCGGCGCAGGCCGGAATCCAGGCAAGGTGATAATTAAAGTAGCAGCTTCAATGGAAAGTAATATAGAAACCATCGACTCAACCTATTAAGTAATAAAATAAATCAACTTCTGGCAGTGCTTGCACCGTCACATCTAGCCATGAAGCCTGTCTGGATTCCGGCCTCCGCCGGAATGACGGGGAAGTAATTTTTGGCTATAAAAATTCATATTCAGTACTCGGACTTACCGATACTTAATGTACGTGCGGTTTACCCTGCGGTTTTGCATTCGGGTCTATCGGCTGCGGATCGAGCGTTGCCACGGTTAAATTATCTTTAAGCAGATATTTCCTGGCAACGGCCTGCACCTGCTCCGGTGTTACCGCACGTAATTTATTCGGATAATCCTCAAGGATCTTCCATGAAAAGCCTATCGTTTCCACGGTGCCGATCTGCATCCCCTGATAGAACATGGAATCGCGTTTATATACGTCGGCTGCGATGACACCAGCCTTCACTCGATCCAGTTCTTCTGTCGTCACGCCTGACGCTTTGATATCTTCAATCTGCTGCAGCAAGGCAGCCTCAAGCTCGGCTACAGTCTTGCCTTCGCTCGGGGTTGCATCCAGTGCGAACACGCTCTGGTGCCCGCGTGACATCAGGTCATAACCGGCACTGGCATCAATCGCCAGCTGGGTTTCACGCACCAGGCGCTGATTCAGGCGCGCCGCCGGATTGCCGCTCAACACGCCGGCAAGCACTTCCAGCGCATAAGGTTCCCAATCGGTTTCCGGGTCATTAAGTGCAGGCACATGGTAACCCATCAGCAGATAAGGCAATTTAGCCGGCGCCTTGACTACGGTGCGGCGCTCGCCGATCTGCTCCGGTTCTACCTGCGGTTTGCGCACCGGCAAGGCCTTGGCCTTTAATTTGCCGAAATGCTGTTTGGCCAGCTGGTACACCTCATCCGCTTTCACGTCGCCGACCACCACCAGGGTGGCATTATTGGGCGCGTACCAGTTGTGGTACCACTCGCGCGCATCGTCAGCCGTCATGTTCTCAAGATCGTTCATGAAACCGATCACGGGACGTGAATACGGGTGTGCCCGGTAAACCGTGCCCTGAAACGCTTCATTGACTTTTGACTGCGGCTTATCGTCAGTGCGCCAGCGCCGCTCCTCCATGACTACTTTGATTTCTTTGGCAAATTCTTCATCTGTCAGCTGCAGATTGGCCATGCGGTCGGCTTCCAGCTTGAACGACAGCGGCAGGTGCGATTTTTCGAGCTGCTGGAAGTAGCAGGTGTAGTCTGTGCTGGTAAACGCGTTTTCCTTGCCGCCGGCGGCGGCGATCAGACGTGAGAACTGTCCGGCCTTGACCTGTCTGGTGCCCTTGAACATCATGTGCTCCAGCACATGGGCAACCCCGGTTTTGCCATTCACTTCATCCAGGCTGCCTGCCCGGTACCAGACCTGGGACACGACAACCGGTGAACGATGATCCTCCTGTACGATCAGTTTCAAACCATTATCCAGTTTAAATTCCTGTACGGATGCTGCCGCAAACACCGTCAGCGGCATCATCAGCAGAAGAATCAAAAAGCTTTTTGTACGCACAGTACCCATCTCCTTTTATTTTTATATGACTTATTGATCTGGCAGCATCGGCAATCCGCGCTGCAAATCATTGGCTTTACTCAAAACACGGCTGCCATTTGTGACAAGGATAACACTTTGTTAGTTCATCACGCCTGGCAAGTGCTCAATTCGCCTGATCAACATCCATTATTCCATATGTTTATATCAATATATTTATTAAGTATTTTTAAGAATTAAGGCGCTTGGATAGAATTCGGCAAGTTTTTTTAAATGATTGCGATCAAGAAAGCCACCCGAATGACACTGACCCGTAAACTCTTACCATTGCTTGCCATATTGGCAACATCTCATGCGCATGCCACCGATGGCTATTTCGCACACGGCTATGGCGTAAAATCACAAGGCATGGGCGGCGTAGGCATTGCATTGCCGCAAGATGCCCTCGCCGCTGCCGCCAACCCTGCCGGCATGGGCCTGATCGGTGACCGTGCAGATATTGGCGTCACCTGGTTCAGGCCACAGCGCGAATCCGAAATCAGCGGAGTCGGCCCCGGCGTTGATGGAAAATACGATGCCAACGATGCGGAAAATTTCATCATCCCCGAATTTGGCTACAAGCGGGTGATTAACCCTGATGTGACCTTAGGCGTCAGCGTATATGGCAACGGCGGCATGAATACCGACTACAAAAAAGCCATTCCCCTGTTTGGCAATACGGCGCCGCGTATGGATCTGATCCAGCTGTTCGTTGCGCCAACCGCAACCTGGAAGATCAACGAGTCCAATACGGTGGGCGTTGCAGTCAACCTGGCTTACCAGCGCTTTGAGATCAAAGGCCTGCAGAACTTCGCAAGCCCCGCTTCAGCGCACCCGGACAATGTTACCAACAAAGGTTACGACTCATCTTATGGCGCTGGCGTACATATTGGCTGGATCGGCAGGGTCAATGACGCCGTGACGCTGGGTGCAACTTACCAGAGCAAAACCTACATGAGCAAATTCGATAAATACAAAGGACTGTTTGCAGAAAACGGTGATTTTGACATTCCTGAAACCTATGGCCTGGGGATTGCAGTCAAGGCAACCCCGGCGCTGACCCTGGCCGCTGACGTGCAGCGCATCAACTATGGCGATGTGGATTCCGTTGGCAATTCCGTGAACAATCTGTTTATAAACGGCCAGCAGCTGGGTTCAAAGAACGGCCCGGGCTTTGCATGGAAAGACGTGACCGCGGTTAAAGTCGGTGCAAGCTATGCCTGGAACGACAGCCTGACTATCCGCGCTGGTTACAATCACGCGTCGCAGCCTATCCGCAGCGGCGAAACCCTGTTCAATATCCTGGCGCCCGGTGTAGTACAGGATCATGCGACTTTAGGTGCAACTTATGTACTGCCGAACCAATCGGAGATTTCTTTCTCCTACATGCATGCGTTTGAAGAAAAAGTGAAAGGCAGCGGCTCCATCCCGTTCATTCCCGGTGCTGAAGCCAACCTGAAAATGTATGAAGATTCGCTGGGCATCGCCTACGGCTGGAAACTTTAAGTTAAGATGTAACTTTCGCTGCATGGTCGCGTATGCATGTACGCGGCCTGTTTTCATTGATAGCTGAGTGGACCCCAATGTTAATCGACTGGAATCACTTCACCCCTTGGACTGCGCTGGCCGGCGGCGTACTGATTGGCACAGCTTCGGCAATCTTTGTGCTTTTCAATGGCCGTATCGCCGGCATTACCGGCATCCTGGGCGGCTTATTCAAACCCAGGCGGCGTGACATCGGCTGGAGGCTGGCGTTTATCACCGGCTTGATGATCGCGCCGCTGGCATGGCTGCTGTTTGCGCCGTTGCCAGCTATTGAGATCAACGCAAGCAACGCCTTGCTTGCCGCCGCCGGGCTCATTGTCGGCATCGGCACGCGCTACGCATCCGGCTGCACCAGTGGCCACGGCGTGTGCGGCATCTCACGCTTATCGCCGCGTTCCATCATTGCCACACTGGCTTTCATGGCTACCGGGGTGCTCACGGTGTATGTGGCACGCCATGTACTGGGGGTGTAAAGCCATGAAAAACCATATCAGCAATACTGCCGCCCTGAGTTTCTCTTTGCTTTCCGGCCTGATATTCGGGATAGGCCTGATACTGGCAGGCATGGCTAATCCGGCCAAAGTGCTCGCATTCCTTGATGTCTCGGGCTGGTGGGATCCGTCTTTAGGCCTGGTCATGGCTGGAGCGATCGGCATCGGCCTGATCGCATTCGCCATCGCAAAAAGGCGCCGGCACAGTTATCTCGGATTCTCTATCCAACTGCCGACCAATCGCGTCATCGACAAGCGCCTGGTGCTGGGCAGCATGGCCTTTGGTGTCGGCTGGGGGCTCGCAGGCATCTGCCCGGCGCCCGCATTCGTCCTGCTGGGAGCCGGCAGCGGCAAAGGGTTCATTTTCGTGGTGGCCATGGTCATCGGCATGGGGATATATGAATTGCTCGAACACCACAGAAAGCCGGCTGGCAAGTAAGCTACAACTGGTACGTCGCATGTTATAGAATTAAGCTAAAATGACAGTACTTTTACACGGATGGCTGCGCGCACTTAAATAGACGCAGACATCTCATCACGCAACTTAAATTAGCTGAATCTCTATGTTCAATTTTTTCAAAAAAGATAAACCTGAAGCCGGTGCAGAGGAGAACAAACCCAAGCCTGCTGAAGCCGCCGTTGCGCCCGAGACCGGCAAAAGCTGGGCTGAGCGCCTGAAACTGGGCCTGGCCAAAACACGCAACCAGCTCGGCAGCCAACTGGCGGGACTGTTCGGCGGCGGTAAAATCGATGCTGAAATCTATGAAGAACTTGAATCCATCCTGCTCACCGCAGACGTGGGCATCAGCGCGACAGAATTTCTGCTGGACGACATCAAAAACCGCGTGAAACGCCAGAGCCTGGATGACACGGCGCAGCTCAAAACGGCGCTCAAAGAGGCGCTCTCAGATTTACTTTCCCCTTTACAGCAGCCGCTGGACACCTCCACGCACAAGCCCTTCATCATCATGCTGGCTGGCGTGAATGGCGCCGGCAAAACCACCACCATCGGCAAGCTGGCAAAACATTTCCAGTCCCAGGGCAAAAGTGTACTGATCGCGGCTGGCGATACTTTCAGGGCTGCGGCACGTGAGCAATTACAGGTCTGGGGTGAGCGCAACAATGTGCATGTCGTGGCACAGTCCAGCGGCGACCCGGCAGCCGTCATGTTTGATGCAATCAACTCGGCGCTTGCCAAAAATATCGACATCGTGCTCGCCGATACTGCCGGACGCCTGCCGACACAGCTGCACCTGATGGAAGAAATTGCCAAAGTAAAACGCGTCATGGACAAAGCGCTGCCTGGTGCACCGCATGAAGTCCTGCTGGTGCTGGACTCCAACACCGGACAGAATGCCGTAAACCAGGTCAGGATTTTTGACGATGCGCTCGGCGTTACCGGCCTGGTGCTGAGCAAACTGGACGGCACAGCCAAAGGCGGCGTGATCGCGGCGATTGCACAGGCACGCCCGATTCCGATACGTTACATTGGCATCGGTGAAGCGATTGATGACCTGCGCCCGTTCAATGCGGCGGAGTTCATAGATGCAATGATTGATTAGACGCGATGATTGTTAATGGAGTTTTACAAACATATTCCTTGTGCGCAAAGCTTCGTTGCGTCTACTCGCAACCCAGCACCCACATTAACGCTACGATACATTACGCTACAATAACGGCATGATCCAATTTGACCAAGTCAGCAAACGCTACCCGGGTAGTGACCAGATATTAAAAAACGTCAGCTTCAATATTGGTGCAGGCGAGTTCGTGTATGTCACCGGCCATTCCGGAGCAGGTAAAAGCACCCTGCTTAAATTGATTGCCGCAACGGAACTGCCTACCAGCGGCACGGTGCTGATCGCCCACCAGAACGTCAGCAAACTTAAATCTTCAGCCATTCCTTTTCTGCGCCGCAGGTTCGGGCTTATTTTCCAGGATCACAAGCTGCTGTATGACCGCAACTGCTTTGAAAATGTCATATTGCCTTTGCGTATTAACGGCGTTTCCGAACAGGAAGCGGCCAAGCGTGTGCGAGCCGCGCTGGATAAAGTCGGCCTGCTCAATAAAGAAAAAGTCATGCCTATCACACTCTCCGGCGGCGAACAGCAGCGGCTGGCGATTGCGCGCGCCGTGGTAAGCCGGCCATCGATACTGCTTGCGGATGAGCCGACCGGCAACCTGGATGCAAGCTATGCCGCCGACATCATGGCTATTTTCCAGGCATTCAACCAGGTAGGCGTCACCGTGATCATGTCTACCCACGATGCCCTGGGCATGAGCGCAAACCAGAGCCGGGTGCTGCACCTGGACCATGGCCTGCTCACCGAAAACCCGTTCATGCAAAAGACTTTGAACCTTGAAACAGCACCAACGGAAAAATTTTCATCATGATTACCTGGCTGAACCATCATTTGCAGGCTATTAAACTCGTGCTGTCGCGCATGCGCACCAACCTGCTCTCCACCTTCATGATTTGCCTGGTGGTAGGCGTTGCCATGTGTTTACCGAGCCTGTTTTACCTTGCCGTGGATAACCTGTCCAAGCTGACAGACCATATGAAGAGCGAAACAGAAATCAGCCTGTTTCTGAAACTGGACGCAACGGCAGCCAATATCGCCGAGATCGATGCGGTATTAGCCAAGAATACCGCAATCCATCAATATCACCTGGTCACCAGGGATGAAGCCTGGCAGCAATTACAGGCAAAATCCAAAGACAACAGCAACATCAGCAGCGCCATCGAGCAGCTCGGCAAGAACCCGCTCCCTGACGCATTCTATATCCAGGCAAAATCTGCCGACCCCGATACGCTGGAAACCCTGAGAAACACATTGCAGAGCATTCCAGGCGTAGAGCAGGCTATACTCAATGCTGACTGGGCAAAGCGTCTTGCAACATTGCTGGGCATAGGCAAAAAACTGACCTTCTTCATTACGGCACTACTCGCTATCGTGCTGCTGGTCATCATCGGCAATACGGTACGTATGCAGATCCTGACCCAGAAAGATGAAATTGAAGTGAGCTACCTGATCGGCGCAACCAACAGCTTTATCAGAATGCCTTTTCTTTACGCCGGCATTTTATATGGGCTGTTTGGCGGCCTGCTTTCA
The DNA here is from genome assembly GCF_000799735.1 of Methylotenera sp. G11. Taxonomy (NCBI): domain Bacteria; kingdom Pseudomonadati; phylum Pseudomonadota; class Betaproteobacteria; order Nitrosomonadales; family Methylophilaceae; genus Methylotenera; species Methylotenera sp. G11. The sequence continues at coordinate 2,424,065 of NZ_JUHH01000001.1, read as the reverse complement.
GTGCTGATGGTGGGCGGCATCATCCAGACCTTCAACTATTCCGTCATGGAAATATCCAGGCTTTACGGCAGCGACTTCAGCCTGGAAATCGTGAATGCCGAGCTTTACCTGGTGATCATCGGCATGGCCGTAGCCATCGGCTGGATAGGTTCATACCTGGCGGTCACCCGCGCCATCAGCGCGATCAAAATTAGCTAACAAGATCAGCTGGCAGCGCGGTACGCCAGTATCGCAAGCGGGGTATCGCCCGGGTTGTTTTGAATATTGCCCGGTTCATTTTCAGCTTGAGTTAAGTTTTGTATTCTAGTATTGCTGCACAACATCACTGCATGTAATGCCATCAATCATCAGGATAGAAATAGCAATGACGGCCAGATTTAACATCTCGAAACTTCCTGCTACCGCAGGCTTATGGCTTGCCGCACTCACAGTGCTGCTGGTGCTCGCCGTTTCTTTTGTCTGGGCAGACGAAAGCCCGCTCACCGCACGCAAACTATCCGAAGCCGGGCTGATCCTGCCTTTGGAAAAAATCACCAGCTCTGCCAAAGCCATCAAGCCAGGGAAAATTCTGGAAACCGAGCTTGAACTAAAAAATGGCGCCTACATTTACGAAGTCGAGATACTGGATAATAAAAGCCAGGTCTGGGAATTAAAGCTGGATGCCAAGACTGGCAAACTGCTGAAAATGGAGCGTGACGATTAATCATGCGCTTATTACTGGCTGAAGATGACATTAAACTGGGGCCGCAGCTGCAATCCGCCCTGCAGCGTGCCGGCTATGCGGCAGACCTGGCTGTAGACGGCATTGAGGCACAGACGATGGGGGAACTGGAGCCTTATGACCTGATCGTACTCGACCTGGGCTTGCCTAAGCGCCCCGGGCTGGAAGTGCTGGCTAACTGGCGAGGCAGGCAACTGCATACACCCGTCATTATCCTGACTGCACGCGCAGGCTGGCAGGAAAAAGTCGCCGGATTCAATGCGGGCGCCGATGATTACCTGGGCAAGCCTTTCCAGATCGAAGAACTGCTGGCGCGTATCAGCGCAGTGCTGAAACGAAGCTCTGCCAAGGTCATCGGCGAACTTCATCACGCACACATCAAACTGGATGAACAGACCCAGACGGTGATTCTGAACAATGGCGAGCGCCACAACCTGACAGGAACGGAATTCCGCCTGCTGCGTTATTTCATGCTGCACCCCGGCCATGTGCTCTCAAAAACGATCCTGACCGAGCATGTATACGAATATGACGAAGACAAGGACAGCAACGTGATCGAGGTGTATATCAACCGCCTGCGGCAGAAAATTGGCGCCGGGCTTATTCAGACCAGGCGCGGCCAGGGCTATGTTTTCAGTGGTGATCAGTGATGGCATCGCTCAAAGGACGCCTGACCTGGGGGCTGATATTAAGCCTGATCGTGTTACTCACCCTGCAGTGGGCGGTGGTCACCTATACGATCAACAAACTGACCGAAAACCAGATGATAGACCGCCTTCAGCGCGAAGGTGAAACGCTGTTAGCAGGCGCTCACTTTGATGCTGACGGCCAGCTGGTACTGGATGCTAAACACCTCAGTGCAATTTACCAACGGCCATTCTCGGGTTATTACTATGTCATCATTTCCGGCCAGCAACGCCTGCCTTCACGCTCGCTGTGGGATGCAGACCTCGATATCAAGCCACTGCAAACCGGCGTGCAGGCCAACCTCTACCTGCCCGGACCGGAACAGCAGCCCTTGCTGGCCGTAGCGCACGGTTACCAGAAACAACAGCGGCCGATTACGATCGCCATCGCAGAAAACCTGACCTCGCTGCAAAGCGGCATGAGCCGTTTCCAGCTGACTTACGCTTTAGTATCCCTGGCCGGCCTGATTGCCCTGCTGGCGATACAGTGGCTGATCGTAGCCCACGCGCTGCTGCCGCTGCGCGGCATACAGGAGAACATTGCCAGACTGGGGCGCGGTGAAGTCAGCCAGATTGAAACCAAAGGCCCGGCGGAAGTAGCGCCCCTGATCGAGGAACTCAATCGTCTCCTGGCGGCAATGCATGACAAATCGCGCCGCTCGCGTGAATCATTAGGCAACCTTGCACATGCACTCAAAACCAGGCTGACACTGCTTAACCAGGCGGCAGAACGCCCGGAAATCAATGCCCTGCCCGAGATACGCCGCGATATTTATGCCGCGACGGATGCCATCAGCCAAAGTATAGAGCGGGAACTGAAACGCGCCCGCTTGATCGGGGACACGCACCCGATGCGGAAAGTTGACCTCAAAACTGAAATCGCCCAGCTCACGCATACGCTGCGCCTGATGTACGCAGACAAAGCCGTCAACATCACCTGGGAAATTACCGGGAACACCCAGTTTCACGGGGACCAGGAAGACCTGTTGGAAATGCTGGGCAACCTGCTTGATAATGCCTGCAAGTGGTGCCGACGCAATGTTTCGCTCACGGCAAGCGGCGCTGATGCGCCCGTTTTCATTGTAGAAGATGACGGCCCCGGCTGCGCGGCACCTGAACTGGACTCACTGACCCGCCGCGGTTTCCGCGCGGATGAATCCAAACCGGGCAGCGGGCTCGGGCTCGCGATCGTTCATGACATTGCCGGCAGCTACGGCGCAACCCTGACTTTCGGCAGATCCGCCGCATTGGGCGGCCTGCGTGCAGAAGTCAGGTTCAAGCCTTATAACAGCTAAGGCCTCAGAACCAGTCGCGGCTGGTGCCGGTTACGGCGCCGGTCTTGGCATCGATGTTCACCTCCCACTCACGGCCATCGGCATCAACGATTTCAAATTCATAATCCCAGCCTTTGCCAAACTTGCGGCCTTCCAGCTCTGCGTCTTTTACCACGCCGGGTTTTGCCGCCAGCGCTTTCGTTTTCGCCTCTTCCAGCGAAATCAGGCCCAGGCCTTTGGCGATGGATTCCATTTCCTGAATGTCATCATCCGCATAGGCGGCTGATAACGTGCCGAATGACAGCAGGCTTAATATGACTAAGTTGCGGGTAAATGTTTTCATAAGATTGCTCCTTTTAGTGACTAGAGCAACCTAATCTACACCGCCGACCTTAATACAAGCTTAAAAACGCATCCATCTATCAATGCGCTTCAAACTGCACCAGCAGCGACACGACGAGGGGCCTGAGGTCAGCCGGCAGATCGATCATGGCCTGTGCTGCGCTGCGCGCACGTGCGGAGGTTTTTCTTAAGGTTTTATTCAGGATATCTGCAAACTTTGCCGCATCGTAATCATTGTGGCTGGCCACGAACTGCGCAAGGTAGCTCTCCAGAAACACCAGCACGACTACATCTTCCAGCGTTTGCGCCTCGACATCGGCCACAGGCAGGGTTTTACCGACCAGCGCACATACGCGTGCCACGGTCGCCTCATCATAGCCGACATCGGTCAGCACCTGGCGTGCAATGCCGGCATGAAAGGATTTCAGCTCGGTTCGCCACTGGTAATAACCCGGCTTTGTCATCGGGTAGCTGGCACGGGCGATTTTCCAGCGCTGTATATGCTGGCACCTGGCCGCGAGCTGCAGCGCCTCTGAAGCATCGGGAGCATAGCGCCTGAGCATGGCGCTCATGCGCTCGGAATAAAGCAGTTCTTTCGGGATAGCCTGTCCCGCGGACTCATCAAAACTCGGATCCTGCCTGTTCAAGGCATCAAAGCCTGCGATCGCCCGCTCGAAGCGCTCTGCATTCAATATCATGTTAAACCTGTTTCCTTTTTTTGCGATGCCTGCGGCGCCTGAAACCCGGCTGCAAGCATTGGTTACCGTCATCCGGCGTGAGCATGGATTATGACGCATTTAACGCGGCAGATATACGCCACACGACATAAGGATTTAAACTTGCCCCAGAATACGGAACCATCAAAACCCATTCTGCTCAATATCATTTAATCGGGGAATCAGGAAATATGCAGGCAGATCATCATACATTGAAAAGGGCAGACCTGGACCAGCTGGCAGGTCCGACAGTCATAGAGTTCGGGGCCGTCTGGTGCGGATACTGCCAGGCAGCACAAACACTCATTGCCGCCGCCTTGGGCGCATACCCGAACGTCAGGCATATCAGGATAGAAGATGGCAAAGGCAAACCCCTCGGGCGTTCATATTCGGTGAAGCTGTGGCCCACACTAGTTTTTCTGAAAGATGGCATCGAGTCCGGTCGCCTGGTGCGCCCGGCTGACACAGGCATGATTACCGACGCATTAAAACAGATATCTGCACGCTGAAATAGAAACGGGTGGCTATTAGCCACCCGCACCCTGTTACCCCTGGGCGGTTTACCCTGGGGCTTTCCTATTAACCCTTATGAGGCTAATTGACTTGTAACAAACACGATCACTACCGCAGCAGCCAGGGCCACGTAAGGCAGCACACCGGCTTTTGATGATTTACCGTCATCATCCGTAGCCAGATACATATCTTCCAGCATTTCTTTAGGGAACACGCCTTTATCGACAATGTAATGGCGCCAGATAAAGATTGGGATCACAGCGCCGGCCATCACCAGGCCGCTCATCAGGGTGCCTGCACCCCAGATATTGGCGCCCAGACCCATCACTGTAATATTGACGAATGCCAATGTCGTGCCAAGTACGATCAGGATGGTTGGTGCTTTGTATGGTCGTTCCCAGTCCGGGCGGTCCATACGGTGAATCCAGCCTGCATTCAGGTTCAGGAAGTTGAAAATGATGTAGCTGACGTTGGCCGCTGCCAGCAGGAACATATAATCAGACATCATCAGCAGTATAAAGTTAAAGCCCATGTTTGCCCACATTGCGCTGGTAGGCGCGCCATGCTCGTTCACTTTTGACAGGAACTTAGGCAGCAGACCATCCGCTGAACCCTGGTAAAGCGTACGTGATGCACCGGACATCGTTGTCATGATTGCCAGCAGCAATGCCAATACCAGCATCACTACAACCAGGTTGGCAATGAAAGCACTGGTGCCAAGAATGTTTGACAAAGCTTTTGCAACACCCATACCACTGTAGATATCAGGTGCCAGCATACCGTCGTACACCGCTGCACTGGTCACTGCGCCGCTTGCATCAGTCACTGCCGGTGTCACCAGCTGGCCTAAACCAAGGTGCCCCTGGAATGCCAGCGGAACCAATGTAAATACGCCAACGCAGAGCAAACCTGAATAAAAGATGGCCTTGAAAGTATCTTTTTTAGGATCTTTGAATTCACGTGTATAGCAGACTGCTGTTTCAAAACCATAGGTAGACCAGGCTGCAATAAACAGGCCACCAGCCATCAACACCCAACCGTTCATGTCCCACAGGCCATCGATAACATTACCTACACTGTCATAGGCCAAAGGCGATAATGGGAAGAAGTAATCTACAGGCATATCACCGGTTACCAGCGGCACCAGGCCGATCAGCACTAAAGGCACCAGCGCTGCCAAACCAAGTACCATGGTGGTTTTGGCTGAGCGCAGGATACCGCCGTTCTGGATAAAATACACCAGCATCAGTAATGCAGCACCGATAATAAAGGTGGCATTGATACGCAGCGTCAGGCCCTCTTTAAGCATGCCCAGATCCAGCAATGTAAGCTGCCAGGTATTAATTGCCGCATCGGGAGCAAACATGGCAGTCAGGATATAACCTGCCGCAAGGCCGGAACCGATGGAAAGCACCGGCGACCAGGCTACCCAGTTACACCAGATGGAAAGCGGTGCCACAAACTTGCTGTACCTTACCCATGCCACGGCACCGTATACGGAAGCGCCCCCTGTTTTATGCGGAAAGAGCCCTGCGATTTCAGCATAAGTAAATGCCTGTATAAATCCGAACCCAATGGATATCATCCACACCAGCCAAGCTGGTTTACCTACCGTAGCTGCAATTGCACCCATAGAAAACAACACTAAAGCAGGTACACCACTCGCTACCCAAAACGCCCCAGTCCAGTTAATGGTTCGATGCAGTGAGGCATTGCCTGATACTACATCGTCACACATATCTGCGGTGACGGCGTCCAATACTTCTTCGTTTTTTTTCACTTCAACCTCCTCGAGATGGAATGCCTGAATTTCAGCCATAACACCTTTTATTTACGAAGGCATCACGGCCGTGCAAACCAACTTACATGCTATATAGTTATAAAGAAATACACTTATCGATCGGGGGCGGGAAAGCTAAACGTGATCTCACCCGTCACATCGTGCTGCATCATAACCACACGATAAACCACTGACTATTACCACTTCGACTTACCACATAGGGAGTAGTACTTGATAGCAATAATAAAAATCATGAAATTAATCTATGATTATGAATCGCAGGGTAAGCCGGAAAACAACCACCCGTCGACTCACTGCGTGCATAACGTTATTGCCCGGGCATTAAGCCAAAAACCGGCCGGCATGTCTTCTAAAATGAATATTCAAAATAAAAACATAGCAGAAAGTTAACAACGTGAGAGAAATTGAAAAAAACCTAAATGGCCAGGGCATGCAGATCGGTATCGTGCTATCCAGATTCAACAGCAACATCGGTGACGGCTTGCTGAGCGCATGCACAACTGAATTGCTCAGGCTGGGCGTAGACAGCAATGACATCACTATCGCCACGATTCCCGGCGCACTCGAAGCACCACTGATATTGCAGCGCATGGCCTGGAGTGAAAACTACGATGCCTTGATTGCACTGGGCGCCATCATCCGCGGTGAGACCTATCATTTCGAAGTGGTTTCCAATGAATCGGCACGCGGCATCGTGGAAGTACAATTCAATAGCGGGATACCGGTAGCCAATGCAATACTGACCACCGAAGACGACGACCAGGCCATCGCCCGCATGCACATCAAAGGTACAGAAGCGGCGCAGGTCGCAGTTGAAATGTACAACCTGATACAAGCGCTGTAATTAAAGCGCCACGGCTAAAAAAATTTGCCGGCTAAGCGTCCCGGCCTGGGCAATACAGGCCTGAAGAAATACGGCACCGTGCCGGCCCGTTTCCCCGCAGGCACAGGCCGGTAAAGACCATTACTTTTTGCTATGCGCCCACACTGCCGCCTCCAGGCGGCTTGTTAATTTCAGCTTGCTCAGCAAGTGCTTGATATGTACTTTCACGGTGGTATCGCTGATGCCTAAAGCCCTGGCAATCGTCTTGTTGTTCAACCCTTTCGCAAGACACTCAAGGATTTCCCGCTCGCGCTCGGTCAGCGAAACATCTTCATCCTTTTTATTCAGCGTCGGGTGAATCAGCGCATTCTTCAGGATCTCGGTCAGGCTCTCATGCAGAATGGTCATGCCGGACATGGCTTTTTTAAGGCTGGCACATAGATCCTCGGGCTCCATATCCTTCAGCAGGTAACCGTCGGCACCTGCGCGTAACGCTTCAAGCAGGTCAGCCTCCGCATCGGACACCGTCAGCATGATACATTTCGACTCCAGCTTGGCTTCTTTGATGCGCGCCACCGTTTCAATGCCGTTCATGCCTTTCATATTGAGGTCAACCAGCACCAGGCCCGGCTTAAGTTCCGCAACCACCTCCAGGCCCTCGAGGCCGGATGCGGCTTCGCCGACCACGGTAAATTCAGGATCAGAGGAAATCATCTGCCTGACACCCCTGCGGAACAAGGCATGGTCATCAATAATAACTACTGTCGTTGTCGTTTCCATCTTGGCCTCCTACGCCTGCTTAACTAAACACCATCACTCTTTGGCCTGAACTGCAGGCGCACACGCATCCCACCGAGGCGGCGAGGTGTGATTTCAATACTGCCACCCAGACAATGGGCGCGCTCCGTCATAATCGCTAATCCATAATGGTGTGGCTTCGACTCATCAAATGAAGAACCAATACCATTATCATCCACTGTCACCACCACATCCCCTGTTGACTGCAAAACCAGGGAAATCGTGACCTTATCGGCACCTGAATGCCGCACGATATTAGACAGGGCCTCGCGTATCACATGCAGCAGGTGAAATTCTTCATTCACCGTGAGCCTGCATTCCTGCAACCTGTTATCCAGTGCAATGGACAAGTTTGATCGGCTGGAAAACTCATTGATGGTTTCCTCAAGCACATGGTCGAGCCCGCGCACATCCATCTGCACCCTGAACGTTGTCAGCAGTTCCCTGAGTTCACGGTATGCATTATCCAGCCCTTCCCGCAAATCATCAACAATCACCGCCGCGCCGGATTCAGCCAGGCCGGGGCCATAGTTCGACTGCAGGCGCGCCAGCTGGAATTTCATATAAGACAGGGATTGCGCCAGAGAGTCATGCAGTTCCCTGGCGATGACGGCACGTTCTTCCAGCAAAGCGACCCGGCGGCCCTCCTGCTCCCTGGCCTGGAAACCCATAGAAAGCGCCAGCATCTGGGAGGTCACCTCGATCAGCTGGATTTCAGTATCTTCAAAATAATGATTCGCCTCGGTTTCGATCAGCAATATCCCTAACCACCGGCTTGGGCCAGGCAACGGGATCGTGACGCATTGTATGCACTCGCCTTTGATGAGTTTGGTTTCATGATTCACCGTCAGCATGTGCAGGTTCGTGTCAAACATGCTTTCATCAAAAGACAAGGGCCAGCTATTGGAATACAGCGCGCGCTGCGGCGTGATGCGGGAACCGCTGTCACTGAATATCAGCGCTACATTCTTGACGGCCAGGGTACTCTCCATGGAATAAAGAATTTTCTTGATCGTCATTTCACTTAAATCCGACTTCGCCACCAGCTTTGCGAGCTTGAACAGGAAGTCCTGCGAAACCAGCATCTTACGCATTCTTTCCATGCTGTTCTTGTTGGTCCATGCGCTTTCAACCTGGAAACCTTCAAGCCTGGCCGAGATCTCCGCCGTTAACTTTTCCAGCCGTTCCAGCTCATCTTCATACTGATAATTCTTGTCTTCCGGCAGCAGGTCTTCCGGTATCAGCTCATAGATCTTGCCGAGCCGCGTGATCAGCACGCCCCATAAGGCAAACATGATGCATGCCCCGATGGATATCGTGATAAAGACACAGACCAGCTGCATGATCTGCACTACGGATTGTTTAATGATGATGTCGCTTTGAGACGCTTCGATAAATTCATCATAAGCGCCGATCACATCACGGGCGTATTCCAGCAGCTGGTATTTCGCGACTCCGCGCACACGCGCCGAAGAAAATTTCTGATGTGCCTGATACAGCTTGTCGTAGGCGCCTGCCAGCTTGGTATCATGCTGGCTTTTGCTCCATACATAGGGGCGGTCGTTAAAGTTGCTTAAACTGGCATTCAGGTGAACAAAATCCTCACCCTTCAGTTCCGGGGTACGCTCCAGTTTATAAACCTCCAGTTTCCACAGCGACTGGTCTTTGTAGGCCTGGCCGATCGTCGCCAGGTGATTCGGGATGTAATCATACAGAAACAGGGAGCTCGCCTGGATGACGACCACCGTCAGCACCAATGAAAACACCAGCAGATGCAGGTTTGCATAAAGCTTGTGATTGATGATGTAACTGCGTAAGGTCTTAAAGATATTTAAAATATTTTGCATATTTCAACTAGTTCTTCTTATACTCATATTTTGTCAAATTAAGGCTCATCGTCATGAGTGTGTTTATCTTTGCAATGCTCACCACAAGCATTATTTTTTTAATAATACTTAGCTCATGGTACAGCATTGAAGGTCCTTTTTTATCACATGTTGCCATTTTAATCTCTGTAGTGGTGACAATATTTTCCGCTGCGCTCGTTTTTATCATTCAGCCCTTGCTGGCTAAACGGAACCCCCAGCATAAAAGTGAATCATCACAGCAGACAAGCTGGCTCAAAGAAGCATCAAATGCATTATCTTCACCGGCGGTGGTGCTTGATGATTTAACAGTCAAATTCGTGAACACACCATTCCTGCAGGCATTAGGCCTCATCGGCCTGGAAGACCAGATCAAAGACATGCCTTTGACCAATATCATCCACCCTGCCGACCACAAACTATTTGCCGAACTCAACGCCGAAGCCGTGACCGGAAAAACAAAAAACGAAGCCACCAAGATTCGCCTGCTCGGCCTGGATGGTTCAGCCATACCCTCCAATGCCAGCCTCACAAAAATGCGCGACCATGGCGATGGCAACCTGACGCTGTTCCAGTTCACGCCGCTATCGGCAGAACATACTCCCAGCAGTAATTTTGAACCGCAGTTTAACTACCATTTCATTATCGACAAACTTGAACAAATCGTTTTTCAGCTCGACACGGATGGCAAGATCATTTTCCTGAATCCGGCATGGGAGCAGTACCTGGAGTTCAAAATCAAAGACAGCCTCCATCAGACCATATCGACCTATGCACACCCTGAAGACAAGCTCATGATCGAATCCAGGCTTGACTCTGTTGCTTACGGCAGGAAACCCAGCTTTACGATCGATTTACGGCTTATCTCGCTTCAGGGTGCCTCCAACTGGTTCCGCATTCGCGCAAAATCCTCCTCGAATATCGTCGGTGAACGGGCCAGCGTCATCGGCACCATCACGGACATTCAGGACATCAAAGAAGCCGAAGCATTAGGCGCAGCCAACAAACGTGCGGCCAATGCACTGTTAAGCCATATCCCTGGCATGGTCTACCGTTGCAGGCATGACCGCTCCTGGGCGTTCGAGTTCATCAGTGAAGGCTGTATCGACGTCACCGGATATGATTCCCTGGAGCTGCTGCACGACTCAAACCTGACCTACAACATGATCATTCACCCCAGCGACAGGAACGCAGTCTGGGAGTCCATTAACCAGCAGATCACCAAAGATGAGAAATTCAACATCATCTACAGGATCATCACCCGCAAGGGCGACATCAAGTTCGTACAGGAACATGGCCGCGGCATTTTCTCAAGCACCGGCGAACTGCTGGCGCTTGAGGGCTTCATCACCGAAATTCCTGAGAAGCACCACAACGTGACGATCTCCGTGCATTGATAGCCCCGTTCATTCAGGCAGATGGCATGTACCAGCTGCCAGCCTCCATATAAACAAACAGGTACTTAAAGTACCTGTTTGCTTGTCAGACTTTGATACTTAATCAATCAAACTAGAATGTGCGTTTGATATAACCGATAAAGCGGTCATTACCGGTTTCCCAGCCTTTGGCATCCACATACCAGCTGTCACTGGCATTGGTCGTGGTGTAGTTGACACCTGCGTTCCAGCCTGTCGTGCCGGCAATCGAGAAGTCTTTGTTGACGCCTACCAGCCAGTCCGTGTAGTTGGCCTGTGAGTAGTTATGTACTGTCTGGCGGCCTACATGCAAAGCCAGGTTCAGGTCCGCGACCGGGAGTTTGTAGTTGAAGTTGAGTTCCGTGTAGCCGGATCCGCGTGTGTCTCCGTTGCCAAGCAGTCTGTCGTTGAGGCCGAAGAAGTTGGTGACGGCATAGGAGTGCTTGAGCGTGAAGTATTTGTAGGTCAGCGCTGCATTCAGTTCGGTGGTGTTAGGTGAGCCGCCTTTGTTGGCTGTGCCGGCACCTGGGTGGTTGCTGTCCGGGTAGAAGAACTGCAGGAAGCCGACGTTGATGCTGAGGTCATCAGTCAATGGACGCAGGTAGCCGCCATAGACGTCGACTTCTACCGTGTTGCCGTAGAGGGCTTCATTATTGACATTAGTACCCCAGACGCCGAGGTAGAAGCCGCTGCTATGTGAGTAGTCAATGCCGCCTTGGACTGCGCCGCGTTCTTTAGTATAGGAAATGCCGCGGAACGTGTAGTCGGTGAAGAAACCGATGTTGGTGGTCAAGGTGTGCGGTGACGCTGGCGCTGCTGCCGGTGCCGCGGCTTCTTCCGCTGCGTTGGCAAGTGGCATGGCACCGAAGGCGGAAGCCAGTAGAACTGTCAGCATGGCTGACTTTGATAAATGTTTCATAGTACCCCTTAGTTACTTAAGTAAATTAATCCAGAAAGGTTGATTCAGTAAAACAACACCACTACTATGCAATACGCCTGACTTGAATATTCCATAGATAGATTTTTTCCGATTCTTGTTTTTCTTACTCCGGCTGTGTGCCTATGCCCAGATCCGCGCCATCCTCGAACTGGGATAGCCATTCCACGACCAGAGGATGGAACTTGGTCATGCCTTTGTATTCGATCAGGTCCGGATGCATGGTTTTCTGCACGCGATACAGGCGTTTTGCCCATCGCGGATAAGTTGCGATATCCTTAAGGCTGATCAGGTAGCAGCGGATGCTGAATACGATCGCATTGCTGCGCGGCAGCCGGAACAGGCTCTGCAGTTCAACGCGCAGGTGAATCAGGTCACTGACATTCTCCGCGTTCACTTTATTCCTGTCTCCACCCCAGTACGGGTAGTTCTCTGGGGAAGTATCCAGCCGCGGGTTCACTGTCATGGTCCAGTTAAGGCGGCGCACCGGGTTAGCAAGCTGCAGGTTGAGCAGGAACTTGAGTGCCCGATCCATCACACCGAGCTCGGTTGCCCTCGGTACCGGGCCATGCCACTCCCGCCAGGACATGCCGACATTGAACGCGAGCGACCAGTCAGCCTGGCAGGTCACCATGCCTGCATCGGCATATAAAGTCTCGTCGCGCTGGTCGAGCAGCACGAAGTCGCCCTGCACCTGCCGCCCCATATAGTCAAGCGGTTCCCTGGGCAAGGTTGAACTGTCACCGAAAGTGAACGTGTCGTGAATGCCCAGCGGCCTGTTTTCCCAAGTCCAGCTTGATCCGTTTTTAGTTAAGGTGAAATGTTCCGGGTAGTCGTTAGCAAGCGATTCCATCGTCAGTTCAAGGAAATCCCACTGCGCATCCATCATGTGCGGCAGCGCCTGATACCTGCCGGCATCCTGCTCCAGCGTAATGGCCCTGTCCTTGCACTCGGCAACATAATGCTCGTCTACATCAAACGGAAACTCATATACCGAGCCAGGCTTGCCTTTTGTATGCGGCTCAATATTGACCGAATACATATATTGGTCTTCAGGAAAAGGAAACGGAAACCGCTTGATCGCTTCCTCTGAATTTTTGTAGGTATAGTCGTCCCTAAACGTCTCTTGCTTAAAATTGAGTGCCATTTTTTGCCTTATCCAGCCACTTTTAAATTTATAAATATTAATAAAACAGTCAATATCCGCAGCTACAGATCCAGCACCAGGCGTTTACCTTTTGTGCGGGATACGCACGGCATGATTTTGCTGCACGAGGCTTTTTCTGATTCCGTCAGGAAATGGTCATTGTGTTCAAGGCCGCCGTCACACTCCAGCACGCTTAATTCACAGCGTCCGCAGACGCCGCCACGACACAGGTAATCCGCCTGTACGCCGGCAGCTTCAATCGCCTCCAGCATGCTCATTTCGGCAGGCACCTGAACTTCGATATTGGATTGTGCCAGCTGCACTTTGAATGTCTCGCCTACCGGTGGCGCAAGGAACTGCTCGTTATGCACATTGCTGTCCGGCCAGCCGAGGTTCTTGGCCGTTTCCAGCACCGCAACCACCATAGGCGATGGTCCGCACACATACACATGCGTGCCTAATGGCTGGCTCCGCAGCAATGCTTCCATATCCAGCCGGTGGCCATCACTGTCGCTGTGACAGTGCAGTTTATTGCCGCAGGCTTTCTGCAACTCTTCAACGAATGCAGCCTGTTTATAGGACCTGAAAGCGTAATGCAGTTCATAATCCGCGCCGATCCGGTTGAGGTCTTCAATCTGCGACATGAACGGCGTAATGCCGATGCCGCCTGCGATCAGGACATGCTTATGCGCCATTTTAGCCAGCGTAAACAGGTTGACCGGATGCGTGATCTTCAGCGTCATGCCGACACGGACATTTTCATGCATGTAAGCCGAACCGCCCCTGGAGTTCTCCTGGCGCCTCACCGAAATATGGTAGGCATCGGTGTCTGTCGGCGACCCCATCAGCGAATACGGATTCCGGTAAGTCCTGCCTTCCGCATCCATTGCAACCACGATATGGCTGCCTCCCGAAAAAGGCGGCAACTGCGAACCATCTTCTTTTACAAATTTGAAATGTTTGATCAGCGGGGTCACTTGTTCAACCGCAGCCACTCTTACGTCTATCATGTTCATGGGTATATCTCCTCAATAGCAGGCAACTCTCCTGGAGATTCGGCGTCAACCATTAACCCCATGTACGCCCCCAGGTTTCTTGAAAAATGGTCACGTACAAAAAGCATGCGTTCACAGCCGCAGCACTGCACGATATTGGTGGTGACGTTTCTGGTAATAGCCTTGCAATGTACGCAGTAAACGCTGCGTGCCAATGTATCGGTCAACTCTTTCATGATGTGGTCATTTTCGACGCCGAATGGCTTCACCACCTTGGCAACATCCCATATAAAACCTTCTGAACCGGCAACATAGATACGCAAGCCCATGCGCATATGCGGCATGATGCTTTTCAGCTCGGTCAGCAGGTCTTCTTCAAACTTGAATACATGCAGGTTATCGGGGACTATTTTTTTCAGGGTTGCAGAGTAATCGACTTCCATCTGCGCGTATTTCGCATACAGCACCGTGACAGGCTGTGCGGGATGCATCTGTTGAAACAGCTTCAGTGCCGCCATACCACCTATACCGGCAGCAAGCACCAAATGCGAGGTTGCTTTTTCATGCCACACCAGCGAGGTATAGACAGGTTTACTTTTAATCCAGTAACCGCGTTCCATAGTAATCTCTTTTAATAAATAAAATTGCTTGTAATAGGCTGCTGTTACGCACAGTCATTTCATCTGTCTGTAACACTCTGTTAACAAGACTATAGAAATAGTGTGGTAGGGAAAATTATCTTGAAGTTGTACTACAAAAGGGGTAGGCCTGTAGCGGCAAGGCAAGCGCAGCATATTGCCGCCAATAAAAAAGCAGGGCACATGCATGTGCCCTGCCTGTAACAAACTGCCGGCTATCAATCCCGCTGCGGGAAATTAAGCGGCCAGCTGGTTCCTCAGCTCTTCTTCCATCTCGAATATATCGGCAACGATACCGTATTTAGCAATGGTGAAGATCGAAGCGCCCGGATCCGTATTCACGGCAACAATGGTAGGCACATGCTTCATGCCGGCCATGTGCTGGATAGAGCCGGAAATGCCCAGTGCAACATAAAGCTTGCATGAACCAACCACTTTGCCTGATTGACCAACCTGCCTTGATTTAGGCAGCCAGCCGGCATCGGCGATCGGACGTGAGCAGCATAATGTCGCGCCTGCCGTTTCAGCCAGTTCGCGGAATTGCTCAACGTTGGTTTCTTCACCGATACCACGGCCGATCGACATGATGAAATCAACCGTTGTAATATCGATGTCGTTACCGCCGCCAGCTTCAATATAGTCTTTGTTCTGGCTGCGTGACTGCACCGCAGGCAGGTCAAAGTTAGTCACTACCGGGCTGGCACTGCCTTCCAGAGGCTTGAATACGCTTGGGCGCACTGTCAGCACTACGGTTGCCTTGCCTGGGAAATCAACTTCGACGTTGACTTTCTGGTTATATCCGCCACGCGTTGCAACCAGGTCACCGCCCTGATATTCAGCAATGAACACATCCGTAGCAAAACCGTAACCGGCTTTGCTTGCCAATGTAGAAGCGTAACCGAGTGAATCCACTGAGTGCGGCAGCAGCACGACTGACGGGCTGTTTGATGCGATCAGTGCAGACACGGATGCTTCAAACACGTCCGGGTCAAAATCTGCAGACGGGCCTTTCACCACAACCACTTCATCCACACCGTTTACGGATAAAGCCGGCACGAAGCTATCGGCCTGGCTGCCGATCACGGCGACGACCACCTTGTCATCGGCACCTTGTTTAAGTCCGTTTGCAGCGCCGATCAACTCAAAAGTTACCGGGCGTAACTCGTTGCGGCGATGTTCTGCAATAACCAATATTTTGCTCATAATTATGCTCCTTTGAATTCATTAATAATTTGGATGATTTTTGCCGCCTGCTCTGCCAGCGTACCTTCAATCATCGTTGCGCGACCCTTCTCAGGAACATACATGCGGCGTACGCGTGACATGGATTTAGCAGCGCCTACATCATCTGCTGAAAGGCCGAGGTCTCCCAGTGAAACCTCTTCAATCGGCTTGGTTGCAGCCTGCTTGATACCGCGCAGTGAAGCGTAACGTGGTTTGTTAATACCCAGCTGGATGGTCAGTACTGCCGGGCAGTTGATTTCAACTTCCTGCAGCAGGCCGCCTTCCAGCTCGCGGCGTACTACGGCTTTATTGTCACCTGGTTTGTATTGCAGGTCTGCCACCACAGCCGCATGCGGCCAGTTCAGGTAAGATGCCACTGAAATACCGGTCGATGCATAAGCCTGGTCAGATGACTGCACGCCTGCAAACACCATGTCAGGCGCTTCTTTCTTGATCGTTTCTGCCAGGATGCGGCCGATCACAACGGCATCGGAACCTTCTGCGCTATCGTCCCAAACCCTGATGGCACGGTCAGCACCTTTGGCAAGGCATTTACGCAGGCTCTCATCCACGCGGTCAGGGCCTACTGAAACCACCACCACCTCGACTTCAGTATCACTTGCTTCCTTGATTTTCATCGCTTCTTCAAGTGAATAGTCGTCCCATTCGTTTAAGTCATACAGCATGAAATCTTCGTCTACGTCCTTGCCGTCAGCCCGTATCTCGAAATCTTCTTCCAATGCTGCTACCTGTTTAACCGCTACTAATATTTTCATACTCTCCGTCTCCTTATAACTTCGTTACCAACAATGTACCTTGCGTTAATTGGTGCAATATTTTTAACTGCCCACCGATATACCGAGAACCTGACCTGATAATCAGGGTCTTCACGTAAATTCCATTTATCCAGCTCATGCATGCTGGGATTCGCTACCATCAATATGCGATGCAGGTAGTAGGGGTCTTCCAGCAGCGGCAATAACGTGTGCCGTGTCGCCGCCTTGTTTAAAATGACCCCCCTGCGCACATCCGCTTCGCCAGATGCCACCAGCTTCTCCAGGATCCGCTGCGGTGTGTTCGGGTTGTTTGCCACCCCGCTCAGCACATCCACATCTTCATCCTCTGCCAATGCGACCAGCAGTTCCGGCGGCGAATGGTGCTGATAAGCCACGGCAGCGCGCACCCACGCATTGCTATCTGTCGCCAGCGATTCAAGCAGCTCCAGCGGGCATTGCGCATTTCTTGCCACCGCCCTCCTGACATCCGCCTGCGCATCAGCGGCAAACGCTTTCAACACTGGCAAAGGTGCAATCTCATTGCGTGCCAGACGTTGCCGCACCCAGACATCCGTATCAACCAGCAGCTTCACAATGTGCACTGGCAGCAGATCATCACGTGATGCGATTTCACGCCTTACCAGTTCACTTCTGTCATTGATCAGATCGCTGATCAATGACACCGGCGTAGCGGCATTGGCAGCAACGCCGCACCTGACCCCGGCATCATCACTTCTTGCATATCTGCCAAGCGTATCGACCGTCACCCTTTTATCCCTGGCCAGCGTACGCATCACCAGCAGGTCTTCACTGTCCATCGCCTCTGCGATGAGTGCATCCGGGCAATTCACGTGGCCAATAATGGCTGCCTGGGTATGCAGGTCAGACTGCCTGTAGATTCGCTCAAGCAAATCAGCCGGTGCCGAGATGTTTTGCGCGATATTCTTATTGACGGCGACACTCAATTCATCCTCTGCCAGCCGCGCCGATAAACAAGTCAGCACTTCAGCATTGGCCGATGGGTTCTTGCTGAGCGCCAGCAAGCTCTCTGCATCCTCTGCATGCAGCGCAATCGCTTTTAAAATACCGGCTTCACTGTTGCGATGCTGCGCAATGAGCTTGGTTAAATCCAGATTCTTTTTATTGCTTGCATCTACATACAGGTTGGATAAAACCCCGGCTGCCGTATTCGGGTTCTTATCCAGCCTCAAATCCACTGCGTCGTCGCCAATGCCAGACAATGCTGCCAGCACTGATGCAGGTGTGTGCTCCCATCTGGCAAGTGATAATGCGGTACGCCTTGTGCCCATCATCTGTGCTTCGAGCCGCCTTTTTGAGGCGCCCGTCGCCAGTTCATGAACTGCGGCGGCTACATAAGGATCACCTGCCTTGATTGCCAGCTTAACGAGTGCATCAGCGCTATCCTGCATTTTCATCTCACTCGGCGACTGCAGTTTCTTCCCATACTTCGTACTCAACGCACTCGTCAATCAGCTCGATCAGCTCACGTACCACGAACTTGCCTTCATAACCTGACGTTTTAAGCGCATCTTCAAACATGGTCAGGTCTTTAGGACAGGAAACGATGAACACATCCAGGCCTTCAATCTGACCAGCTTCACGCATACGGTTAGCGGATGGTTTTTCGATACCTACCGGATCAGGGATCCAGATACGGCCGCCACCGGCACCGCAGCAGAACGAGTTGTCACGGTTACGCGCCATTTCAACCAGCTCACAACCCAGCAGCTTGATGACGTCACGCGGCGCATCAAAGCCTTTGTTATAGCGTCCCAGATGGCATGGGTCATGGAAAGTAACGCGATAATCCAGTTTTTTCTTGAGCTTGATATTGCCATTCTCGATCAACTGCTTCACCAGTGTCGTGTAGTGATTGATCTCGAACTTGCCGCCAAAATCCGGGTACTCGTTGCGAATCGTGTTGAATGAGTGCGGGTCTGTCGTCACAATCGATTTAAAGTCGCAGGATTGCAGCGTTCCGATATTGGAGGTTGCCAGCAGCTCATACAGGCCTTCTTCCCCGACACGGCGCAAGTCGTTGCCGGCGTTCATTTCAGCCTCAAACAGCAAGCCAAAGTTAATACCGGCGTTGTGCATGAGTTTTGCGAATGACCTGGTGACTTTCTGGTTGCGCGGGTCGAATGAAGCGTAGTCGCCCACAAACCAGAGAATATCGACCGGCTCTTTCCTTGCGTCTTTGATTTCAAACGGCAGGTCTTTAGCCCAGCTTGCTCTCTTGCGCTTGGATTCACCGAATGAGTTACCGGTTTTATGAATCGTCTGCAATGTTTTCTCAAGGATAGGTTCCATTTCACCAGCCTCAACCAGGTTACGGCGCATCTGCACGATGATAGGCACGTGTTCAACGGCTACCGGGCAGATTTCCACGCAGGCCAGGCAAGTTCTGCATGACCATAATGTTTCCATGAACACCTGACCCACATCTTTACCGTGAATATCCAGCTCGGCTTCTTTCGGCAGTTCTTTAGCGCTTAATGTTTTATTTGCAAACTCACGCAGCGACAGGATCACGTCACGCGGTGACAACGGCGCACCCACGGCATTGGCCGGGCAGGCTTCCTGGCAGCGGCCGCATTTGGTGCAGGCATCCAGGTGCAGCAGGTTCTTCCAGGTCAGGTCAGTGATGTTTTTATAACCCGCGGTCTTCTGGTCATCCGGAATGCGCGGCAGCCTTCTGCCAGCCAGCGGGTCTTTAAACATCAATGAAGACGCAGCGGTGAAGATATGCTTGATCTTTGTGTACGGAATACATGCGATAAAGGTCAGTGACAGCAGACCATGGAACCACCACAGCACTGGGCGGAATGAGCCGGCGCCATCAGCGGTCAGGCCCAATGCCTGCATGATATGCGCCAGTATCGCACCGACCGGAGACCAGAATCTGTAGTCCCACACATTAGGGCTATCGCTCAGCCATACCAGGCGTGTCGCTTCCAGTACGAAACCGGTGATGCCGATCAGGATGAATGACCACAGGAATGCCCAGTCTTCGCGACGGTATTCGCTGCGATCAAAATCCGGGTCGCCTTCCTGCCTGTCGACGCGTTTGTAATCCAGCTTAGGCAGGTGCATCCATTTACGGCGGTACATCATGTAAATAAGACCTGCAATGACACCCACCCCTGCCAGATCAAGAATCAGCGAGAACAGCAGGTAAAAATTGCCGTACCAGAACTTGACGCCGAATAAAGGCTCAAGAATGTCGTACTCAAGGGTGATGGTTGCAGTGCCGATGAACAGCAGCACAAAACCGAAGAATATCAGGCCATGGGCACGACCTGCACTTTTGTCGCGGCGCACCAGTGTGCGGTGTGTCGCCATGGTTTTAACCATTTCAACAAAACGCTGGAACAATTCGTTCCATGAGCCGTCAGGCTTGCCACGACGGTATTTACGTATCTGTACATAAACACCATAAATAAACACGGCAATGGCCAGATAGCCGATTGCGTAAAATAAATAGATCGCCTTAGGGTTAAAGTCCTGGAAAAGTATTCTAGTGATTTCTGTAGGATCATTCATATGTATCACCTATTTTTTAATTTAATTAAATCCGTATAGCCCTGAGGCAACTTGAAACTGACAATTTGTAACTTACGATTTGAAACTTAAGACTTACAACTTAATATTTCCAACTGGGATAAATGCTTTATTGATTGGGCATGGCCACCGATTTGGCATCGGCGACCATGCATCAGTCATGGTTTAAACCTTGTACACTAAACCTTGTACTCGATTTTGAAATTGCCACCTGGCATATGCGGTGTACCCCAAGCGATGGTTTCACGTTTGTATGGGATAGCAATCTGTGGATTAGCTTCTTCAATCTCACGCGCCACACGGTGACCAGTGAAAGTTGCATCAGCAATCAGACGCGGTGCTTCAGCGTCACCAATCAGGTAGATGCCTTTGATGTCGTTCTCGGCCCACTCTGATTCACGTGCTTTAAGCTCGTTCCACAATGTGCACTCTGAATGACGGCCTGTTACCAGGATCAGTGAATCAAATTCCAGCCAGCGGTGCGTTGTATTGGCATCGCGTGGAGAAACGCCTGGACCACGGTAAGTACGTTTTGAACCGTCACCCCAGATGTTGTAGATCTCCAGACGACCTGGCTCGATCCTTGAGCAGAAGTGGTCACCTAGCTCTTCAACATGCAACTCGTGCAGACGACGCATCATGTTTGGATACTCAAGTGTGAAGTGCATGTAGTTAGCCAGATGCACGCCAGACACGATCGTCACTTCATGACCATCCGTGGCCAGTTTTTCAGCCAGGCTAGGTGCCATGAAATAAGTATCAGCGTTCAGGATCACTACGCGTTTACCGATTTTCTTCTTGCCTTCCATGACTTGTTCCGGTGTCAGCTGATCAGGCAATGAAGCGTCAGCACCTGGAATGGCTTCATGTGTCAGGCAGTTGGTACCGTCTGTGTTCCATTTGGCACCAGTTGCGATAATCACTTTATCCGCGCCGTATTGCAGCACGTCATCAGCTGTCATCGGTTTCTGGCCTAATGCAACCTGGCTTTCCTTGTTTTTCTTAACCAGTTTGTTGATCTGGGTTTCACGGTAATCACGGTGATAGCTCCACTCACCCAAGCCAGGCAAGGTAGTGATCTGGTTCAGATGACCGCCGATTTTTTCAGCTGTATCTGTCAAGTGAACGGTGTAACCGCTTTCCATCAATACACGAGCCGCTTCAGAACCGGATGGACCTGCACCTACGATCAATACTGAATCTTTAGTTTTGGTCTGACGGAATTTCTCTGGATGCCAGCCGCGGCGATATTCTTCACCTGCTGTCGCATTTTGAGTACAAATCATTGGAGGTCCGCCGATTTCCCAGCGAGAGATACAAACGTTACAACCGATACAAACACGGATGTCGTCGTAACGGCCTTGCTCGATTTTTTGTGGCAGGAATGGGTCTGCAATCGATGGACGTGCGCAACCGATAATATCGGCATAGCCTTTAGTCACGATTTCAGTCATTTTTTCAGGATCAACAAAACGGCCAACGCCTAACACCGGTTTTTTAGATACCTGTTTTACGAACTTGGTCCAAGGCACTTGGTGACCTTGCTGGTAGAAACGTGATGGACCTGCATCCTCGCCCCACTCTGCAATATCGCCAACATCCACGTCCCACAAGTCCAGCAGCGGATCGGCAAGCTCAACGAACTTCATACCGTCCACTTCAACTTCGATCTGGCCTGGACCATATACGGTATCCACCGCAAAACGTGTTGCAATCGCACACTCGTCACCCACGGCACGTTTCACTTTTTCCAGAGTTTCCAGCCAGAAACGCGCACGGTTCTCCAATGAGCCGCCGTATTTATCAGTACGCTTGTTGTAGTATGGGTTCAGGAACTGCAGCGGCAGGTATGAGTGCGCGCCATAAACGTAAATGATGTCGAAACCGGCATCACGTGAACGTTTAGCGGCATCTACATAGTATTGCTGCACCTGAGCGATGTCGCTCAAGTCCATTTCTTTACAATAGGACAGTGTTTCGAATTCTGATGCATACTGGCTTGGGCCGCGTGGCGTAGCACGGGATTCCATGTTTGGCGCGTGTGCGCCGCCGTACCATAACTCTACGCCAGCCAATGCGCCGTATTTGTGGACTTCTTCAGTCATTGCGCGTAAATTGCGCACATCGCCTTCGTCCCAGATACGTGCTGACAAACGATGTGTATCGTCTGATTCAGGGTTGATCGAGCAGTACTCGGTATTCATCGCTGCCCAGCCGCCCTCAGCTTTCATTGAGCGGTGCGCTGCCTGGAAGCCAGGTTTATCTGAACCAGCACCAATACAATGCGGTACCTGATAAAAGCGATTGCGTAATGTTTTAGGACCAATCTGGATTGGTTCAAACAAAATGTCGTGTTTTGGATCGCGTGCCATTTTTTCATCTCCGGTTGTGTGAATGGAATTAACTTACCTGCCATTCTCATCGCGATGCCGCGGAGACACAATTACACTCATGGCTTACTACCTAGGTATTACTAGCCGCAACGGCACAAATACCAGTGAAAAAAAGGGGGAGATTCACATCTCCGCCCTTTTCTATTGAACACGGTCAGCCCACCCAGGTGCGAGCCTCGTGTGCTGAGACTACAGACTGTGCATGAACCAGACCAAAACTACGCCGGTGGCGATCGCCAGGTATGGCAGGACGCCGGCACGGTTGGTCACCCCTGTTTCGTGCCCGTCGATATGCATGTCTTCCAGCATCTGTTTAGGGAACACGCCTTTATCCTGAACATAGTGCCTGTAGATAAAGACAGGAATGATCAATGCAGCAAACACCAAACCGGTTTTCAGCGTGCCGTCGCCCCATACGTCAGCGCCCAGGCCCATGATCGCCAGGTTGACATAACCCAGTATGCCACCCAGAGTAATCAGGATCAAAGGTGCTTTATACGGACGCTCCCAGTTTGGACGATCCATTCTGTGGATCCAGCCTGAGTTAAGGTTCAGGAAGTTAAAGATGATGTAGCCGATGTTGGATGCCGCGAGCACAAACACATAATCAGACATCATGAGCAAGATCAGGTTAAAGCAAAGATCCGTCCACATTGCGCTGGTAGGTGCGCCATGCTCATTGACCCGTGACAGATACTTAGGCAGCCAGCCATCCACAGAAGCCTGGTACAAAGTGCGTGAGGAACCGGCCATTGACGTCATGATAGACAGCAGCAAAGCCAATACCATCATAATAATCATCAGGTTACCGATAAATTTACCGCCGCCCACAATGTCAGAGAATGCCGCAGCAACCCCCATGCCGCTATAGATGGAAGCCTCCAGCATGCCGCTGTACACAGCTGGCGTAACCACGGCACCGGCATCATCCAGAACAGCCGGCGTTACCATCTGACCTAAACCTAAATGGCTCTGGAAAGCGATAGGCACCAATGTAAACACCGCGACACACAGCAAACCGGAATAAAAAATAGCCTTGAAGGTATCTGATTTCGGGTTCTTGAACTCACGTGTGTAGCAAACCGCTGTTTCAAAACCATAAGTAGACCATGCCGCAATGAACAGGCCGCCAGCCATCAGCTTCCAGCCTTCAATACCCCACACGCCATCGATCACGTTGCCTGCGGCATCGTGCGCCAGCGGTGCCAGCGGGAAGAAGTTTGCCTGCGCAGTATCACCGGTGATCAATGGCACCAGGCCAATCAGCATCAGCGGAATCAACGCGATAACGCCAAGTATCATCGTGGTTCTTGCAGAACGCAGAATACCGCCATGCTGAATAAAGAATACCGTCAGCAATACCGAAGCACCCAGGATAAACGTCGCGTTAATCCTCAGCGCCAGCCCGGCCTTGATCGCGCTCAGATCCAGCAAAGTCAGCTGCCAGGTATTGATCACGGCATCGGGTGCAAACAGCGCGCTCAGCATGTAGCCTGCCGCGAGCCCGGAACCGATCGCGAGTACCGGCGACCAGGCAAACCAGTTACACCATACGGAAACCGGCGCGATGAACTTGCTATACCTTACCCATGCAACAGCACCATAAATCGATGCACCGCCCGACTTATGCGGAAACAATCCGGCAATCTCGGCATAAGTAAAAGCTTGTATAAAACCAAAGGTAATTGATATCGCCCATATCATCCAAGCAGGCTTACCAACAGTGGCGGCAATCGCGCCGATTGAAAACAGAACAAGCGCCGGAACGCCGCTTGCCACCCAAAATGCACCTTGCCAGCCGATCTTTCTGTGTAACGTCGCATTTTGTACGACGACGTTCTCGGAAAGATCAGCTGAAATTGCATCAACTGACGAATTTGAGCTCAATTTAAGTCCCCTTCAAAAAATAATTTTCAACATCTGGTCATACATAGCTTGTGATGACCTCAATGCAACCGGGTAAAGCGAAAGAATCTAGTCTTACTACTTACTACTTAAACAACCTGCTACTTAATCAACCTGAACATACGGAATCACTACAAAACCCCTAAATGCACGAGTCATTTGATAGCAATCACCGCCCGCCTGCAATCACCACTACGGATTACTCTTTAAGTGGTAGCTGCACCCTTACGGCAATATAAACGTACCCCTCCATACATGCGGCATGTGCAGATACTACTTTTGTGTTACCTCTTCAAGGTGATGTTTAATACCGTGCATACTGTTTAGTATGTGCCGTATGTACTTGATATATAAAGCGGATAAACAAACCCGGTAACCAGGCTACAAACAAACAGGCTGCTGCGTTTGCGTTATTGATAACCAACCCTAGACTGGAATAAAAACATGATAAACCATACAAGTTCTCATCATGCAGTAGAAAAAAAATCCCTCTACGACTCCATCGGCGGCGAGCATGGCGTACAAAACCTGGTTCAGGTCTTCTACGACCTGGTTGAACAGCATCCGGAAGGAACCAAATTGCATCTGCTGCATCTGCGCGGAAACGGCATCGCGCACTCCCGCGTGGAGCAGTTCAATTTCCTGTCGGGTTTTTTAGGCGGTCCGAAACTGTATGTTGAGAAACACGGCCATTCAAATGTCAGGCTAATGCACGAACACGTAGAGATTAACAGCGAAACAAAAGACATCTGGCTCAAATGCATGGATATGGCGATTGACCAGGTCGGCATTAACGCTGAGATAAAACTCAAGCTGATGGCAAACTTTACCACCATTGCCAACGCGCTCGTCAATCGCAGCGACTAGCGAACGGCCAGTCAAAATCCATTTTCCATTGATCAGCATCGGGTATATTTAATATGGCAAACATATCTTCCAATGCGGGCTTAAGCCTGGCATTGCACAAACACTACGCGCACAACCAGCGCTGGGGATTCATGTGGGCATTATGGACAGCCATATTATGGGGCGCGTGGTATGTGCCGGGTACCGCGCTCTGGTCCGAATTCCCCTACTCGGAGATTGCGGTTGACCAGCAATCCATGCGCCTGACGGCAACAGCGGTCATGACCTGGATACATGCGATTACGGTGTTCCTGTTTTTACTGCTCTGGAATACGGTGCTGGGCAAGGTCAAGGACTATGGCCGCACCATCGTCAGGTTCAGGTCCATATCCAAATGGTATGCGCTGGCTTCCCTGTGCGGTGGCCCATTGGCAATTTTCGGTTCTTATATGGCCATGGGCTTTATCGGGCCGGTATTCGCCGCAATCTCGTCTTTGTTTTATCCGGTCATTGGCGCCATTATCGCAAGGTTATGGTACAAAGAAAAAATCTCCAGGCGTGCGGCGATCGGCATGTGCATCATCATTTTTGGCGGCATGATCATCTATGGACCCGGCCTGTTCGGTGAAATGAACGCAAGCAACCCGAATGCCTGGCTGGGGTATCTTGGCGGCATCATGTCCGCAATCGGCTGGGGAACCGAAGGCGCGGTCGCAGCCAGGGCTATGGATGTTTCCGATCCGGATGTCGGCATACACTGCCGTTTTTCTTTTGAAATATTATTCTGGGGCATGCTGATACTGCCGGCACTGGCGCTGCTCACGGACTTGCCAATTGCAGAACTTGTGATCAATACCGTCACGCATAGCAAGGCCATGCTGTGGATATTGCTGGCGGCGGCATGCCATGCCTACTGTTACACGGCGTTCTACAAGAGCTTCAGCCTGATCGGGGTCGGGCGCGGTGAAGCGATAGGCAACCTCTACGCAGTGTTTGCACTGATTTTTATTGCTGCGTTTACCTTGCAGCTCCCGGAATGGTATTTCATACTAGGGCTTATTTTCACGATATTAGGCAGCTTTGTCATGTTCAGTGAATCAGCCGAATCCATTGCCAATCTACGTGATGTCGACCAGTAAGGAGCACATGAATGAAACTGCATCAAAAAGGCTATCTGTTAACCACGCTCAGCAGATCCGGATCACTCTGGGATTATGAGCTCACCAGAAAAGCACTGCATGAATACAGCGAAACCGGTACCTTCAGGGAGAAAACCCTGAACATCGCCCTCGATGAATTATCGGCAGCCGGACTGATACACAGGATTGAAGAAAAACTGGAGACCGATGGCAAGCAATCGAAGCTGCGCTTCAAGTATAAACTGTCTGATTTCGGCGTTTCGCGGATGGTAGATACCGGGCTGCTGCTGCCTTAGCCCTCCGCATTTTAAACACGGCACACCCTATTTAAAGATCGGGCTGGTTGAAAACGATAGCTTGAAAACCATGGGTTTAAAACCATGCCCTGAAAAAGCCGATTGCAACGCAACAGCCAGCCTGGCAGATGATTATCAAACAGATGAACGAAGGAGTAGAAAATGAGTAGTTTTTGGGGTTATGCAGGCGCTGACGTATTGGCGTTTCTGGTCATTGGCGGGGCAAGTGCCGTTTGCCTGATCTGCGCCCGGATATTCGTGCTGTCATCCGGCGAATAAACAAGCCACAAACCAGTCTAAGAAAAAACCGCAGAAAGCACCTGAGCAAGTCCAGGCACCAGACAAGCCCCGGCGGCTTATTAGGAGAGGCGCCCCTCAACGGAGCGTTAAACCCATGAGCCGCCCAAAGCTGCGCGGCTTCACGCCTTCCCCCAATCAGGGGGAAGGTTGGGGTGGAAATGTACCTGTTGCACTATGCAGGCTTTAATTTCATCCCCACCCTAACCCTCCCCTTGCAAAGGGGAGGGCATAATATTACTGAATTTGAATTTCCATATCTTACATGGCCGACGCATCGGTCAAAGCTGATGAGTCGCCGGCAGCGGTTACTCAAGCCAGGCACTATCCAGGCCAAAGATGACGCAGGCATTGATTACGGATCGAACCAGTGCAACCCGTCTGGCAGTTCAACTCAACCATGTACACCATCAGCGATGGCATACAGCTACGTTATGGCAACAAACTCCGTTACCTGCAAACCAAAGCCTGTCATGCTCGGCATTTTGCGCGGCTCGGCCATCAGGCGCATTTTTACCACTCCCAGATCTCGTAGTATCTGCGCACCAATTCCGTAATCTTTGAGCGTGTATTGATTGTTAGCTGGGAAATTTGCTGAATTAATTGCATGGATGACATCCTCACTTTTCTCGTCACGTCTTAACATCACGATTACACCTGCATCCGCTTGGCTGATCATCTGCATCGCATCAGGCAGGCTCCAACTATGGCTCTTGTTGCTGGCATCGAGTAAATCCAGAATTGATAAAGGTTCATGCACACGCACCAGCACGCTTTTATCCGCGGTAATTTCGCCTTTAATCAGCGCCAGATGTGTTTCATTGGCAATAGATTCCTGATAGGCAACTAACTGGAACGGACCGAAAGGGGTTTCGATCTGCCTTTCCGCAACACGTTTTACCAGGGATTCGGTCTGGCTTCTGTAATTGATCAGATCGGCAATCGTGCCGACTTTAAGGTCATGCTTGGTCGCGAAATCCAGCAGATCAGGCAAGCGAGCCATTTCTCCATTATCTTTGAGTATTTCGCAGATCACCGCCGAAGCATCGAGGTCGGCCAGTTTGGCGATATCACAGCCTGCTTCGGTATGGCCGGCACGCACCAGCACACCGCCCTTCTGTGCAATCAGGGGAAATACATGGCCAGGGCTGACAATGTCCATCGGGCGTGCATTGACATGTACAGCCGTCTGTATGGTATGCGCCCGGTCTGCTGCTGAAATTCCGGTAGTAACGCCTTCCGCAGCTTCAATTGAAACCGTGAAGTTTGTGCCCATTTTGGTGCCGTTGCGGGTCACCATCGGGCTCAGGTTCAATTGCCTGCCACGTTCTTCAGTGAGCGTCAGGCATATCAGCCCGCGACCATGCTTGGCCATGAAATTCACGTCTTCAGGCGTCACATACTGCGCCGCCATGACCAGGTCGCCTTCATTTTCGCGGTCTTCGTCATCCAGCAGCACCACCATGCGGCCCTGGCGTATTTCTTCGATGATTTCCGTGATCGGGCTGATGGATTTGCTGCGTTTAAGATACAGATCCATGCCAGGGATCGGCTTTTTCTGCTCTAATAAATTGGCGCTGACGAAATTATTCATGATGTGCTCGCTATCAATTCTGGCTTGTGATGCAGGCATAAGCAGAGTGGTTGTGTATCGATTCAAAGTTCTCGCATTCAACCGTAAAGCTCTTGATGCGCGCGTCTTTATAAAAAGCGGCTGCAATGTCGCGCACCATGTCTTCCACAAATTTCGGGTTGTCGTAGGCGAGTTCCGTCACATACTTTTCATCCGGACGCTTCAGCAAACCATACAGCTCCGACGAAGCCTGTGCTTCTACCATGCGGATAATATCCTCTACCCACATGAAGTCTTTCAGCGCGACGGTTACCGTCACGTGGGAACGCTGATTATGCGCGCCGTAAGCCGATATTTTCTTGGAGCATGGGCAAAGGCTGGTGACCGGAATCAGCACTTTGACTTTCACATCATGATAGGCCTTGGTGATTTCACCGATAAAAGTCACCTCATAATCCAGCAGGCTCTTTACGCCGGAAACCGGGGCTGATTTGTTCACAAAATACGGAAATGCCATTTCTATATGGCCGGACTCTGCCTCCAGCCTCACTGCAACTTCCTTCAGCATTTTGTAAAAATTCTCTATTGAAATCTCATGGGCGCTGCCATTCAGGATCTCAATAAACCTGGACATGTGCGTACCTTTTAAATGCTGCGGCAAATGCACATACATATTGAACATTGCAACCGTATGCTGTGCCTCTCCGGTTTTATCCTTGATCCTGACCGGATGGCGTATTGATTTAATCCCGACTTTATCAATCGCAAGCTGACGTATATCAACCAAATTTTGCACATCTTCTATTGAAAAACCTATTGGCGAATTCATAATTATCTTCTCTCTTCAATAACTTTACTGGCAGCAAACGGGTTTTAAATTTAACTTTGGTCAATACATACGAAGTGATCCACGGCTAAAAAAAAGGGGGCAAATACAAAATATGCAATATTGCAATGCCCCCCAAGGGAGTTCAACTTCGTAGTAAGTTGGGAGATGACGTGTAGTCAAAACTTACAACTGAATTTTCGGACTTACGGCAGCCTGTGACAATCGTCACTAAGGATTACTCCGTTTGGATTAGTTGTTTTATCAGAAACAGCCCATAGAATTAACAACAGGCGAAATTGAATAAAAGAGGATAAATTGAACTCGGTGATGAGTGCAGGAAAGCACCGGCATCAGGCATGATGCGCTTGATTGGCGACAGGCAAACGCCTGGTTCCATAGCGAAAATGCCCTGCGCTACTATCGCAGCGCAGGGCATTTTTATGGCAGATTAATCAGTGATTAATCTTATAAAGGTGCGCGTTGACCGCAGAAGAAACCTACTGCACGGTCAGGTGTGTTGAATGTAACTTTGCAGCCTGATGGGAAGTAAAGCACGTCACCAACAGTTGCAGTTACTTTCTGGCCAGTTTCATCAGAAATAACGAATGTGCCTTCAACAACAATCTTCATTTCTTCGTAATCATACTCATAAACCAGAGCATTACCTTTGTCCAGATGGAAGAAGCCAGCACAGATCGTTTTGTCTTTGTCTGCTGAAACAAAAGTGTCGCCTAAAAATGCTGGCACACCTGCTACGTTCATTGATGGTTGCACATCTTTAACAGCTTGTTTTTTGAATTGAAACGGTTTACTCATTGAAATTCTCCTTAAGGGTTCACTAGAAAGTGTTTGTATTAAATCGTTTCTGGATCAAACCCACAATCATACCTAAGAGGTACTCACTAAGAAGGATGAATCAAATACTTCTACTGCCACCAGGCTATCCATTGCCAGTTCCCCTACCTGGCTTACCGGGCGCAAACCCTTATATCCAGAGCCTTGCCAATGATTCAAGCGGTTCATACCGCCTCTAGCCAGACTGGATATTCTCGGGCGATGCCAAGTGTGCTGCCAGCAGAATGCAGGCATGCAACTTTAAACTATGGGCGCAGTTCTTTTAATAAAAACTCCACAAAAGAAGTCAGTTTCGGCGCCAGCTGGCGCTCTCTCGGATATACGGCATGGATCGGGCGCGAGGCCGGCCAGATTTACCGCGACCCGGCAGGTTTAGCGTTCCCCGATTGAGAAATGGCGCTTATCCTGCTGCCGCAGAGATACACCAAGGGAGAATTGAATCTCCCTTGGTTCGCTCAGCAGTTCAGGTGGGGGCATCGCGCTGCTGCGTGCAAACCTGAAGCTGCCTGCGTTCAACCTTGCAAGCGGTGGCTATTTTCTGCCATATTTAAATTGACTGAGTATTTTGAGCGAGCGCATGTCTGGCAGATAAATGAGCAGCACCATCAGGATTGCCAGTGTCAGGTACAGCCATGTCAGTGAATATGCCGTCACAAAACTGGCAGATGGCTTCTGGGACTGAATGTATGAATAGAACTCCGGGCTATCCTGGCCTTCAATATAGCCGCCCTTGATTTCTGCCGATACTTGTTTCAGGTAATCGGAATCAAGTTGCGATAGATAGCGGTCAAACTCGGCATAGGCCACAATAGGGTCTGGTTCATCCTTACTGGTATCGCTGTAGGTATCGCCGACCGCACCTGCCGAGTTCTCTTTAGTGTCCGATGACCAATAACCTACCCACTTATTGCTTGAGTTGTATCGGGGCACAGGTACAGGCTGATGCCCTCCCACCCCAACGAACAATAGATTTTTACCGATCTGCACGCTGCTGAGATCCAGCTTATTAATCGCATTGACTTTGGGCGCCTCGTCTCCATCGGTAAAGAAAAGCATGGTGGCCGGGATGTTCAGGTAGTCAAACATGCTTTCGGCTGACTTAATGCCAAAACTTAGCCTGCTATTGCCGCGCCATGCCATTCTCCATTCCAGATGATCAATGGAGTCCGTGATCACATCGTAATTTGCACAAACCTCAAGCGGCATCAGCAATAAGCCGACATTTTCTGCCGCAAACACCCCTAAGCTGATATAGGTTCCGCAAGATGAGGTTTCAACAACGCGCTTCATCAGGTGTTTGGTGTAATCCATCCGACTGACTGCCTGATTATTCAGCTTGAGATCCTGTGCATTCATGCTCTGCGATACATCAGCAATCAGCAGGTAATTGTGTACATCCTGCTTGAGCTGGATCTGCGGCTTGTAGATTGCAAGCAGCAATAACAATGCAACCGCTATCAACAGCAAGCTTTCATAGTGACTCTTCAGTATGGATATGTACTGATTCATGGCAAACCAACCGGCAGATTGCTGAGCTCAACACCAGTCTGGTCTTTAGGTGCGTTCTTCATGTTGGTCGGAGTGACTGAATTCAGCAGGCTAAGATTGAATTTTGCCCTGCGATCCTCCGGGTTTAACCGCAGCGACTGCTCATATGCGGCTTTGGCCTGCGTGAAGCTGTATTTAGATTCTTCCTTGAGTGATCCATCATCATTCAGATCGCGGCTCAAGCCAAGCAAAAACAGATTGGTTGCAATGTTGAATTGAATGCGTCCTTGCTGCGCGGCATCAGGGCTGCCGGATTTTGATTGCAGTTCCAGCGCCTGGCCGAAAGACTGCACCGCATGCTTATAGTCACCTTTGCTGCCCTGAAAATAAGCCGCAGAGAACTTGGCGTGTAACGGGTATGCATCATCCTTCAACACCTGTCCGGCATGCAGCGTAGCATTGATGCGCTGGATATTCCGGTACTGATAGACTTCATAGCCAGTGCCAGTCAGGCCAGCCAGCAATAAAGCTGCCAATGCGGCATTAATGATATTTATGCGTCTTGCCATGAATGTACCCTCAAATTTTTAGCAATTAAAATCAACAAGCTCAAGAACAGAGCAATCACAATAAAATCGGTTGAATAATCGTGTCCAGGAATGGAGATCGAATATTGAATCTTCTTTTTCTCCCGCGTATTGATATCCTGGATCGCTGACTGCAAGGCGGCAGGATTATCCGCTTCATAAGCCTTGTATTTGATTCGGAGTGACTTGAAGAACTTGTCCAATTCTATCGGGGCGGGTTCCGAGCCTTCCGCAAACTGGCTATTACTTGCCGAGAATATGCTGATGTCATCAGGTTCACGCAATACGATCCAGTACAGGCTGAGTTTTCTGGATTCCAGGGTCTCCTTGATCTTATGTTTGACACGCGGGCTTATTTTGCCGGCGCCATCAGAAAGCAGGATGATTGCTCGCGAACCTGAGCTTTCGATGCTGTCAAACAGGCTGACGGCCTGAGTCACGCCAGCGCCTATATTGGTTTGATTGATCGCAGAACTGGTTGCAGCATTAATCGCCGCATGAATGGCATCCCGATTATTAGTGATTTTGGCGCCATACAATGCAGAGTTGGTGAAGCCTACAACCCCCATCATGTCATCCGGCCTTGAATCAATGAACCTGGTAATCAACCTTCTGGCCGCTGCCGACTTGATCTCTGCAGCCCGGCCACTGCTGGCATCACCTGCAAACGGATGATCCATGCTGACACTGCGGTCAATCACCATGACCGTTTGCGCCCCTTGACCAATCTTATTGATTTTCTGGTCCGGGCCACGAGGCGATGCCAGCGCAATCACAATACATGCCAAAAGCAGCGATGTCATGGCTTTCAGAATCAGGTTGGCCGTATCAGAAAACTTGTCATGCGGCACTAGATCCAGCCAGGAGTACATCTGGCCCTGTCGGCTTTTAAGCCAGAACGGAAGATAAATAACAGGCAGCAGAATGAGCGCCCAAGGGTTAAGCAATGCCATCAAACACCTCTTTCACAATCTCTTAAACTTTTGCTGATAGCGAGAAGCTTCAACAGCGATTCGCTGTCATCTTGCGGATGACGGGAGAAAAGTGTTTGATTCGACAATGTAAAGAACTCCGTCATCTGCGAGTGCAATGGCCTGAACCTGGGGTGCTGCGCGATGAAATCATGAATATCATTCGCGAACACATTGCTGCCATAGGTGTTATTAAATGACTCATGCAAGCTGAACAACGCTGTTCTAAGCCTGTTCGCATCAGGTACTTTACTTCTGCTGAGCAGCTTTATCTGTTTGTATGCACGGGCAAAATTACCCTTGCAGAACGGTAACCATCGGGTATCTGCATTGACATAAACCAGGCCGATCAATGCCAATACCAGCATGACAGAAAACACTTTGATGCGCACTGCATGCTGGTTGAGGTCAATCCCCGGAAGTTTCATCTGAGGCTGTACGTTAGCTTTGGCATATGCAATGCTAATGTCTACCAGCGGCGAGTACCAGAAGTGCCATGCCGGCAATATTAATTGCTCCGACCCGGATATCCTGATGTTTTGTGCCGGCAGAGCCATCACCTTAGGTTTTGTGGCGCCGGCAAATACCTGGTAGCTCAGATCAAGCCTGTATCGGTTTTGGGCGCCCTCTTTCAAGCGTTCAAGCCTTGATTCAACCAATTCTATCTCATCATTGCGCGAGCCCTTGGCGGGCAATGCCTTGGTGATTATATTCGGCGGTGCTGCACTCTCAAACGTCACGCTCCTTTTCAATACGTCGCCGATTTGAATGCCGGTACTTCGTGCCGGATTGCTAATGCCTGCAATCGCCATTGCATTATCCTCGGCACAGGCAAACGCACTCTGGAAAAGAAATGTGACGAATAACAGTAATTTTGGTATCAAGTTCTTCATAAGCTTATGTATTGTTCGAAGTAATTAGTAAAAGCCTCAGGTTTAAATTCCTCCTGAAGGTATAGTGCAGGGTAATCAAACTTTACAAACAGGCGATCCAGCGCTTCACGCCTCCTGTTAAACGCCTCAACAAACTGGTCTCGCAGCGATTTTCTGAAAAATAAAGTGCGAGCCACCCCTGTTTCCGGATCAATCAGATTCCCAAATCCGAACTGTGGAAGTTTCCGGTGTTCGCGGTCATCCCATAACACGATAGGCACCACCTGATGTGCCGACATCGCATTCAAGGTTTGTTCAATCAACCCCAGCGGCATATGAAAATCTGAAATCCAGAACACCAGGGATCGATGCTGGCTTAAATACATCGGCACATCTGCGATCCCTTCAGAACCTGCCAGCTTGCTGCGGTAATCCGCCAATTGATCAATCACCTCCAGGCTGTGGAATATATGGTGACTTAATGGCAATGTCAGATCTTCAATGACGTGGCTGTTATATGCGATAAAACTGAACAGGTCGCCCATGCCATGGGCGGAATAAGCAATTGAAGCCGAAATATGCATGGCCAGGTCCAGCTTGCGCTGCTTGCCCCCGAATTGCATGGAACTGGAAGCATCGCAAATGGCAAACAAAGGGGTGGTATTGTTCTGGTTAAATGTTTTTACCTGGATCTGCTCATAAGGGTCACGCAAGGTCTGGCGCAAATCCATGCGACGTGCATCAGGGTAATCCACCAACGGCACATTTCCCTGGTACTCATCGCCCAACCCACGCTGTGTGCCGCGGTGGTCACCGAAGTGTACGCTGCTTGATTTCCATGGAATTGAATAAGCAAAAGGCTTTACGTAATTCGCTATCATCTCGGCTATGTCCTGGCGGGCACGGCTACCTGGCTCAGGATATGACCGCTGAGTTCACGCGCCAGGGCAGTTCTGCGGCTCTCATACATGGAGTTGAAAGCCAGTCGGTGCGAAATGATTTCATGGAACACGGCATGAATATCTTCAGGGTATAGATTCTCCCGCTGCATCATCCATGCGTGCACCCTTGCCGCTTTAAGCAGCATGCCCATCCCGCGAGGGCTGGCGCCGGCCTGTATCAGCTTGCTGACATCTACGGTATCCAGCTTGATGCCATATTTCACAGGGTTCTGTGTGGCTTCCCACAGGTCGAGAGCATAATCTTCAATCACATCGCTGGTCTGGATATGTTCTTGCAAAGTATCAGAAAAATCATTCAGTTGATCAAAATGCAGGATGTCGCTTTCTACCTGCTGCGTGAGTTTTTCCGCATGCTGGAACCGTGTATTGAATATCAGCGATTTACGTATTTCCCTGTCTTCCGGGATTTCAATCGGGATTTCCATCATGAAGCGATCCCGTGCCGCAGACGGGATTTCAAAAGTCTCATTTTTTTCCACTTGGTTACGGTCTGCAAAAACCAGCATATGAGGCAAGCGGTACTCTCTCCTGAAAGCCGTCACATGGCGTTCTGCCATCACCCTGAGCATCAGGGCGTGAACCTGCGGCCTGGCTCGGTTAATTTCATTGAAAAAGAAGACCGACAGGTTCTCACCGGCACGCAGCAAGGGGCCTTCGTCAATTTGCGGACGTCCATCCGAACCAAGGAAGGTATGATAAATCAGGTCATTCGGCATCAGGTCTACCGTACCTTCAATACGCTCATACGCGCCGCCTATGCCGCGTGTGATCGATTGTAATAATGTTGTCTTGCCAACGCCGACGCCACCTTCAAGCAAAACATGGCCACGTGCAAAAATTGCGATGTTCATCAGCTTGATCGCTTTATCTTGACCGACGATGACCTTCTTGACCTCTGATTCCAGTTTCAGGGCTTTATCGCGCCAGTCAGCAAGCTGATGATCAATCGTTGCAGTTTTCATAAATTCCTCAGAATAATAAATAGGGTTTAAAAAATAGGGTTATAGTTGCGATTAGCAAAATAATCGTTTAGTATGCAGACAGGTCTGTTCATTTTTAGTTTGCTATATTCGTTTTCAGATTGCAAGTATTTTTTCTCAAATAGATCGAGATGTTCAAAATCATGGCCACCGAGTTTCTAAAGTCAGATAGTTTTAATAGGCAATTCCAGAAAACAGGCAAATCCCCGGTGGCCAGGTTAGTTGGCCTGTCCAGCATTTTGAGCACCTGGAACAGGCAGCGTGTCGGCAAAGTCGTTAACGGAAAAGAGGCCGACCTTTCAATAGACGATATTCAGATATTGAAAAACCTGATCGAAAACGAAACATCCAGGCTGAAACTGGACAATGCCGGGATCGTGGCCGACCAGATTCTTTTTTTAGTAATAGGCGCGATCAAGCTTCAGGTTCAGAACAATTCCGAAAAGCCCTGGCAGCTGGTCAATCAATCCATCACGAATTTTTTGACCCCTCCCAGGCAAAACCAGAGATTGATGATGTCATTATCATTGCTCACTTTTATCGTCATCATCGGGTTCGCCATTGTTTTACTTAACCCGCGCACCAATCACAAAACAAATGACGGGATGAACCCTCTGGATACCGCTGCCGATGCTTCAATCAACCAGGCTGGCAGTAAAACCGTTTCCAACCTTGTGGCCTTATACCGGGCAATGAAACAAGGTGACTGCCAGCTGCCGCAGGCTGCCATGCTGCAGCCGCAGGAGCGTGAGGCATTCATCTCGTTCGTGAACGAAGGCAAGGTTGATATCAATACGGCAGACAGCCTGAGGAATGCGCTCACTTATGCAAATTGCCTGTATCCGCAGAAGCTGATGAACAGCCCGATGTAACGTCATGAATACAAAAGAATGATCAAAGGAACCCAACATGAAAAATATGCGTGAAAAAATATTGTCGGTAGCGACACTTCTATTTGAAACTCGCGGCATTCACGCCTCCGGTGTAGACACCATCATTGCCGAGTCAGGCGTAGCAAAGGCGACGCTCTATAAATACTTTCCGAGCAAGAATGAACTGATCATTGAATACCTGAAAGAAAAATCCAACCGCTTTTATGCCTGGATCAACGAAAAGCTCGCAGACAAAAAAGCGGATTCCAAAGAAGTCCTATTTGAATTATGTGATTTATACGCGCAGTGGATCTCCACGCCGGAGTTCAATGGCCTGCCTTTCCATATCGGATCTGTAGAGTTCCCGGACCCGGCACATCCGGTACATCATTACTCCGTCGAATTGTCGAATGAGCTACAGCGATACCTGTCAAAACTGGCACAGATAGCCGGTGTAAAAGATGCACAGACCCTGGGCCAGCAATTAACGATTATTTTTGAAGGCGGCGCATTGATAGAACGGCTGAGCCCCGGTTCAGGAGCAGCCACCCGTGCCAAAAATGCAGCCATTACCTTGATCAAGGCATCGATATAGCGCCTCGGACAGGAGTCCCTCTTTCGTCGCCGGCCTCGGAGGATTGAGATGGCACGGGGTGCAGGCCGCTCAGCTTCAGGCAATATTTCTGGTACGCGTTATACGGGCAAATGCCGAATGGTTGTGTATGGATTCAAAGTTCTCGGCCTCTATGGAATAGCTTCTGATGTTTTTTTCTTCATTTAAAGAAAGTGCAATATCCCGCACCAAATCCTCTACAAATTTCGGATTGTCATAAGCACGTTCTGTTACGTATTTTTCATCAGGTCGCTTGAGAATGCCATATATTTCACATGAAGCGTTCTTTTCAGCGATCGATACCAGGTCAGCTATTGGCATTTCGTCATCAAGCTCAACTTTGATGCATAAAATAGAGCGCTGATTATGTGCGCCATAGTCAGATATTTCTTTCGAACAGGGGCACAGGCTGGTGACCGGTACCTTCACGGTCATACAAAAAGTATACACTCCGTATTCCGACACATGGCCTGACCAGATGACGTCATAGTCCAACTTGCTTTTCACGCCTGTGATCGGTGCGCTCTTGGTGATAAAAGCAGGAAATTCCATCTGGATTTCCCCGCTCGCAGCGCCCAGCTTCTTTAACATTTCGAAAATGAGGCTTCTGAACAGGGCCTGGTCAAGACTCCCCCGGTCTTGCTCAAGCAGTTCGACGAACCTGGACATATGTGTGCCTTTTTTGTGCGAAGGCAAGCCTACTGTCATCGACAATCTGGCTATAGTCTGTAATGTAGTATCGGCTAACAATATTGA
This sequence comes from Methylotenera sp. G11, assembly GCF_000799735.1. Taxonomy (NCBI): domain Bacteria; kingdom Pseudomonadati; phylum Pseudomonadota; class Betaproteobacteria; order Nitrosomonadales; family Methylophilaceae; genus Methylotenera; species Methylotenera sp. G11. The sequence goes on along the minus strand of NZ_JUHH01000001.1, from coordinate 2,385,578 downwards.
TATGGGATAGCGGATGTCCTTGATTCCTACCTGATCAATATTGATTTTGCGTGTATCTTGAGTGGATTGTGTGTCAGAGAGCGGGGAAAGTTTGAATATGTTGTTCATGCTCAGCCTATAAAATAAGTAGCTTTAATATATGTGATATTGAAGGATTAAATTTCTATGGGGTAAAAGTGCCGACTCCATGCCTGTAAACCAGTTGAGCGCCTAGCCATGCACCGGCGAACAAGGTTGCCAGGCCGAGGCAGCTTAATGACATTTCCAACCAGCCGGGGGCGGTAAGACTGAAGTGATCCAATCTCGCCAACAAACTAGCGGCATACAAAGTCCAGGCAAGCAGCATAAGCTGCATGTGTCTTTCTGCGGTCCCTAAAGCTTGTGGCCGGTCGGCAAGTTTCAGCAGCTCGACCATCCCGCTTAGCATTGCAAAAACGCCTGCAACAGTACCTATGCACAGAGTGACACCTGACCACCACCACACCTGCCTGCCAAGCCACAAACTTGAAATATCAGCAAATGTAGCGAGCATCCAGCAGGCAATCGGGAAATGTACTATTGCAGGGTGTAGTGGATGTTTCATTGCTAGCTATGGAACAATGTAGTGGCTAATGTGAGGAAACCAGCCACAGCAACACCGGCGTGAATGACAACTGCCAGTTTTGGCGGACGCTGCTTCATCAAATGCTTGGAAGCCAAATAAAATCCCCCAACTGCTGCCACTACCAAAATTGCAAGTGCGGCAGTAGCCCGGCTTGCACCATGCCCGGTAAAGACTTCTATTGCTAACAAAACCAGGGCCAATGCACCGGCAGAGGCATGCGCTAACGACAGCGACCAGGACGCCAGCTTCCCGTTTAATACTTCAAGAGCCAGGATCACTCCTGCTACAGCAGTGAGCGCGAATATTAAAAGTGCAAATGTTGACATCGATAAATCTCCTTGTTGTTTATGTTTTCATCACAAAAATTAAACATATATACAATTACAATATGTTTAAAGTGGGCGTGATATTTGATCAAAAATCTGTTATTCATTATCTTAGGGTGATGGATACCGGATTTATAATCAGGTTAGCTGAAACGGTATTTAATAATTAGATCTTACTTTACAATCCAATCAAACTAGCCAATAAAAGCATTAGGCACAGGATCTTCACCCAATGCGTTAAGCAGAATAGCCCAATGCATCGTTTCATCCCCCAGAATGCTGCCAGCTGCAGAAATCAAGTCTTTGTTATGGAACTTTGGCAAAGCACCCAAATATGCACTAGCGGCGCTTTGTTCCAGCCCGGCGGCAAAATGCAGCACATCGGCTTGAGACTTTAATTTACCTAAGGGGAACCCATATTCAGCGATGGTTTTGGTTTTTACCGCAACACCCCCAAGTTTTTCAATGGTGCTTGCCAGCACATTGGCATGAGCGATATGGTGACCCTGGAATTTCACGGCAACATCAAGCACCGCTTTTTGTAATAAGCCAGATTCAGCGCCGGCCTGATATGCCGCAATAGCCTGGTATTCATGTGCCAGAGCAGAATTCAGTATGATGATGTCATCGGAAGTAGACGTTGAAATGTTATTTGCCAGCACAGGCGTACTATGTCCAAGCGTAGTGAAAGCTAGTACGCCAAGCGAAAACATGCCTGTTTTTGCAAAAAAATCACGGCGGCTGGTGAACGCATTTAAGCTCTGGCCAGATTCTTTGAATTTGCTGCCATTCATAGTGAAATCTCCTTCAATTGAAATTTATCTTAATTACATCGCTTGCCAAGACCAATCAACCAGCAAGTGAGGAAAGATTAATCCACTTAAAACACTTTGTAAAGTAAAATATGTTTTAATTGTATTAACATTGAAAATAGGTATAATGCAAAATACGGTATTGATAAAAGAGGATATCCAATGCTCAAAATATTAGGGCTTCGCCAACAGGAATTGCTGAACTTGCTGCTCAAACATAAAAGCGGGCTGACTGTAGATGAGCTATCCAAACAACTGGAAATCGCTAAAAATGCGGTCAGGCAGCATTTGTCTTCATTAGAAAATGATGGATTTGTTACTCACGGCATAAGCCGCCCATCTGGCGGGAGACCTGAACAGCTTTATGTTCTGTCAGACGCAGGCAAGGAACTCTTTCCCAGGCATTATTCCTGGTTTGCGCAATTAATCGTTGAGTCAATAGAGCAAGAGTCTGGCCAGGATGGCTTAAAAGACCGCATGCATGCCATGGGGGTAGCCGTAGCTAAACAATTAAAGCGCCAGCATCCCGATTTAGAAACGCTTCAGCATAAAATTGAAAAGCTGTCCGAGATCATGGAGGATCTGGGCTATGACACAAAAAGCACTTCTACACTTGCGAACATACAAGTGATAGAAGCCGACAATTGCATTTTCCACAATTTGGCTATCAAGAACCCAGCCGTATGCCAGTTTGATTTAGCACTGATGTCAAGCTTTACTGATAGCCAGGTAGAACATCAGGAATGCATGGCCAATAAAGGCAACGTCTGCCGGTTTAAGTTTAAGGATAAAGCTTAAACATATCCGAAACCTCCGCTAAGGATTGAACCCAAAACAACCTGGGCATCCGTTCACATCGCTTGCGGCTCTAATCCAATGCCGCCAAGCCCAATGTAATGCCGGTGACGTTAATGTCAAAGAATAAAAATAGCGGATAATGAAACTTTTTAACCACTAGCACTCTCGAATGGTGAGTGCTAGAATGGTATTTTAAGGAGGATGTAAAACCAATGACCACTGCTTTAACACTTCCAGTACTCAACGCTACTGACAGCCTTGAACAATATACAAGAGCGATTAAAGCTTACCCGATTCTTTCTGCGGAAGAAGAGTTTTCCCTGGCCGTAAAGTTTAACAAAGAAAACGATCTGGAAGCTGCCCGCAAACTGGTATTGTCACACCTGCGCCTAGTGACAAGTATTGCACGTGGATACACCGGTTATGGTTTGCCGCAGGCCGACCTTATTCAAGAAGGCAACATCGGCCTCATGAAAGCGGTAAGACGCTACGACCCGGAGCGTGGCGTACGCCTGGTTTCTTTTGCGATGCACTGGATCAAAGCCGAAATTCATGAATACATCGTGAAGAACTGGCGCCTGGTGAAGATCGCGACGACAAAAGCACAACGCAAGCTTTTCTTCAATCTGCGCAGCATGAAATCCGGCATCAATACCATGCAGCCAAATGAAATCGCACATATCGCACGCGAATTAAATGTGAAACCTGAAGAAGTCATGGAGATGGAGTCACGCCTGAACGGGCATGAGATATCCCTGGAAGCCAACATTGATGACGACAGCGACGAACATTACAGCCCGATTGCCTATCTGCAGGATGAAAGCCTGACTCCGGTTGAAGCATTAGAGGCCAAGCAATTTGAAACTGCTGAAGCAACCGGCCTGGCACACGCACTCCAGAACCTGGACGAAAGAAGCCGCCGTGTAGTTGAAGCGCGCTGGCTGCAGGAAGATGGCGGCAAAACGCTGCACGAACTGGCTGACGAGTTTGGTGTATCTGCCGAGCGCATTCGACAGATTGAGCAGAAAGCGATGCAAAAAATGAAAAGCCTGATGCAGGCGAGCCGTTAATCAATCAAAAATTAAGTAAAAACTTCAAATAAAAAAGGCTGCTCATGCAGCCTTTTTTATTTTCAGCAGCGCCTCACTAAGCCACGGCAACAGCCTCTATTGCCGGCTCAAAAGCCAGCGCAGTTTTCAGGTGTTCGCGCAGTTGACTGAGTTGCTCCAGCTGGGCATTGATGCTTTTCTCAATCGCTTCCAGTTCTGAAATACGATCTTCCAAGGTATCGGTCGCCTTGTAAATGCGCTTGATACTTTCCAGGCGACGGCGCAGTTGCAGCTGATGCTCACGTACCTGTGACTCCATCGGTGCAATCACGGCCTTCAGCCAGTTTTCAATATCACGGTTAGCCACTTCATACACATGGATCACGCGGCTAGCCAATGTTTCGAAAAACTTGGTAGTGAGGGTCATCTTCTCATTGGCAATCATATTAAAAGCGGTATTAAACTGCTCTTTATATGCACGTTCCAGCTTTGCCAGCTCTTTCTGATAGCGCAATGTTGAAAAAGCTGGCGGCTCAGACTTGCGCAGGCCATGCTCTTTCGAGAACTTCTCGTACATGACATCCATCATTTTCTTGATTTCATCAATTTGTGAATCGGATGAAACCAGCCGGGTTTTCAGCTCATTAAAGAAATTATCCATGGCTTCACGGATTGTCTTGGTAAAGCTGGCATTAATCATGGTTTCACGCGTGCTGTGTACGTGCACTTTGAGTGACTCCATGCCCAGCAGCGTAAACAGGCGGTTAGTATGCTGAGAAAAAATGCTGCGCAAAGCCTGAAAGCGCTGCAAGCCTTTTTCAAAGTTTTCTTTATCGACCTTCACCTTGTTCATCATGTGCTCGACCACATCTTCGTTTTTGCCACGCAAACCGCGCAACTCAACCAATTGCTCATTGATACCGGCAAAGCGCGCATCAAGGATAATCCTTGAGTTGGTGATCAAGTCATCAATCTCGCTCTGCGTATTATCGCGCACGATTTCCTGCTTGGACGGGATCAGTTGGTTGGAAAGCGCTGCTTCCAGCTCCAGAACGCGGCTTTTTGCCAGCAGCGCATCATCTTTGTTAACCTTGGCCAGCAAGCCTTTTTGTGCAGAGACCGGGAATATCTGGTTGGTCTCCAGGCCGAGCAGTTCTGCGCTGGTTTTAATCTGCCGTGTCAGCTCTTTCTGAATCTCTTTCTCATCCTTGAGTTCGTCCCATAGGCCGTCAATCTTGTTCATGACTGCCAGGCGGCCTTTTTGTTTCCAGCGCGTACCGCTGATGTACTGGCGCCACACGTCGATTTCAGACTTGGTCACGCCCTGGTCAGCTGCCAGGATAAACAATACCGCATGCGCATTGGGCAGCATGTTGATCGTCAGCTCAGGTTCGGTACCGATCGCATTCAAACCCGGGGTATCCAGAATCACGAGCCCCTGCTCCAGCAATGGATGCGGGAAATTGATCATGGCATAGCGCCAGCAAGGCACATCGATGGTGCCGTCTTTATTCAGGTTCAGCGCGTCATCGGCACTATTGGGGTCATATAAACCATATTTTTCGGCTTCCTGCACGGAAACCGGCTTGGTGCTGCTCACCTCTTTAAAGGCTTTGACCATGCTCTCATTCGAATCCACATCGAATGTTACGGTCTTCCATTCGTCAGGGTAGCGCTTGTATTCGGAGGTGGTAGCATCAGACAGCCGCGTTTCAATCGGCAGCATCATGATAGAAGTCGGCTTGGACTTATCATAAAGCAATTCAGTAGGACACATGGTGGTGCGGCCGGCACTGGAAGGCAGCAGACGCGTACCGTAACCCGCAAAGAATATCGCATTGATCAGCTCAGATTTGCCGCGTGAAAACTCCGCAACAAATGCGACATTGAGCTTGTCCTCACGCAACCTGTCCAGCAGATGCTGTATACGCTGATCCACCTGCGCATCATTCAACTCCTGTTCATTCAGCCAGTTGCGATAATCGCAAATAGTTTGGGTCAGGCCTTTGCGCCATTCTGAATAGACCGCGAATTGTTTTGCTAAATTATTTTCTGTCATGACGGACCTTATATACAGCTCTTTTGTAGCGTAACTCTATCACCCATTATTTAAATTGCAAATAAAATCAATTGGCTAATATTTCATTTCAGATGGAATTCTGATAAGCGGTTATTTTCCTGCCATAAGCGGCAATATCCTCTAAGTATCTGCAATGCCAGTCATTCTGTTATCATCTTATTTTTACAGAAAAACCGATATATTTATGAGTGGTTTAACCCCTAATTCACCCCGCCCTGTAGACATCAAACTGCACCAGGCCTCACGTTTACTGGAAATCAAGTTCGATAACAACACGGAATGCATGCTTTCCTGCGAGTTTCTGCGCGTATATTCACCTTCAGCCGAAGTCAAAGGGCACGGCCCGGGGCAGGAAGTACTGCAGATCGGCAAAGAAGATGTCAACATCACGGCAATAGAACCGGTTGGCAATTATGCGGTCAGACTTGTGTTCTCCGACGGGCATAACACAGGCTTATATTCATGGGATTACCTGTATGACATTGCCAGCAATTATGAAGCGCTATGGCTTGAGTACCTGGGCAAACTGAGTGCAGCAGGCCACGCAAGAAAAAATACAGCTTAAGAGAAAAACAGCATGACGACAGAACACAATACGCATTTTGGTTTCAAAACGGTTGCAGAATCTGAAAAAGCAAAGAAAGTTGCTGAGGTTTTTCATTCTGTAGCTGACAAATATGACCTGATGAACGACGTCATGTCGGCAGGGCTGCACCGCGGCTGGAAAAGGTTCGCCGTGAATATCAGCGGCGTAAGCCGCGGTGACAGGGTGCTGGATATTGCCGGTGGCAGCGGTGACTTATCCAAGCTGTTTGCGCAGAAAGTCGGTGCCGAAGGCCAGGTCATACTGACGGACATCAACGCCTCCATGCTGGGCGTAGGCCGTGACCGTATGCTGGATGCAGGCCTGAACGTTCCAGCCTTGCAATGCGATGCGGAGAAACTGCCATTTCCGGACAACTATTTTGACTGCGTGATCGTGGCATTCGGGCTGCGCAACATGACGCATAAAGACCGCGCCCTGGCTGAAATGCAGCGCGTACTCAAAGCCGGCGGCCGACTGCTGGTACTGGAGTTTTCGAAAGTATGGCAGCCCTTATCCAAGGCTTATGATGTCTATTCGTTCAAACTGTTACCGCTGATGGGAAAACTGCTGGCCAAAGATGCCGAAAGCTATCAGTACCTTGCTGAATCCATCCGCATGCATCCGGATCAGGAGACGCTCAAACAGATGATGACAGACGCGGGTTTAAGCAAGGTGGATTACTACAACCTTGCCGCCGGCGTGGTGGCCCTGCACAAAGGGTATAAAACCTGATGCTAAAAGAAGTTTCCACGCATGCAATCCAGCATCTGCTTGCACAGAACGCCTGGTCTGCGCCGCTATTGCAGCCTTTCGCCGGCCAGTCTGTGCAATTGAACTTCGTGCTGATCAAGACCGCGCTGGTGATACTCGAAAACGGCAGCCTTGCAGTCGCCGGCGAAACCGGCGCTGCTGACGCCACCATCACGATTCCACCCAGCCTGTTATTGCGCCTGATGGCAAAAGATGAATCTGCCAGGCTGCAGGTCAAGGTAGATGGCGACACGCATCTGGCCACAGCATTGGCCAAGGTGCTATCACACGTACGCTGGGATTATGAAGATGACCTGAGCAGGCTGGTTGGCGATGTACCTGCCAATAAAATCGGTGAATTTACGCGCCGGACTGCAAGCACCGCAAAAGACACTGTGACCAACCTGGCGGAAATGCTGACTGAATACTGGCAGGAAGAAAAACCCATGCTGGCGAAAAAGCGGCATGTTGAACAATTCAACGCTGAAGTAGATACGCTGCGTGCAGATGTCGAGCGGCTGGAAAAGCGGCTGGCTAAACTTGCTAAAAATCTTCATATACCGCCAGCCCCCAACAATCCTGTTTCCTAGATAGCATCCGATCATTTATGCGCATTTTCCGGCTTTTCTATATTATTTTCATCGCTTTGCGTTTCAGCCTGGATGAGTTCATCCTCAGCCATCCCCGGTTAAAGCCGCTGCAAAGCCTGGTGAATGGCCTGCTGTTCTGGCGCAGCAAGGCAGTGCCGCGTGGCGCAAGGTTAAGGCTGGCACTCGAAAACCTGGGACCGATCTTTGTTAAATTCGGCCAGATGCTATCTACCCGCCGCGACTTGGTTCCGGCAGACATTGCGGACGAACTCGCAAAGCTTCAGGATCAGGTGCCGCCGTTCCCTTTTGCTGCAGTCGAAAACATCATCAGCAGCGCCTTTAACAAACCGTTAAGTGCGCTGTTCTCACAATTTGACGAAGAGCCGGTTGCCAGTGCCTCTGTCGCACAAGTGCATTTTGCACATTTGCCGCACGGCGAACCGGTTGCCGTAAAAGTGCTGCGCCCCGATATTGAAAAAACCATCGCCCATGACTTGCGGTTGATGGATACCATGGCCTGGCTGCTGCAAAGCGTATCTTCCGAGGCCAAAAGGCTGAAGCCGCGTGAAATCGTTGCCGAATTCGCGCGCCATACGGAAAGTGAACTGGACCTGACGCTGGAAGCCGCCAATTGCAGCCTGCTGGGCCGTAACTTTGCGGACAAATCCATGCTGATCGTACCGGATGTGCATTGGGACTGGTGCCGTAAGGACGTGATGGTCATGCAGCGCATGCACGGCACGCCCATCAGCCAGCGCGACCTGCTGACAGCCAAAGGCATTGATATTCCCAAGCTTGCCGTAGATGGTGTCGATATATTTTTCACGCAGGTATTTCGCGACGGTTTCTTTCATGCTGACATGCACCCTGGCAACATTCAGGTAGCCGACGATGGTAAATATATTGCGCTTGATTTCGGCATCATGGGCACCCTGAACGATACCGACAAATACTATCTGGCGCGCAACTTCCTGGCCTTCTTCAACCGTGATTACCGCGATGTGGCACAGGCACACATTGATTCCGGCTGGGTGCCTGCCGACACCAAGCGTGAGGAACTCGAAACCGCAGTGCGCGCCATTTGCGAACCGATCTTCGACAAGCCGCTGAAAGATATTTCGTTTGCGCGCACCTTACTGAGCCTGTTCCAGATGGCGCGCCGCTTTGGCGTGATCATCCAGCCGCAGCTGATCATGCTGCAGAAAACATTGCTCAATATTGAAGGCCTCGGCCGCGAGCTTGACCCGAACCTGGATTTATGGAAAAGTGCGCAGCCATTCCTGACACGCTGGATGAACGAGCAGATCGGCTGGCGTGCGATCTTGAAAACAGTCAAAAAAGAATTGCCGCATATTGCAAAAGTATTGCCGGAAATGCCAAGATTAGCACATCAGTTTTTAGCACAGACCAACCAGGCAGAACTGGATGTTCCGCTACGCAGTTCCATTGAGAAACTGATCGTAGCACAGCAGCTGCAAGCCATCTGGCAGAGACGGCTAGTCATTGCAATCGTGCTGCTCGCCGTTGTAGAAATCATATTAGTAGCAAGTACCTTTTTTATCCACTGACATAAAGGAACGTACAATGAAATCCAGACTGATTATTGTTTTGAGCGTTTTCTTAAGCAGCCTTGCTTCTGCGGCATTTGCCGCAGGCGCAACCCCGGCCGGACTCTGGCGAACAGTAGACGATAACAGCGGCAAGCCGCGCTCGCTTGTCAGGATCAGTGAAAGCAACGGTGAATACAGTGCAGTGATAGAAAAAGGCCTGCTGGCCACCGATACCCCGGATGCCGTCTGCGACAAATGCAAGGATGAACGCAAAGGCCAGCGCATTGTAGGCATGACCATCGTGAAAGGCATCAAACTCAAAGACGGCCATTACGAGGGCGGCGAAATCCTGGATCCTGAAAACGGCAAGACCTATCGCTGCCTGATGAAGCTGGACAGTACAGGCAACGAACTTGAAGTCCGGGGGTTTATCGGTTTTGCGTTAATCGGCCGATCACAAATCTGGACACGTGTTGAATAACGTCCGTCATCCTGAACATTTCTATGAGTTTTAAGCCATGCTGATCTGGTTTGTTGTCATCTATCTAGCGATCTCTATTGGCATTGGCCTTGTTGCGGCGATGCGCGTCAAAAATGCTAAAGATTACGCTGTGGCCGGCCGCCACCTGCCTCTGCCGGTGGTCATGGCCACGGTATTCGCCACATGGTTCGGCGCCGAGGCGGTATTCGGCGTTTCCGCGACCTTTGTCACAGAAGGCCTGAATGGCGTAGCGGCAGACCCTTTTGGCTCCAGCATGTGCCTGATCATTGCAGGTTTTTTCTTTTCCACACAGCTGTATAAACTCAATATCCTGACACTGGGTGACTTTTATCGCATGCGCTACAACCGCACGGTAGAAGTGCTCACCACGATAGCGATCGTCATTTCCTACCTGGGCTGGGTAGCCGCACAGATCAAGGCACTGGGGCTCATATTCAGCATGATTACCGATGGCGCGGTAAGCGAACAGGCCGGCATGATACTGGGCACCGCGATCGTGCTGACTTACACGACCTTGGGCGGCATGCTTTCCGTAGCGGTGCTGGACTTCGTTCAGATGATCGTAGTCATCGGCGGCCTGCTCTACATCGGCAATATCGTATCAGGCATGACTGGCGGCGTCGCCCCGGTCATAGAGCACGCACACGCTGCCGGTAAACTGGACTTTTTCCCCAAAGGCGCAGACATCTGGGTATGGATCACGTTCCTGGGAGGATGGATGACCATGATGCTGGGCTCAATACCCCAGCAGGATGTATTCCAGCGCATCACCTCAGCCAAGAGTGCAAAAATCGCACTATGGGGTTCGATTCTAGGCGCTTCGGTTTACTTCTGCTTTACCTTCGTACCCATGTTCATCGCTTATGCGGCGACCCTGATTGACCCTGCACTTTTCGGCAAGCTGGTCGTAGAAGATTCACAGAAAGTATTGCCTACATTGGTCTTACAGCACACACCGCTTATTGCGCAGGCAATATTCTTCGGTGCCGTATTATCTGCAATCATGAGCTGCTCATCCGCCACCCTGCTCGCCCCTTCCGTGACATTTGCCGAAAACATCGTACGCGGCTATATCCCGCACCTGAGTGACAAAGGCTTCCTGCGCGTCATGCGTATCTGCCTGCTCGGCTTTGGCTCATGCGTATTGCTTTACGCACTTAACTCGGAACGCTCTATTTTCGGCATGGTGGAATCCGCCTACAAAATCACGCTGGCAGGCGCATTTGTACCATTGATCTTCGGTGCATTCTGGAAAAGAGCAACCTCACAGGGCGCACTTGCAGCGATTATCGGCGGCATTACCACCTGGGTATTGATTGAAGTGTTAATTGGTGAAGAAAGCCTGGTTCCCGCCCAGCTCATAGGCCTGGGCGTAAGCATGCTAGGCATGCTCATAGGTTCACTGATGCCACAGAAAATCGGCGGCAGCCCAAGCGCCCCGCACGGCTATCTGCATGAGCATGCAGCCAGGCAGCATCCGCATTAGAAGTTATGTCTAGAGCATGATATTTTTATCTCACTTCTATAATTCATTATATTTAAGATGTAATAGAAACATCCAAAAAATTAAACTCAGTATAAAACATATCTTTTACCTGTCTTGCTAAATAAAATTTTAGGCTTCTATTTAGACTACCCTGCATTAGAGAAAATAAATCATGTCTCGCATAATTCCTAAATTTTTAAATGATATTACTCATGGAGACTCGATAATTTACCGAGGACATGCAAACTATGAATGGGAACTAAAGCCTTCAATAGGAAGGCACTTCACCAGAGACTGGTCAGAAGTTGTTAAATATGAAATAAAGTCTCTGGAAGATTTCAAAAAGAGGGCTGTCCCATACATCAAAGTAAATCCAAAAACAGACATAGAGTGGCTTTGTCTTATGCAGCATCATGGATGCCCAACTCGCCTTCTTGATTTTACAAGTAATCCATTAATTGCCTTGTTCTTTGCCTCCGACCCAACAACAGGAAAAGATGGTGAAGTAATTGCGGCAAAATACAGCAGAAGCTACGAAAATGTCAGTAATGACAACTTATTTAATAGGCCAAACAGCTTCGCTTATTACCCACCGCACATCACCGAACGAATTATTGGCCAGTCTGGTTGCTTCGTGTATGCACGCACACCAAACGCACCTTTAAACGGAAAACAGATTACTAAAACAAGTATTCCAAAAAGTGAAAAAACGGAAATCAGACGTGAACTCAAAGAGCTAGGAATTAGTCATTCCTCACTATTCCCTGGCGTAGATGGAGTATGCAAAGACCTTAATGAGGAACTTGTACTCAAGCTCATTATTGAAGACTTGTTTTAAGTCATTGTAAGCTGGGCAGATTTTATCCCCCCTACTTAGCTAAATCATCAGTATTATTCATATACCGCAAGCGTTTTTATCGCTGACAACTCTCACAATAGAACGTTGAACGCTGCCCTTGCCTGATCATTCTGATAGGCGTATTACACACCCGGCATGGCTCACCGCCTTTGTCATTGGCGCGGGCATAAACAAAATACTGCTGCTGGAAATAACCGGGGTTGCCATCGGCACCAAAGAAATCACGCAGGCTGCTGCCGCCGGCTGCAAGTGCGTCTGTGAGCGTGTTTTTAATCTCAGCCGCCAGTCGCTCACACTCAATGAGTGTGAGGGCTTTAGCGGGCTTTTCAGGGTGAATGCGGGCGCGAAACAGCGATTCGCTCGCATAGATATTGCCGACGCCAACCACCAGGTGGCTATCCATCATGGTGATTTTAATGGCAGCAGACCTGGTACGGATATGCTGATACAGGTATTGGCCGGTGAAGGCCTCGCTCAGCGGTTCCGGCCCCAGCACTTTCAGCAGCATGTGTTCCTGCGGGTTCTGGTCTGCCCACAGTACAGCGCCGAACCGGCGCGGATCGCGCAGGCGCAATACCTGACCACTGGTGAAACAGAGGTCAAAATGGTCATGTTTCTGCGGCGGCTCATCCTGCGCCAGCAGGCAGATGCGGCCAGACATGCCAAGATGCAGCAGCAATGTGCCATGGTCAAAATGCGCCAATATGTATTTGGCACGGCGAGTGAGCGCACGCAGGGTTTGGCCATGCAACAACTCCGGCAGCGACTGCGGAATAGGCCAGCGCAGCGAAGCGTTGCGTATGACCACATTGGCTACTGTTTGATTGACTAACGGCATCAGACCAATTCTGGTCGTTTCGACTTCCGGGAGTTCTGGCATGGCAACCTATGTTCAGATCATTGATTAGGATGAGACTATCTTTAATAGTCTGTAGATTTCGTACCTCAGGGCACCTTTTCTTGCCACAAAGTGACAATTCACCTCGTCATTCCGGCCCTCGCCGGAATGACGTTTTTGATATTTTTGTTAAAGACTGAACCGGCCTTGGTTGCGTAAGAACACTCTTAATTAATAACCAAGCCGCTTTTAACTTAAATTATTTACTAGGCAAATTGATCGGCGGATTCAGCATCACAAACCCTTCATCCTGCGGGAAGTAGTACATCAAACCTTCATCAGGGCGCGCCAGTATCAGTTCCGGAGACTCCTGAATCTTGTCAAAATGCACCTTGCTGCCATCAGCCAGTTTCACTTCAAATGAAGGATGCGTCACTTTACGGTCAGGGGTATAAAGTTCTACCGATTTAGCACGGGTATGGATCCATGAGTAATCGGCCCATTCGTTCATTTCATTTTGCGTAGGTTTGGCTTTGTCGATAGAAACTTTCCATTGCCCATCAACCAGATCAAGGTTCAACCTTGACTCTTCCCATTGCTCCAGGTGGCTGAAATCGAAACCGGCAACTTTTTCTGTTGGCTTCAAGGGCGCTTTATCGATCATTTCTATCACCTGCGATGAGGCGGCTGATCCATAATCGTTTGAAATCAGGTAAACCGTATTTCTATGTGAAATATACTGCTCATCATTCAACGGATTATATGTACCGAACAGGAACTCTTCGGCATTGTTTTTATCCCTGAACAATGTGAGCTTGATAGAAGGCTGGTGCAAGCCAAACTTCTGCAAATCGTCTGTCACGATCTTCTGGCTGCTGCTGGCCGCGATGATTGCCAGAATGCGCTGCACTGAAGCCTGATCTGCACGCGTTTTATAAGGTGCAGTCAGGTTCCAGAATCCATTCACTTTTTCAAAAGTCACCGCAGCTTTTGCCGGGAACTCAACTTTAATGGCATTGAACTCGGCAAGTTTGTAGCTGGAAACTTCATAAGCAGCCTGTTTCACAGCATCCTGCTTGGGACGCAAGTATAAAAATGAAACCAGCCCGGCCACCACTGCCAGCAGAATTAAATTGAGTATCCAACGTTTTTTCATGCCACACCTTCAAGTAAAGCGACGATTGAGTATCCGGACCATCCGCAGGGCTTAAGCTCTTCTGCGTTTCCACCACAGCAGGAAACCGACGATCATGAATCCAAGCGGAATAAAGTACTGGAAGCTGTGGAACACTGTCCAGGCAGTGACCACACCCATCCTGGTATCCGGAATCGAAACATTGATGTCTTTCAGCGGCATAGGCTGAATGGTAATCAGGCTATCGTCACCGGCCAGCCAGTTAATCACATTCACACCGAGATCAAGGTTGCCGCCGTTGGTAATGAATGTATTGGACAAGAAATTGGCATTACCCATCACCACTACACGCTGGCCTTTTTTGCCATAGGTGCGCTCCAGCGCGACGCCGATGTTGATCGGGCCGCGTTTGTCCTTGGCTTCATTAAACTCAGGTTTCGCATCTTTTGCGAGTTTGGTAGAAGTAAGCCAGCCGTTTGGTGCCACTTCAACCAGATTGCTGACCTTCCAGCCATTTTCATCGGTGCCTCTTGCCGTGACCTCATGCGCTTCCGGGAACAAGGTGCGCAGCATGAAATTCTTGGTGATAGCATGCTCGCCATACAGGCTGGCAAAAGACACACGTGCATCGGCACCGTATTGCGCAGAAGCCATATCCATGACCATGCCCGGTGAAACCTGCAAGCCCAGGTAAGCAGCGACATCCTGCAAACCACGCAGATTGTCATCGTCCAGCAGCCACAGCAGGTTGCCGCCGGCTTCAAGGTACGCCTTGATCTTTTTCGCCTCAACCTCGCTCACATCGACCTGCGGGCTGGCAATCACCAGCATGGCACCATTGCTCGGCACCTGCTGCGCAATAGTCAAGTCCGGGTTGGCAAATTTAAAGCCTTTGGCTTCCAGCTGTTTGCCGAATTCGCCGATGTCGTGATTCTTCACGCCAATCAAGTTACGCTCGCCATGCCCATCCAGATACATCACGGCTTGCTGGTTAGTACGCGAAAGCCTGACCAGAAGATTGGTAATCTCTTGCTCGGCAAATGGCGGCACGATATGCTCCACACGTTTCTGGTACTCAATCACCACTTCGCCGTCGGTTTTGACACCGGCATCCTGCGCCAGCTTCGGCTCTTCGGACGGATTGATAAAAGTTAAATGGATATTCTTTTTCTCGCGCTGGTAGCGTGCAAAGAAATCCACGATACCTTTACGGAACACGTCACCGCTAGACGCATCATCCTTGGTTGCATACACCGTGATATTGATTGGCGCTTTCATCTGCTTGAGCACATTCACGCTGCCTTGCGTCAGGATATTGCGGTTGGCCTGCGTGATGTCCTTTGCAACGTGGTACTGGCTGGCAAGGTAGCCCAGCAGCACAACCAGCATCAAAAACAGCACAACAAAAAACCAGTTTTGTACTAATAACTGAAAGCGTAATTTACGATTGATATTCATAGCAAAGTTCCAAAGCTCGTATGTTTTGTAAATACGCGTGATGATCGCGTAGGATTTTGTTTCGCAGGGAAAGTTTGTGAAGGCGTGGCGTAGTTATTCATACGGCCAACTGAACAAAGTTTTCCTGCGGAATAAAAGACAAGTGAGAGCACGCGTGGTTTGTAAAACATACGGGCTATCCACGCAAGCGGTCAGCATCTAAGCGACGCACGGTTAAAGTTAAAAATGTCACGGCAAATAAAATAAAGTAAGCGATATCGGCAGTATCGATCAAACCATTCGAGAATGACTGGAAGTGCCGCATCAGAGACAGGCTGCCCAGGATATTGCTTGGGTCACCGGCAAAGAAACGATCCAGCATCATCAGCGCGAACAAGGCGATAAAGGTAAGGATCGCTGCAATGACGGGCTGCTGGGTCATGCCTGAGAAATAAATACCAAGCGCTGAAAAACCAGCCACCATCAGCAGCAAGCCCAATGAGTTGGCGAACAGGAAGCCAAAATCAATATCAGACCAGATATTGAGCGTACTCAGCATCACGCCGATAAAGACGATCAGTATACTTAAAAAGGCAACCAGCCCTAAAAACTTACCCACCACGATTTCAGTCAGCGAGATTGGCGCACTGAACATGAAAGGCAGTGTCTGGCTGCGGCGTTCTTCTGAAATCAGGCGCATAGACAGCAGCGGCACCGCAAACAGCATGATGAACGAAGCCAGGCCATACACAGACTGGCCTACAAACTGCGTCACCCCGGTACGCTCGGCCGGGCGCATCGCCCCTGACATCACGGCAAAGTAGTCATTCACACCATTGAGATACTGCGTGCCGAAAGCAAACATCAGTAAAGACAGGATTACCCAGCCCATTGGCGAGGCAAACATACTTTTTAATTCTTTTCTTGCTACATTGATAATCATAAATAAACCTTAAATATCCGATTGCATCATTTAGCCTGAGATTAAGCAGTGGTCTGCTCTGGAGAAACCAACTGTTCCTGATAGGTCAGCTGCATGAACACATCTTCCAGGCTGGTTTGGTCAGGAGCGATATGATGCAGGCCCCAGTTTTGCTGAACCGCCGTCTGCACGATAGCTTCTGCCGGAGTGGCGCCATCTTCAAATCGAACACGGATCAGGCCGCTCGGTAACACTTCAGCCTCTGATACGCCATCAATTTTAAGCAGCTCTGCTGTATCCGGCGCGCGGTGCAAACCTACCAGCAGCTTGTTACCTATGCGCTGGCGCTTGAGCACATCAATGGAGCCGTTAAACACCAGCCGGCCTTTGTCAATGATCTGCACCTGGTCACAGACCATTTCCACTTCCGGCAGGATATGCGTAGAAATAATCACACTATGCTCACCGCCGACTTCGCGGATCAAGGCACGGATATCGCGAATCTGGATTGGGTCAAGGCCAACGGTAGGTTCATCAAGGATCACGACCATCGGGCGATGAATGATCGCCTGCGCTATGCCTACGCGCTGCTGATAGCCGTTAGACAGGTTTTCAATCAGGCGCTTGCTCATGTGACCTAAACCGCAGCGTTCTTTTGCAGTCTCGACTGCCTGCCTGATATGCTTTGAATTCACGCGATGCAACCGGGCGGCCATCGTCAGGTACTCATCCACCGTAAGCTCTTTGTACAGTGGGCGCATTTCCGGCAGGTACCCGATCAGCGCTTTCGCTTCCTTGGGGTTTTCCATCATATCTATACCACAGATTTTTACGCTGCCATTGCTGGGGGCCAGATTACCTGTAAGCATTTTCATCGTGGTTGATTTGCCGGCACCGTTCGGGCCAAGGAAACCAAGAACCTCACCCTTGCTCAAGGTGAAATTCACATTACTCACCGCTTCCCTGCCGCCATAAAGCCGGGTAAGTTCGATTGCCTCTACTGTAAAATTATTCATAGCCACTCAATCTTGAAACATTGGTTTAAATACTAAATATATATACAAGCAAGCCTGAGGCCCGCCATTACACAACAACAAGCCTATCGGCAAGACTTCAAGCTATGGGCTTCAAGTCTATTGGAAAGTTCACCCGACTTGCGTTATAGTCAACACATAATTATGTAGGAACTTGCGACTGCTGTCACGGACTAAGAAATACCAGTGCATCATACAGTGTTATTAAAGGAATCCCCGAACACATGATGTACCAGGCAGCGCAAGTCAGGACGGCTTGCGGTACTTTTAAAAAACGATATATTGAAAATGACTTTTTCATTCTTTAGACACGCATATCAATCATTGAAACTGTAAACAGCAAACCCAATAATACTAAAACAACCCCTACCCAAATCGACCTTATGCTCCCAATGATCAAATCAAAACAAACAAATATTTCAATCAAAAAGAGCACCCTGCTGGCAGCCCCGATGTTGTGGATGCTGCTATCGGCAGGCTTACTGGTGCTTAACGGCTGCGCAGCAAACAGGCACATTGATGAGGGTTCAATCGCGATGGCATCCGATGGCGGTTTACAGGTGGCCGACGACACGGAGTCTGTACTGAACCCTGAATTCATATACCGATACCTGGTAGGCGAGGTAGCCGGGCAGCGCGGCGACATCAGCACATCCGGTGCGATATTCTACGACCTGGCAAAAACAGAAAGAGACGCACGCCTGGCCGAGCGTGCCGCAAAAATAGCAGCCTACGGTAACATCACCAACCTGACAGTGCCTGCCATCAAACTCTGGGCTGAGCTTGACCCGGATTCTACAGAGGCACAGCAGGCCATGACAGAAATGCTGATTGCAACCGGCAGGCTTGATGATGCAAAACCTTACCTGTCAAAACTGCTGGCAAAAGAAGAAACCCGTGCCAGCGGCTTTTTGTACATGAACACCTTGCTGAACCGCAGCCCGAACAAAGCCGAGGTGCTGGAGCTCGTGCAGTTCCTGGCACAACCCTACCCCGATTCAGCTGAAGCGCAGTTTGCAGTAGCCCAGGCAGCATGGATCGCGAACAAAGATGACACTGCCCTCGCCGCTATCAACAAAGCCGAAACCCTGCACGCCGGATGGGATATTGCCGCGCTGCTCAAAGGCCAGATCCTGTATCGCAAATCACCACAAGCGGCTATTGACTACTATTATGAATTCCTGAAGTCGCACCCTAAATCCAACGAAGTGCGTATTAACCTGGCGAAACTGCTCGTCAACCAGAAACAGTTTGAAGCAGCCAAGAAAGAGTTCCCGCTCATTATCGAGCAGGCCAAAAGCAACTCATCCCAAAACCTTGCGGACGTCACTGCTGTCGTGGGGCTGATGTCCTACCAGTCTGCCGATTACGTATCGGCGCAGAATTACTTCCAGCAGGCATTGGCAATGGATTTCAAGGACATTGACCAGCTGAACCTTTACATGGGGCAAACTTCAGAAAAACTGAACCAGAATGAGGCTGCGGCCGACTGGTATAAAAAAGTGCCGCTAGGCCCACGCTACCTTGAAGCACAGCTTAGCCTTGCCAACCTGGTCGCACGCACGCAATCCGCAGACAAAGCGATTGAGATACTGGATGAACTGATGGACCTCAACACAGAACAGCAGATCATCGTCATTCAATCGCAGGCCTCCATTCTGGCAAGGGCCAAACGTGACCAGGAAGCGTTCGAACTTCTTGAGAAAGCGGTTCAGAACCTGCCCAATACGCCAGAGCTGGTGTACGACTATGCGCTGGCAGCGGAGCGCCTGAAGAAATTCGACCTCATGGAATCAGAACTGCGCAGAACGATTGCCGAAAAACCTGATTTTGCAGCGGCATACAATGCGCTGGGTTACTCGTTTGCCGACCGCAATATCAAGCTGAACGAAGCGATCACACTAATTGAAAAAGCACTGGAGCTGTCACCTAACGACCACTACATGCTGGATAGCCTGGGCTGGGCTCACTTCAGGAAGGGCAACCTGGATAAAGCCATTCAGTATCTGCAGGAAGCCTACAACATCAACCCCGATCCGGAAATCGCAGCTCACCTGGGTGAAGCGCTATGGCTCAAAGGCCGTCATGACCAAGCTAAAAAAATATGGAATGATGCCTTAAGCATTGACCCGGACAACGAAGTTTTAATCACGACTGCCAATAAATTCAAATCCTGACCTTGAGTAGACAGCATCCGTGAGTATCTTTACCAGGGCATTTCGGGCAGCCGCCTATCCGATACCAGCAGTTCGCGCGCTGCTCCTGCTTGGCTTAATGGCTGCATTTGCCGGCTGCGCGACCATGACCGCCAATCAAACCGGGCAAAGCAGCGCGGCGCAAGAGCTCCGGGCAAGACATTTAGCGCAGCTCGCAACAATAGAGCAATTTTCCCTGCAGGGCCGTATCGGCGTGCAAACGAACAGCAAGGGCTTTTCAGGCAGCCTGCAATGGCAGCACAACCGCACCGGTGATGACATCAACCTGTATTCACCGTTAGGCAGCCAGGTTGCCAGCATCACCAGGACTACGGAGCAGGTCACACTCACGGATTCGAGCGGAAAATATTATTCGGCAGCAGACGCGGAAACCCTCACCCAGATAACCCTCGGCTGGAAACTACCGCTGACCGGCCTTGCAGACTGGTCCATCGGGCGCCCGACACTGGGCCCGGTTCAGAAAAGCTCCTGGAACGAACAAGGCCTGCTTACCAACCTGGAGCAGGATGGCTGGAAAATTGAATATGACAATTACCGGCAACAAGGCGCCTACATGCTGCCTGGCAAGATTTTCCTGAAAAGCGACCAATTGAATTTAAAGCTGCTGGTAGAAACGTGGAATGAACCCGCACACTGAAATTCATTCAATACACAAGCCATGCCTCCTTTAAAACAGACGCCTGAAAAAACCACATTAAAATAAAATTACATTAAAATTAAGCACTCATTCAAACCCAACCCAGGCTGCGCAATATCACCCATGCAAGATTTCCAAGCGTTTCCGGCTCCGGCAAAAATCAATCTGTTCCTGCACATTGTCGGCCAGCGCGCCGACGGCTATCACCTGTTGCAGACGGTATTTCGCCTGCTGGATTATTACGACACCATTTATTTAAAACCAACCGGCCATAAAGCCATAAAGCGCGCCAATGATGTGCCAGGCGTGCCTGAAGGTGATGACCTGTGCATTCGTGCCGCAAAACTATTGCAGCAGCATACCGGCTGCACACGCGGCGTAGAAATCCTGGTTCAGAAAAATATCCCTATGGGCGGCGGCTTGGGCGGCGGAAGTTCTGACGCTGCCACCGTGCTGCTGGCGCTGAACCAGCTCTGGGAGCTGAACCTGTCACGCCAGGAATTGCTGGAGCTAGGGCTGAAACTGGGGGCTGATGTGCCGTTTTTCATTTACGGAACAAATGCTTGGGCAGAAGGTATCGGCGAACAGCTGCAGCCTATCCGATTACGTGATGCTTATTATGTAGTGCTGACTCCGGATGTCCATGTCTCGACCGCGCAAATTTTTGCGAATAAGCAATTGACAAAGAACTCGAATCCCCAGATAATGTCGACCTTTTCGGGGGTAGCGCAATTAAACGCTACTGATTCGGATGGTGGAAACATCAAAACTGAATTTATAAATAGCCTGGAAAAAGTTGTTTGCAGCCTTTATCCTAAAGTTTCTGACTGCTTAAGCTGGCTTAAACAATACGGTGATGCTAGAATGAGCGGCTCAGGCGCTTCGGTTTTTTTAGAAGTGGCCAATGAAGAGATTGCAAACAGAATATGCAATGAAAAACCTGCCTCAGTGCGTGGCTTTGTTGCAAAAGGGTTGAATCAGCACCCTTTAATTGGACTTTTAGTTTAATTATCATGCTGATTAAATATTGGGGAGTCGCCAAGCTGGTTAAGGCACCGGATTTTGATTCCGGCATGCGAAGGTTCGAATCCTTCTTCCCCAGCCAGAATTTTTAGAAGCGTGTAGATTCTTTGATTTACACGCTTTTATTTTTTAGTCCGCTTTTTTAGTTTCTGCTGGCACATTAAGCAGGCCGGCACGATAGGAAATCAAATGGTGTCTAACGGCAACATGATGGTCTTTACAGGCAACGCCAACCCAGTGCTTGCACAAGAAGTTGCTACCCACCTGGGCATTGAACTTGGTCGCGCCGATGTCGGCAGGTTCAGCGATGGCGAAGTCATGGTCGAACTGCTCGAAAACGTACGTGGCCGTGACGTATTTGTCCTGCAATCAACCAGCCAGCCTACCAATGACAGCCTGATGGAAGTCATGGTGATGGTAGACGCGCTACGCCGCTCATCTGCCGGCCGTATCACCGCAGCAATCCCTTACCTGGGTTATTCACGCCAGGATCGCCGCCCTCGTTCAGCGCGCGTTGCGATTACAGCCAAAGTTGTAGCCAATATGCTGACAGGCGTTGGCGTTAACCGCGTACTGACCATGGATCTGCACTCAGACCAGATCCAGGGCTTTTTTGATATTCCTGTAGACAATATTTACGCAACACCGATTCTGCTGGCCGACCTGCTGAAACAGAACCATGAAAACCTGGTAGTGGTTTCCCCTGACGTTGGCGGTGTGGTGCGTGCGCGTGCCGCAGCAAAACAATTGGGTTCAGACCTGGCGATTATCGACAAACGCCGTCCAAAACCGAACGTGGCAAAAGTCATGAACATTATCGGTGATGTTGCCGGCCGTACCTGCGTGATTATGGATGACATGGTAGACACCGCCAACACGCTATGTGAAGCGGCTGCCGCACTTAAAAAGCACGGCGCACTCAAAGTGGTTGCCTATGCGACACACCCGGTATTATCAGGCGGCGCAGCGGAACGCATCATGAGTTCAGAACTGGATGAACTGGTTGTGACCAATACGATCCAGCTACAGGCTGAATCTGCTAATTGCAAGAAAATTCGCCAATTAAGCGCAGCGGAATTATTGGCTGAGACCATCCGTAGAATCAGTTGTGAAGATTCTGTTTCTTCACTGTTCATGGATTAATTTGTATTAAAAATTTCAACCCTGCTTTCTGGTCGCGGAAAGCAGTTTTTGTGCAGTAAGGCCCTCGAAAGCCTAGTAGTAAATTTAGGAGCAGTAAAATGACTATCGAAATCAATGCAGTAAAACGTGACGTTAAAGGTACGGGTGCGAGCCGCCGTCTACGTCGTGCTGGCGCAGTGCCAGGTGTAGTATATGGTGGTGGCAAAGAAGCTGTGACACTGGAATTCAACGGTAAAGACCTGTTCATGCAATTCCGTCATGAAGCTTTCCACGCTTCAGTATTAAGCCTGATCGTTGACGGCAAAAAAGAAAGCGTATTATTACGTGACTTCCAGATGCACCCAGTGCGTAACACTATCCAGCACATCGACTTTCAACGCGTAAGCGCAACTGAAAAAATCCACGTTAAAGTGCCTTTCCACTTCATCAATGCTGACATCGCGCCTGGCGTTAAAGTTGGCGGCGGTATCGTTGCTCACGTACAGACTGAAGCTGACGTTAGCTGCCTGGCAAAAGACTTGCCAGAGTTCATCGAAATTGACGTTGCTAAACTGGAAATGGGTCACTCAATCCACTTGTCACAAATCAAATTGCCAAAAGGCGTTGAGTTCGTACAATTGGCTCACGGTGATGACGCAGCTGTAGCATCTATCGCTAAAACACGCGGTGGTGTTTCAGAAGCAGCAGCAGAAGAAACTCCAGCAGCTTAAGTTACAAAGCTGCATGAAAATGACGCGCGCTTTATTCAGTAAAGTGCGCGTTTTTCATTTGTGCAATGAGCAAACAAAGTAATCAAATATAAATGACTAGCGGAATTAAATTACTGGTAGGTTTGGGCAACCCTGGCGACAGATACGAAGCCACGCGCCACAACGCAGGTTTTTGGTGGGTGGATCAACTCGCCGCCGCAAGCGGCAGCAAGTTGGCGCTAGATGCCAAGTTCTTTGGCCTGGCCGGTAAGCTCGCGCCAACTGCCGACACATGGTTGCTGAAACCAACTACTTTTATGAACGCAAGCGGCAAAGCCGTAGCGGCGCTGGCTAATTATTACAAAATCACGCCGGCTCAGATTCTGGTGATCCATGATGAACTGGATTTGAACCCTGGCACCGTAAAGCTTAAAAAAGGCGGCGGCCATGGCGGCCACAACGGTTTGAAAGATATTACCGCGGCATTGGGCACCGCTGACTTTTGGCGCCTGCGCCTGGGCATCGGTCATCCTGGCGACAGAAACGAAGTTATTAACTTTGTGCTAAAGGCACCATCAAGAGATGAACAGAATGCCATTAATGCATGCATTGATGACAGCGTGGCTGTCACAAGCCAATTGCTCAATGGTGACTTTGAAGGTGCGATGTTAAAATTGCACACCAAGAAATAGTTATACAAACAACACCCTTTTTCCGCCTGTATTTTTGTTGAGTACAAGGCGGCAAGGATGAATTGCCGAAGGCAGTACATTAGTACGGCTAGGCAATGAAGACGCAGACAACGCAGTAATCGACGAAAAGACAGACTGGAAAAAATATGAAATGTGGAATTGTAGGCTTACCTAACGTAGGCAAATCTACCCTGTTTAACGCAATTACCAAGGCAGGCATTGCTGCAGAAAACTACCCATTCTGCACCATCGAGCCTAACGTGGGCATTGTAGAGGTACCTGACCCACGCATGCAGCCGTTGGTAGATATCGTCAAACCACAGCGTATTCAGCCTGCGATTGTTGAATTTGTGGACATTGCAGGCCTGGTAGCCGGTGCTTCCAAAGGTGAAGGTTTAGGCAATAAATTCCTGGCCAACATCCGCGAAACCGATGCCATTGCCCATGTGGTGCGCTGCTTTGAAGACAGCAACGTCATTCATGTTGCCAACAAGATCGACCCGCTGTCGGATATTGAAGTCATCAACACCGAGCTGGCGCTGGCCGATATGGAAACCGTAGAAAAAACCATGCAGCGCGAAGGCAAAAAAGCCAAAAGCGGCGACAAAGACGCGATTGCGCTCATGGCTGTATTGGAAAAAGTGCTGCCCGCATTGAATGAAGCCAAAGCCGTGCGCACGCTGGGTTTGGATGCCGATGAACTGCAACTGCTCAAACCGCTGTGCCTGATCACGGTAAAACCTGTGATGTATCTGGCCAACGTGGATGAAACAGGCTTTGAAAACAACCCGCACCTGGATAAGGTCATGGCACTCGGCAAAGCGGAAAATGCACCTGTAGTATGCATCTGCGCCAAAATCGAAGGCGAGATCTCCGAGCTGGATGACGAAGACAAGCTGCTCTTTTTAAGTGAACTTGGGCAGGAAGAACCAGGCCTTAACCGCGTTATCCGTGCCGCTTATGACCTGCTCGGCCTGCAGACCTACTTCACCGCCGGCGTGCAGGAAGTACGCGCCTGGACCGTGAAAAAAGGCGCCACCGCACCGCAGGCTGCCGGCGTCATCCACACCGACTTTGAACGCGGCTTTATCCGTGCTGAAGTGATTGCCTATGACGAATATGTGAAAAACAAAGGCGAACAAGGCTCAAAAGAAGCCGGAAAAATGCGTCTGGAAGGCAAGGAATACATCGTGCAGGATGGCGATGTCATGCACTTCAGGTTTAACGTCTAACAACTCGCAATACCACCCACAGCCAGCCACATGAAAATGCGGCTGGCATTACATCCCTCCCAAAGCTTTCCCAAAAAAACTGTCACCCGCAGCAAATACCTGACTGCGCTGCCCGGCTGTGCGCACCCTATCATGCACCGCAGACAGCCGCCCATCATATCAACTCACAGCCACTTAACCATGCAGGCCATAAATCTTTAGTAGTGCATCCGCACTTATACTGTGCATACATGCATTGCGATAAAAATAATGGGGTTAACACCAACCATGAGAATTTTCATTTATTTTCAATCACTTAAAAACAACACAAACGATGGCACGACAATTGCTTTTTATTAATAAAATTGTATTAAAGAGCTGCAATGTTAAAAGTAATGATTGTTGATAACGACCTAGAGCGCACCACACCGTTAAAGCAATCACTACTTGATTCCGGTTACGAGGTGATCGCACACCTTAAGGATACGGTCAATCTGGACAAAGCCTGCTGCGAACTGCGGCCTGACATTGTCATCATTGATACCGAATCGCCTAGTCGCGACACTTTGGAAAACATATGCGTCATGACGATGCATGAACCGCGCCCTATTGTGATGTTTACGCATGATGGCGATAAAGAGCAGATCAAGCAGGCCACGCGTGCCGGTGTCAGCGCTTACGTAGTTGGCAGCATACCGAATGAACGGCTGCGGCCGGTGATTGATGCGGCGATCGCACGTTTTGATGAATTCAAGCTGCTGCGTGAAGAACTGAATGAAGCCAATGACAGGCTGAATGAAAGAAAACTGATTGAACGTGCAAAAGGGCTGCTGATGAAACAACGCGGCCTGGACGAAGAGCAAGCCTACAATATGCTGCGAAGCATGGCGATGCAAAGAAATATTAAAATAAAGGATCTGGCGAATGAACTGATGAATGCGGCAAAACTGCTGCTAGTGTGACCGATAGCATATTGACCGAGCCAACGATGGGCTAAGTCAAAAAAACTGAATGTAAACACTTTAGTGCCAATGACGGCATAAAAGTGGCTCAAAGATTGAGCATACATAAATTCAAGACAAAGGCGTCTTTCCTGCTGAGTATAGCCTCAGCCGGATTGACGCCTTTTTTTATTGCCTTTTTTTATTGCCTTTTTTTAATGTTTTCAGATGGATTGTTTTTTGTAATTTTTTAAGGAGTTGAAAATGAGTGAGCAAGATAAAAAAGTACCTGCCCCAACACAAGCACAGGCACAACCGGAAATCATCGTGAATAATGCACGCCGTGATTTTTTAAGAAACAGCATCACCGGCATGCTTGGCGCTGCCACCTTGATGAACATGGTACCCAGCGGCATCCGTAGTGCAGCGTGGGCGGCCGGTTCCGATGCCCCTGAATTGACTGAAATTAAAATCGGTTTTATCCCGCTTACGGACTGCGCACCGATCGTGGTAGCAGCGCAGATGGGCTTCGATAAAAAATACGGCATCAAAATCACACCCAGCAAAGAAGCAAGCTGGGCAGCGATCCGCGACAAGACAGTGAACGGTGAACTGCATGCCGCACATGTGCTGTACGGGCTGGTATATGGCGTGCAGTTAGGCATAGGCGGCCAGCAGAAAGACATGGCCGTATTAATGAGCCTGAACCACAACGGCCAGGCGATCACGCTGGCTAACCAGCTCAAGGAAAAAGGCGTAAAAGACGGCCGCAGCCTCAAACGCCTGCTCGACAACGAAAACCGCGACTACACCTTTGCGCAGACATTCCCGACCGGCACACATGCGATGTGGCTGAACTACTGGCTTGCCGCCAACGGCATCAACCCGATCAAAGATGTCAAGAATATCGTCGTGCCGCCACCGCAGATGGTTGCCAACATGCGTATCGGCAATATGGATGGCTACTGCGTAGGCGAACCATGGAATGCACGCGCCATTTACGACAAAGTAGGCTATACCGTCACCACGACACAGGACATCTGGACCGACCATCCTGAAAAAGTGCTGGGAACGACAGCCGAGTTCGTTGCAAAACACCCGAACACGACCCGCGCCATGATCATGGCGATACTGGATGCCTGCCGTTATATCGAAGCGCTGGAAAACCGTGCTTCAGTCGCAAAACTCATTTCAGGCAAGGCTTACGTCAATGCACCGGAAGATGTGATCGGTGGCCGTTTTGTCGGTGATTACGACAATGGTATCGGCAAGAAATGGAAAGACCCTAACTACATGAAGTTCTATGGTGACGGCGCAGTCAACTTCCCTTACCTGTCGGACGGCATGTGGTTCCTGACACAGCACAAACGCTGGGGCCTGCTCAAATCAGACCCGGATTACCTTGGCGTTGCCTCCAAGGTCAACCAGATCAAACTTTACTCGGAAGCGGCATCGCAGCTCGGCATCAGCGTGCCTAAAGACCCGATGCGTACCAGCAAGCTGATAGACGGCGTGGTATGGGATGGCAAGAACCCGGCCGCATACGCAGCTTCTTTCAAAATCAAAGCTTAACGATTCAAGCTTCCATCACTAAGGATCATTTATGAGCGCGACCAGCATCAGCAAGGAAAGCTTAAAAGTCATCATGAAAAGCAAAAAAACAGTTGTCAGCAAAGAATCAGCAATGCCTAACTCGGCAAATAACGTGACGGCTACCGACAAGGCGTCTGTCACAAGGCAAACCGCGAAACTTGGTTTGAAAATCCATCACTTCATTAAATGGCTGCTGCCTCCGGCATTTGGCATATTGATGATGTTAGCGGTGTGGACATTGCTCTCTTATCAATCCCCCAGCCTGCCAACCCCGCTGAAAACATGGCATTCAGCGGTTGAACTGTTCAGCGACCCGTTCTACAGCAATGGCCCGAATGACATGGGAGTGGGCTGGAACATCCTGAATTCATTAAAACGTGTTGCGCTGGGCTTTGGCATGGCGGCTTTGATCGGCATCCCTGTCGGTTTCATTATCGGCCGTTTCGAGTTCGCAAACCGTATGACGGCACCTGTCATCAGCCTGCTGAAACCGGTATCCCCGCTCGCATGGCTGCCAATCGGCCTGCTCGTGTTCAAAGCGGCCAACCCTGCTGCGATCTGGGTCATCTTCATTTCAGCGATCTGGCCGATGATCATCAACACTGCCGTCGGTGTCAGCAAAGTGCCGCAGGACTATATGAACGTGGCGAAAGTGCTCAACCTGAGCGAATGGAAAATCTTCACGAAAATACTGTTCCCGTTCGCGCTGCCTTACATGATGACAGGCGTACGCCTCTCCATCGGCGTGGCATGGCTGGTGATCGTTGCGGCCGAGATGCTGACCGGCGGCGTTGGCATCGGCTTCTGGGTGTGGGATGAATGGAACAACCTGAATGTTGAACACATCATCATCGCGATTTTCATTGTAGGCGTCGTCGGCTTGCTGCTTGAGTTCGGGCTCACGCAGATCGCTAAAAGATTCAGCTACGAATAGTCCCGTTATCTTTTTGACAGTTACTGACCAGGAATCATTATGAAAAACACATCTATGCCGGAAAAAGCAAACGCAGCCAAATATGTGCAGCTTGAGAATGTAGACATGACATTCACCACCAAAAAAGGTGAGTTCAACGCGCTTAAAAACATTAACCTGAACATTCGCGAAGGCGAGTTCATCTCAATTATCGGGCATTCAGGCTGCGGAAAATCAACCGTGCTGAACCTGATTGCAGGTTTGCTGCAGCCCACTTCAGGCTTTTTGTTCTGTGCCGGGCGCGAAATCGCCGGCCCCGGCCCTGAGCGCTCTGTCGTGTTCCAGAACCACTCGCTGCTGCCATGGCTGACCTGTTATGAAAACATCTACCTGGCAGTGGAACGGGTTTTCGGCACCGAAATCAAAGCCCAGCTGACAGCACGCACCCATGCGGCGCTGGAACTGGTGGGTTTGACACATGCTGCCGAAAAACGCCCTAACGAAATTTCAGGCGGCATGAAACAACGGGTTGGCATTGCGCGGGCACTGGCAATGGAACCTAAAGTACTGCTGCTGGATGAGCCATTTGGCGCACTGGATGCGCTGACTCGCGCCAACCTGCAGGATGAGCTCATGAAGATCATGGCGAAATCCGGCTGCACCGCAGTCATGGTCACGCACGATGTCGATGAATCAGTGCTGCTTTCAGACCGCATCATCATGATGACCAACGGCCCTTCAGCCACCATCGGCGAAATCCTGGACGTCAATCTGGCCCGTCCACGGGCGCGTCTGGAACTGGCCGAAGACCAGGAATACAACCATCTGCGCAGCGAGGTATTGCGCTTCCTGTATGAACGCCATGCCAAAAAGGCTGCTTAAAAAACGGGCTACAGCCGTAGCCCGTATAAGAATCCAATTCACATTTTATAAATACCAGGGGTAATCATGAAATCAAATGCTTCATTCAAACTCAACATCATCTTGGCCTGCGTCACGATGGCAATTTCCGGTATGGCACAATCTGCCTATGCGGAAGAAGAACCGTTAGCAGAATATACGTTTCTGGAATCGATCAAAGATGGCAAACCGATGACCAACTTCCGCCTGCGCTATGAGTCTATCGACCAGGAAGCATTCCAGCCGGCACCCAATGGCACCCAAAAGCTAGACAACACCCATGCCTTTACACTGCGCAGCCTGATCGGCTGGCAGACTGCCCCATTCCACAATTTCAGCTTTGCCGCACAACTCACGGACGTGCATGAATTCAACCACAACTTTAACGACCGCCGCGAGAACCTGAGCGAACCGGGCAAGGCAAACTACGCCAATATCGTAGACCCTAGCTTTACCGATGTGAACCAGCTGTTCCTGGATTGGACCGGCATCAAGAACACCAGGGTGCGTCTTGGCCGCCAGCAGGTGAACCTGGACAATGTGCGCTTCATCGGCGACATCGGTTTCCGCCAGAACATGCAGGTGTTTGACGGCGTATCCGTGCTGAACAAGAGCATTCCGGATACGGAAATCTTCGCTGCACACTTTGACCAGGTGCGCCAGATCAACACAGAACTGCGTCAGGGCGATATCGAAATCGTGAACGCCAAGTACCGTATTTCGCCTAGCGAGTCACTGGTGGGCTACGCTTACCTGGTCGATGTTGCAAACCTGGGGCAGAACAACGGCAATCCGCTTGCCGATGGCATTGCCGCGCAAGGCGGCAATGGCTTGGGTGCCAGCCAGGATCTGGTCAAGACAGCCACCACGGACGCCAGCTCAAAAACATTCGGCCTGCGCCTGGATGGCGTACGTGCCATCGACGCCACCTGGAAAGTGCTCTATACCGCTGAATATGCCAAACAGTCTGACTATAAAGACGGTAACGATCTGATTGACGCACACTACTACAAACTAGGCGGCGGCGCGATGTACAACACCTGGTCAGTCAGGATCGACCAGGAAAAGCTCTCCAGCAACAACGGCAAATATGCATTCCAGACCCCGCTGGGTACAAACCACCTGTTCCAGGGCTGGGCTGACCACTTCCTGGCGACCCCGCGCCAGGGCATTGAAGACACATTCGTCACGGTTGCCGGCAGTATCGGCAAAGCCAAGCTGCAGGCGGAATACCATGTATTCAAGTCCGATGAGAAATTCCAGTCCATCGGCAAGCTTGGCGATAAATACGGCACCGAGTTCGATGCCAGCGTCATGTATCCATTTACTGACAAGATCAGCGGCAAACTTGAATACGCAAAATTCAACGAATCCGATGTTTATGGCAGCCTTACCAGCGCAGCGCGCAAAGGCGACAAAGAAATCGTCTGGGTAACCGGCATGTACACGTTCTAATACAACGCCCTGCGACATCCTGTGCCATTAAAGCCACTATTTTAATGGCACAGGTATCGCCAGATTAACCGGCACCTTGATAAAACGGCTTATCAGAATAAGGCACCGGCCAGTCATTACCACCCAGTATTCATCGCTCACCAACGACGGTGACCTCTAACCCATTGCATCTTTTAACAATTGCATAAGGAGCAGTCATGTCCAGTAACAGTAAGCCCAATAAAAACCAACAAGCAGGCACGCTGAATAAATATCGCGGCATTATATTAGCCGTCTCACTTTTCCTGGTTTTCAACCTGGCCGTGCTAGGCCTTAACTTCTACACTTCATCTACGCTCGATAGCGATGCGGTATCCATCAACCTTTCCGGTCGCCAGCGCATGCTTTCGCAACGTACGGCCAAAGTGCTGCTGTCTATTCAGGTCGATGCCGCGCAAGGCAGGTTTGACCCGAAAAACACCGAAGAACTCAAAAAAGTCAGCACCCTGTTCGACACCACGCTGAATGGCTTTAAAACAGGCGGCACCGTAGTTGGCGGCGACGAGAAACCCGTATTGCTGCAAAAAGTGAGTGGCGATGCCGCGGTCAAGGCCGTGGATGCTGCCCTGCTGATCTGGCAGCCATATAAGCAACTGCTACAGCCGGTGATTCAAAGCAGCGTAGTAGATGAGGTGACGCTGGACATTGCCACCGACTATGCACGCGCAAACAATCTCAAGCTGTTAAAACTGATGAATGACCTCACCACACAACTGGAGCAAAACACAAAAGCCAAAGCCGGCAACCTGCAGCTGATCCAGACCATTGCGCTAGTGCTGT
Source organism: Methylotenera sp. G11 (assembly GCF_000799735.1). Lineage (NCBI taxonomy): Bacteria > Pseudomonadati > Pseudomonadota > Betaproteobacteria > Nitrosomonadales > Methylophilaceae > Methylotenera > Methylotenera sp. G11. The sequence continues at coordinate 2,353,988 of NZ_JUHH01000001.1, read as the reverse complement.
CCCTGCTGCTGTTTGCCAACATTGTATTCAATGCGCTGCGCAAGCTGCGCTCAGCCGATGGCGAGATTGAAAAAGCCCAGCGCGAAACCGCCGAGATACTGAATACGGTAAAAGAAGGTTTGTTCCTGCTGGATCCGGAGTTAAATATAGGCAGCCAGTTTTCCAGTTCCATTGGAAAAATCTTGCAGCATGAAGTCAGCGCTCACATGCCGTTCATGCCGATTCTGGAGCAACTGGTTTCAGCCGAGATTTACACCTCGGCCAAAGATTATATTCAGTTGCTGTTCGGCAACAAGGTGAAAGAGAACCTGATGCTGAGCCTGAATCCGCTCACGCAGGTAAAAGTGCAGGCGAAAACCGATACGGAACCGCGCTACCTGAGTTTTCAGTTTAACCGCGTGGTTGAAGATAAACGTGTTCTGCACCTGCTGGTCACCGTGCAGGATGTCACCGAACAGGTCACCCAGGCGGAAGAGCTCGCCGCACTGAAAGGCCAATCGAGCATTAATCTTGAATTGCTGAAAAAGTTGCTGCAGGCCGATACATACCAGTTACAGGACTTCCTGAGCCATGCCCATGACAGCCTTGAATCGCTGAACGGCATACTGGCCAATGCGGATAAACGTGCAGCGAATCATGCCGACCTGGCCAACCAGTGCTTCCGCATCATTCACGCCATCAAGGGCGAAGCGGCGGCCATGGGCTTAGTCGCGATTGAAACACTGGCACATGAATTTGAAGAACACCTGGTAACGCTGCGTAAAAAGGACGAGTGGGATGCGCAGGAAATCCTGAGCCTGCCGGTGATGCTCAGCGGCATGCTTGAACAGATCAGGCAGATTGAAACGATTTCAACCGTGATGCAGGCGCATCATCAGGCTAACAACAGCGCAGCCAAACCGCCTTCCATCTCGACCAGCGTTGGCAGCAACCTGCAACGCCTGGCAGAACAGGTAAGCCAAAGCCAGAACAAGAAAGTGCAGCTGAAACTGGAAATTGACCTGCTCGACCAGATGGACACCAAAACCGTGCATCAGTTACAGCAGATCGGTATCCAGTTGATACGCAACGGCATCTGCCATGGCATTGAGTCACCCGACATCAGGCTAGCAAAAGGCAAGGCGGCTCATGGCGAAATCGCCATCTTCACCCGCATGAATCAGGAAGGCGAAGTTGACTTTATCGTACGCGATGACGGGCAAGGCATCGTGCCCAGCCGCATCCGGACTGCAATGCTGTCGTCCGGAAATTATGCAGCTGACGCCGTGAATCAGTTAAGCGACAAAGAGATTGTAGGCAAACTGTTCGAACCTGGATTTTCTACTGCAAGCAGCACGGATAAAGACGCCGGCCGCGGTATAGGCATGGATCTGGTGCAATCCCTGATTAGTGAAATCGGCGGAGACCTCAAGATAGATACCAAAGCCGATGTGTTCACGCAGTTCGCATTCCGGCTTTCCAAACACGCAAAACCTTCCATTAACCTGAATGCCACAGAGGCCGTTGTATGAAACTCATGATCGTCGATGACTCCAATATCATCAGAAGCCGTATTTCAAGGATTATGACAGATGCCAAGCTGCCGCCTATCGAAATCGTGGGTACCGCTGGCAACGGCACCGATGCATTCGCGCTGTTCACGCAAGAACGCCCGGAACTGGTCACCATGGACCTGACCATGCCGGAAATGGATGGCGTGGAATGCACCACCCTGCTGGTTGAATTCAACCCTGAGGTAAAAATCCTGATCGTATCCGCCCTCAGCGACAAAGCCACCGCGATTGAAGCACTTAAAAACGGCGCCAGCGGGTTCCTGTACAAACCATTTACCGATGAAGAACTCGTGAACGCCTTACTGGAGCTAATAAAAGAATGAGCGACTTAAGCGAAAAAGACATTGAAATCTTTATTGAAGCAATAGGCGGCTATTTCAAACAGATTACAAAAGAAGCGGCATCGGTCGGCGTGGCATACCTCGCCAAAAACGCATTCCCGATGAACGACTACACCGGCATGATCAAAGTCAGTGCAGACTACGAAGGCGCGCTCTACTTCTCGGCGCCCAGCGCCATGCTGCGGCACTTGCTCACGGTCATGAAAGAACCCAACCAGTCTGATGAAAACCTGCTGGATGCCGTAGGCGAAATCGCCAACACCATCTCAGGCAACGCACGCAAATATTTCGGCGAAAACATGGTCATCTCCATACCGGAAAAAATCGCGCACCTGCCAGAAAACCTGGACCACCAGGCACGCCCCTATGCCTATGTGATCATTATTAAATGGAAGCATTACAGCGCATCACTGATAGTGGATATTTCAAGAATCCGTTAAATGCAATAGCGCCCGGCACTCATTGCTGCCGGGCGCTACCAGCCTTTAAACGACCTGTATTCACTGGCTCAGGCCATGTTGCATGCCAAAAACAGAATAGTAAAAAATAAACCGGAAAAGTTAAAAACTTTTTTTGACAATTCACCACTAAAACACTAGAATTGCGGCCTTGCTGAAATACAAGCAAACAAGTTTACAAGGTGATGTAGCTCAGCTGGTTAGAGCACAGGATTCATAATCCTGGGGTCGAGGGTTCAAGTCCCTCTTTCACCACCAATAAAGACGCCCCATTCGAAAGAATGGGGCGTTTTCTTTTCTGCAAAGCAGCTTTAGCTATAAATCGTGGTCTGACCCTTATTAATTTTGACCCTTATTAATTTTATTTAGATGTAAAACGCCTGAAGCCTTTAAAGCATGGAGCCAAAACTTAGGTCATGAAAGCGTATTAACAACTTTTTATAGCGATGGATCTGTGAGCGCAGAGCATCAGGCGGAAATCTTGAGGCATGCCAGCATTTCTATAGTTTCTAATAGATCAGATGAAACCGCGGACGTAAGCGTCTTTATCCAGATGCTCAATGAAAAAGGATTAAAGCTGACTTCATCCGTAGGCTAAACTATCGACGATTTCAATTGGTCACAGCCATCTTTAGCATCAATGAGATATATAATTCTTGCCGAGACTAGATTATCTTTGCCTGTACAATGCAAAAACAATCTAGTTAGATGACTATTTAAAACAAATTTAAACAAGAGTACAACAATGACAAGCATCCAACAACGCGCCGAACTGCAACGCCAAATTTGGCAAATTGCCAATGATGTGCGTGGCTCTGTCGATGGCTGGGATTTTAAGCAATATGTACTCGGCACATTGTTCTATCGCTTTATCAGCGAAAACTTTGCTAACTACATCGAAGGTGGCGATGATAGCATCGATTATGCCAAGCTCGGTGATGACGTGATCACCGCAGAAATAAAAGACGATGCTATTAAAACCAAGGGGTATTTCATTTACCCTAGTCAGCTATTTACCAATGTTGCCGCCAAGGCCAATACCAATGAAAGTTTAAATACCGATTTAGCCAACATCTTCTCCGCGATAGAAAGCTCAGCTAACGGCTACCCATCAGAAGAAGATATTAAAGGCTTATTTGCGGATTTTGACACCACCAGCAATCGCCTAGGTAACACCGTTAAAGATAAAAACATGCGATTGGCTGCGGTGCTCAAAGGCGTTGAAGGTCTTCGTTTTGGCAATTTTGAAGATAACAAAATCGACCTGTTTGGCGATGCCTACGAGTTTTTAATTTCCAACTATGCCGCCAATGCAGGTAAGTCAGGCGGTGAGTTTTTCACACCACAGCATGTGTCTAAACTCATTGCACAACTGGCCATGCACAAACAAACCAGCGTCAATAAAATTTATGACCCAGCGGCGGGTTCGGGCTCGCTATTGCTGCAAGCAAAAAAACAATTTGACGACCATATCATTGAAGAAGGCTTTTTTGGTCAGGAGATCAACCACACCACCTACAACTTGGCACGGATGAATATGTTTTTGCACAACATCAACTACGACAAGTTTGATATTGCGCTGGGTAATACCTTATTAGACCCGCATTTTGGCGATGAAAAGCCCTTTGATGCCATCGTCTCCAACCCGCCTTATTCAGTCAATTGGATAGGTAGCGACGACCCCACGCTGATTAACGATGAGCGCTTTGCCCCCGCAGGTGTGTTGGCACCAAAATCCAAGGCGGACTTCGCCTTTGTACTGCATGCGCTCAGTTATTTATCTAGCAAAGGCCGTGCTGCCATTGTCTGCTTTCCGGGTATTTTTTACCGTGGCGGAGCTGAGCAAAAAATACGCAAATACCTGGTTGATAACAATTATGTTGAAACCATTATTTCGCTCGCGCCCAATTTGTTTTTTGGTACCACCATCGCCGTCACTATTCTGGTGCTCTCCAAACACAAAACCGACACCAACACCCAGTTTATTGAGGCCAGCGGCCTGTTTAAAAAAGAAACCAATAACAATATCCTCACCGATGCTCATATTGAACAAATTATGCAGGTTTTTGATAGCAAGATGAATATCGATCACCTCGCCAAATCTGTACCCTTTGAGCAGGTGGCCGCCAACGATTACAACCTATCGGTGAGCAGCTATGTCGAAGCCAAAGACAACCGCGAAGTGGTGGACATTGCTCAGCTCAATGCAGAGCTGAAAACCACCGTGGCTAAAATTGACCAGCTACGCAAAGAGATTGATGCCATCGTCACCGAGATTGAAGGCGAGGAGCTGTAGGCATGAGCAGCGTGAAATTTATGGACAGGCTGCTGGATGGGGTCGAGGTGGAATGGAGAGCACTCTGGGAAGTCACGACGTGGGACAAAAAATTTAATGCAGTTGAAAGTCATAAGCAACCCAATGTTATCAAATACCACTATTTCCTTGCCAAAGAGCTAAATTCATTGGTAACTATAGACGGCAATGTAAAGCTATTAACAACAAACATATCGAATAAATACACAACAGAGGAACTGGCTGGAGATAAAGTTAGCGATGGTGAGGTTATAGCTATTCCTTGGGGTGGGGATGCAGTAGTTCAGTACTTTAAAGGAAAGTTTTTAACATCAGACAACCGTATTGCAACTTCTAATGACACAAATTACTTGAACACCAAATTTCTCTACTATTTTTTGCTGAACAACCTTGAAATATTAAGTTCATTTTATAGAGGCTCAGGGATAAAGCACCCGAATATGGCTGCTGTTCTTGATATAAAAATCCCCATTCCCTGCCCAGAAAACCAAAAAAAATCGCTTGAAATTCAAGCGGAAATTGTCCACATTTTGGACAGTTTTACGGAGCTTACAGCGGAGCTTACAGCGGAGCTTACAGCGGAGCTTACAGCCCGAAAAAAACAATACAACTATTACCGCGACCAGTTGTTGAGTTTTGAAGAGGGGGAAGTCGAGTGGAAAACTTTGGGGGAACTTGCAGAGAATCTTGATTCGATGCGTAAACCTATAACCAGCGGTTTAAGAGATGCAGGTGAAATTCCTTATTACGGTGCATCTGGAATAGTTGATTATGTAAAAGACTATATTTTTGATGGTGATTATTTACTTGTTTCAGAAGATGGTGCAAATTTAGTTGCTAGAAGCACACCGATAGCATTTAGTATAAGCGGTAAAAGCTGGGTAAATAATCACGCCCACGTGCTTAAATTCAATACATATGCAGAGCGAAGATTTGTTGAGTTCTATCTAAATAATATGGACTTAACGCCATACATCTCAGGGGCAGCTCAACCTAAATTAAACCAAAAGAACTTAAACAACATCTCCATTCCAAATCCTTCACCTTCAGAGAAAATCCGCATCGTCGCCATCCTCGACAAATTCGACGCCCTGACCAATTCCCTCACTGAAGGCTTGCCCCGCGAAATTGCATTGCGCCAGAAGCAATACGAGTATTACCGCAATTTGCTGTTGAACTTTCCCAAGCCTGAAGAAGTAGCGGCATAGCATGGGACAGACATTAACTGAAATTGCCCAGCAACTGAAGGATGCCAATAAAAAGGTTCAACTTATCTATGCCTTTAATGGCACTGGCAAAACGCGCCTTTCTCTAGAGTTCAAGAACCCACTTGCAGAAGAAAATGATGCTGAAGAGGAAGATAATGCCGAAGCATCAGAGCTGTCACGTAAAAATATTCTTTATTACAACGCCTTCACCGAAGACCTGTTTTATTGGGATAACGACTTAAACGGTGATCAAGATAGAAAGCTAAAAATCCACCCCAACGTTTTCACCAAATGGGTACTCGAAGAACAAGGACAAGGTCCAAAAATAATTGATCACTTTCAAAGGCTAACGAATACCAACATTGAGCCTAAATTTAGTGATGATTTCACTGAGATTTACTTTGCAATACGAGGTGACGAGCATAGAGTCCCCATTAAGATTTCTAAGGGTGAAGAAAGTAATCTGATTTGGTGCATTTTTTATAGCCTTTTAGATCTGATTGTAGAGGAGCTAAGTAGCCCTGAAGATGATAGAAGCACCAATGATTTCAATAAATTAGAGTATGTGTTCATTGATGACCCTGTGAGTTCACTCGATGATAATCATCTAATTGAGTTGGCAGTTGATTTAGCGAAGCTGGTTAAAAATTGTTCTGCTGACTTAAAATTTATCATCACGACACATAACCCACTTTTTTATAATGTCCTCTCCAATGAGTTTAATAACAAGCTGGCTAAAGACCCAACTGCTGACAACATTGAGTGGAAATATAGACCAGCGGAGGCACAAAAATCCCGTTTGGATAAGAGTGCTGATGGGACATTTGTTCTCACGAAGCTAGACGGTAAAACGCCATTTTCATATCACTTGCTTTTGCTATCTGAGATTAGAGACGCTATTAGTAGCAACCAAATTAGAAAATACCACTTTAACTTTCTGAGAAATATCTTGGAAAAAACAACTACTTTTTTAGGCCATGATAAATGGGAAAATCTTCTACCCAAAGAAGCGGACGGTAATCCAGACGTTTTTGCCAATCGACTTCTAAACCTTTCAAGTCATTCTGCACACGCGGGTGAAGAGACTGGTGAAGTAGGAGCAAAGGATAAAGAAAAACTAGAAGAGCTCGTTAATTTTTTAAGTAGTGAATATGGATTCAGGAAACAGAATGCACAAAATGAGTGATTACAAAACGATTGCTGAATCCACCAATTTTATCGTTTTAGATAAATACACAAAGGAATGGCAGGTCAACCAATCTTATCAAAGTGAATATGATTTAGAACGTGAGTTTATTGCTGACTTGCAGAAACAAGGCTATGAATACTTGCACGACTTAAAAACCAGCAAGGCGATGCTTGCCAATGTGCGTGAACAGCTACAAACGCTGAATAAAGTGCAATTTTTAGACGGTGAATGGCAGCGTTTTATTGAAACCTACTTAGACAAACCTAGCGATAGCATTACCGACAAAACCCGAAAAATTCATGACAACTACATCCACGATTTTGTGTTTGATGATGGTCATATCCAGAACATTTACCTGTTAGATAAAAAGAATATTGCTCGTAATAAAGTGCAGGTGATTCGCCAGTTTGAGCAAAAAGGTACGCAGGCTAACCGCTACGATGTTACGGTGTTGGTGAATGGCTTGCCTTTGGTGCAAGTGGAGCTAAAAAAACGCGGGGTAGCGATACGCGAGGCGTTTAATCAGGTACATCGCTACAGCAAAGAAAGCTTTAATACTGAAAACTCACTATTTAAGTATTTGCAGATTTTCGTGATTTCTAACGGCACGGATAGCCGTTATTTTGCCAACACCACCAAGCGCGATAAAAACAGTTTTGATTTCACCATGAATTGGGCGAAGTCTGACAACACCTTGATTAAAGACTTAAAAGACTTTACCGCCACGTTTTTTCAAAAAAATACCTTGCTCAATGTGTTGCTGACTTACTCGGTGTTTGATGTAAGCGACACATTGCTGGTAATGCGCCCTTACCAAATTGCGGCGACTGAGCGTATTTTGTGGAAAATCAATTGCGCCTACCAAAGCAAAAGCTGGAGTACGCTGGAAGGCAGTGGCTATGTTTGGCACACCACAGGATCGGGTAAGACCTTAACTAGCTTTAAAGCAGCACGTTTGGCGACGGAGCTGGCTTTTGTTGAAAAGGTTTTCTTTGTGGTTGACCGCAAAGACCTCGATTACCAAACCATGAAGGAGTATCAGCGCTTTTCACCTGATAGCGTCAATGGTTCTGACAGCACTGCGGGGCTCAAGCGTAACCTTGAGAAAGATGATAATAAAATCATCGTCACCACCATTCAAAAACTTAATAACTTGATGAAAAGCGAAGGTGACTTGCCGATTTACAACCAGCAAGTGGTGTTTATTTTTGATGAATGCCACAGAAGCCAATTTGGTGAAGCTCAAAAAAACCTAAACAAGAAGTTTAAAAAGTTCTTCCAGTTTGGGTTTACAGGTACGCCAATTTTTCCTAAAAACGCTTTGGGGGCAGAGACTACTGCCAGTGTGTTTGGGCGTGAGCTGCATTCGTATGTGATTACCGATGCGATACGCGATGAGAAGGTGCTCAAGTTCAAGGTGGACTACAACGATGTGCGCCCACAGTTTAAGGCGATTGAGTCTGAGCAAAATGAAAAAAAACTCACGGCCGCAGAAAACAAGCAAGCCCTGTTGCACCCTGACCGCATTAAGGAGATTTCGCAGTACATCTTAAATAACTTTAGGCAAAAAACACATCGTTTAAGTGCAAATGGAAAAGGCTTTAATGCCATGTTTGCCGTAAGCAGTGTGGATGCTGCCAAGTTGTATTATGAGTCGATAAAGAACTTGCAGAAAGAAAGTGCAAGACCACTCAAAATTGCAACAATTTTCTCCTTTGCTGCTAATGAAGAGCAAGACGCAGTAGGCGATATTGTTGAGGAGAGTTTTGAACCTTCAGCAATGGATAGTAGCGCCAAAGAGTTTTTAAGTGCTGCGATTACTGATTACAACGCTATGTTTAAGACTAATTTTGGCGTTGATAGCAAAGAGTTTCAAAACTACTACCGCGACCTTGCCTTAAAGGTAAAGAATCAGGAAGTAGATTTACTGATTGTGGTGGGTATGTTTTTAACTGGCTTTGATGCCCCCACCTTGAACACCTTGTTCGTAGATAAAAACCTACGTTTTCACGGTTTGATGCAAGCCTATTCACGCACCAATCGTATTTATGATGCCACTAAGACCTTTGGCAATATTGTGACGTTTAGAGATTTAGAACAAGCCACGATTGATGCGATTACCCTGTTTGGCGACAACAATACTAGAAATGTGGTGCTGGAGAAGAGCTACAAAGAATATATGGAAGGCTATACCGATGTAGCGACGGGTGAAGCACGACGCGGTTATTTGGACGTGGTGACAGAGCTGCAAGCGCGCTTCCCTAACCCTGACGAGATTGTTAAAGAACAAGATAAAAAAGATTTTGCCAAGTTGTTTGGGGAGTATTTACGCGTTGAAAATATTCTACAAAACTACGATGAGTTTGCCAGCTTGAAAGACTTGCAAGGTCTGGATTTAAGTGACGCTAAGGCTGTAGAAGCCTTTAAAGCTAAATACTATTTAAGCGATGATGATTTGGCAGTCATGCAAGCGATTAAGGTACCAGCCGAGCGTACCATTCAAGATTATCGTTCAACGTATAACGATATTCGCGACTGGCTCCGCCGTGAAAAAGCAGCCAATGAAAAAGATGCTTCTACCATTGATTGGGATGATGTTGTTTTTGAAGTGGACTTGCTTAGATCACAAGAAATCAATCTGGATTACATCCTTGAGCTGATTTTTGAACATAATAAAAAGATAAAAGATAAGGCCTCACTGGTTGAGGAAGCTCGGCGAGTTATTCGTGCAAGCATAGGCAACCGCGCCAAAGAAAGTCTGATTGTTGATTTTATTAATCAAACCAACTTGGACGAGATTTTAGACAAAGCTAGCATCATTGAAGCTTTCTTCGCATTTGCACAAGCTGAGCAACAACGTGAGGCTGAAGCTTTGATTGCTGCTGAGAGTCTCAATGCTGAAGCTGCCAAGCGCTATATCGCGGCATCATTAAGACGTGAGTATGCCAGTGAAAATGGCACAGAACTTAATGCTGTTTTACCAAAGATGAGCCCACTGAACCCACAGTATCTAACAAAGAAGCAGAGCGTATTCCAAAAAATTTCTGCTTTTGTTGAGAAGTTTAAAGGTGTGGGCGGGCAGGTTTGATGTTAGACAAACACTGCTTCGCCATCCAAGTTGAGAATACGTCATGACGGTATTTATAAAATTTAAGGCAGCATCAACCCATTGATCTAATGGCTTGCAAGAGTTTGTTTGGTTGACTCTTTCCCACCAATAAAGACGCCCCTTTCGAAAGATTGGGGCGTTTTCATTTATACGCCATGGCACACTAAAAACCTCTCGATTAAAACCAAGCAATAAATCGTGGCCTGCCCCCTGCTATTTCTTAAATTTAAGCTGCCTGCAGTTCAGCAGGCTTCACCTTCGCATTGAATTTACTTCTGGCTTGCCACAAATCATAAGAAGCTTGTGCTGCCAACCATAAGTTGGCACTGCCGCCATTCTCGATACCTAGCCATTTTTCTATACGTAAAGCCATCTCAGGTGAAATAGCGGCGTGTCCGTTAAGCACACGTGATAAAGATGGGCGAGCAACACCAAGTTGATCTGCTGCCTCGGTCACGCTCAAGCCGAGGGCGGGGAGAATATCTTCTCTCAAAGTTTCGCCAGGATGTGGCGGATTATGCATTCTGCTCATATCAATTCCTTTCTAGTGATAGTCCTGATAATCCACCAGGATCGCATCTTCACCGTCAAACATAAAAGTCATTCGCCAGTTACCGTTTACCGTTACGGCATAATGTCCAGCTAACTCACCTTCTAAAGAATGAAGCCTCCATCCTGGTAAATTCATATCCGCAGGTGCTTTAGCAATATCTAAACGCACTAACTGGCGACTTAATTTAGAAGCGTGATCGGGTCTTATCCCCGCTTTGCTTCCACTCTCAAAGAAATCTTTGAGCCCTTTATGTTTGAATGTTTTAATCATTTTTTATTTACAATTTTAAATACTGTAACGCGTAACGTTACGGATGTCAATACAATTAGGCATGCCGTTGAAGTGGCAATATCAAAGCTGACTGTTTAACGCCAAATTGTGCAGTAATGTAATCTGTAATTTTTTGCATCGGGATACGCAACCTCTCCACATCGGTAATGATATAGCCAGCAGTCACATCATTAGTCATCTTATGATTAAGCAATCTAAAAAATTTTACTGTCCAATAAATATAATGCATACAAGGGAGTGTGCTGGTGACTCTTTCCCAATAAAGACGCCTTATTCGAAAGAGTGGGGCGTTTTCTTTATATACGCCATGGCACACTAAAAACCTCTCGATTGAAACCAAGCAATAAATCGTGGCCTGCCCTGTTGTTTCTTGAGTTAATGAAATTAACAATCATTAATAATGCTTATTCAGCTATCAGAATATAATGTTTCATTAAAATAAAATGTTCAAAGCCCGCCTGATGATAGATAAATGCTCAGACTATCTGCTGCACAAGAATAAAGATAAAAATATTTTATATAAAAATAATAAAAATCTTTGGTGGTCGCCAGAATTAAACCGCTGGATGTGCAGCAATCCCGATACCATTAGATTGATCTTGAACGATGCGAATTATGCGGTGCATGACTACAAGATTGACACCATTCTGCAAAGATTCAATTTTGAACTGCAGCACGTTTCAAGGCTGGTTGATTATTTCCCTATAGCCAAGAACGGGGATGCGCATAAAGCCATCCGCAAGCGCTCCGCTGTTGAGATACTGAAAAATTCAGATGCGGCGTTAGAGACTTTCACCACGGTACTGGATAGCAGAATGCAATTGCTATCCGTTCACCAGTCGGCCGATATCGTTAAGGATATTTTAAGACCTTCGTTAACGGCATGTTTATTGGTGTTGTCGGGAATCAACAATCTAGCGCCACACATCAGCTTTGATTCGCTATCACAGATTCTCGATGAGACCCTGTCTTTAAATAAAAGGATCCAAATAAATAAAATTATTGCGGAAATACTTAACTCATTTCCCGAAAACATGAACGATGATGATAAATACTTCCGTATATCGTTATTGGCACTGGGGGCGGATTCTTTAATAGGGACGATCACTGAGTCTGTAGCTTATATACTTTCAAAGAACCAGGATAAATCATGCAGTAATATCGCGTGGGACTCAGAAATCCCTTCGACTGGCGTGCCTGTCATTGAAAGAATATCGATCAGGGATAACACAATGGGCGGGGTCAATGTATTATCCGGGCAAAGAGTCAGGCTTTATCTTGATTCCGCAGGCTATCAGCAATCTGAATTTCCAAGTTATGCACAAATCTATTTTGCAACAGGCGTGCACACCTGCCTGGGCATGCCAATCGGCAGAAAAATCTGGGATATTGTTAAGAGCAGATTTGAAAAACTGGAAAAGAAATTAATCATCAATACGATGGAATATCGCACCCCGGACAATGTTTTTAATATTTATGAAAGTATAAAGGTGGATATCTATGACTGAACATCAAAAAAAACTATGCGAGATATTCGCTGAAATATCAAACAACAAGAGCAACATTCAAATATCGCTAGACACTAAAATCCGCGATTTAAGGCTGGACAGCCTTGACGTGCTTGACCTGCTGATGAAAATCAATAATGACCTGGGCGTTGATATTGCTATCGAAAATTTCATGCTCTGTGAAGATGTATCCTCGGTAGATGCAGAAATGGCCAGAATCAGAAATGCTGGCCCGGTTTAAGAAAAAACAGCACAAACTATCAACGCTGCTGTTAAAAGTCATTATCGATAGTCACCTGTTTATTTGCCTTAGGCTAAATAAGAACCAGGGCTCCCAGTTCTATTTCAGGAAAAACTGGGAGGCATTGTCGAACCATCCTGTCGTCAACTTTTTACTGGCACGGCTTGAAAATCATTACCAGCTAAGCAAGCCCGAGCTACTCCTGGGCTGCATCACCAGAAGGTTAAGAAAATTCAGGATTGCTTATGTGCCGGATGTGGTTTTTGACCACAAGCAGTTGATCAACATCACTTCCACCAATGAAGTGATCATATTGCTTACCGTGCATAATGAGTTTGCGCTGACGACCAGGGTGCTCTCGGATCTGGGATGCAATGTCACCACTATTGCATACGTCCCCGAACAAATCGCCAGCGGAAAATTCGTCAGGTCAGGCGTAAAGTCTGCTGTAAATATCATTAACAGCGATGCGTACTGCCTGGCAAAGCTAAGCAAGGTGATTCACAACCCCGGCGTTATATGCTGCGATGTAGACTTTCCGGATGAAAACGGCAAATGCCGCTATATCAGTCCAGCACTATTTGAATTTGCGCATCGCTTCAAACTGCCTTTGTATTTCTGCAAATACAAAATGCTGGCAGATGGCAGCATCTGCCTGGAAATATCCGAACGTTCGGATGCATCTTCGGCTGAGGATTGCGTGGATAATTTTATAAGCTTCATTAACGCTTCTGCAGCTTTTAAAAAAGACTTATCCGCCAAACGGTACATTTTTGAATAAGCAGGCACCAGCCCTGTCTAGCCTGAAATTCACCAGTAATAACGCCATCCTTGTGGCTGAGCCGGCAACTCTGGGGCTGCGTGCTTTTTCGTCCCACGCAGCCGCAGGTTCATGGCACAATCAACAAAATCTCCCAGAAAAACCTATGCCGGCATCAACCGCACACATAAAATTACGTATTCACCCACAGATGAAACAATTAATTAACCATATGAAATAATTCATTAATTATTACTGATTAATATGAGCGCATATATTGATATGCAATATATTTTCTCCAATTTTATAAGCGCTTCCTTGCAGAAGCGCTATTTTTTTGCCCGGCAATCACGCCCACGCCGCCACACCCCAGAAATATCATTAAAACTCCTTCATGGCCGCAATAAGTGCATACGCATATTGACCGATCAGGCTTAAAGGCGGATATTCAATACCAATCTTATTGACACGCTTGCTCAGAGAAAAAGACCATGAATCTTCATCCTGTAAAATCAGTCATCCGCTCACCTGCACTTGCCTTATTCCTGCTATCGCTAACCAGCCCAGCCCTTGCCGACGGATCAGCAGGCAACGACATTTCTCGCGGGAAACTACTCTACTCCCTGCACTGCATATCCTGCCATAATGAACAGCCGCACTGGCTTGCCAATAAAAAAGCTGCCGATTGGCCCAGCCTGGTAGCCCAAGTAAATCTATGGCAAAACATTGCCAACCTTAAATGGGATCACAACGATATTGAGAATGTCGCCAGGCACCTGAACACGCTTTACTATCACTACCCGGTTGCCGACACGGTCGCCCGCAAAAAGTAAATCCCCAGCTTTATTGCAGAATTTTCAGGCAAGGCTGTGCATCAATGTTTCTCCACAAAAACTGTGGATAACTTTGTGATTACTTGTGTAATAAATCCGTAACTAACAGATTTATAACGATTTCTTATAATCGCACAAAATTTAAACCTATAAATTAATCGTTTAAAATCAATTGGTTACAAAACAGATGTTGATTGGTAAGGATTTTTTTGCTTTCCCGCCAATTAATTTTTAATGATGTGCATAACCAGAGGCCTTTATTTACCTGCCTTTCACGCATTGCAAGTGTTTTCAGCAGATTTTACAAATTATTTACATTTCAAAACACGTAGGCAGCTACCTTAGCTGAACTTAGGTGTTGCTTTGGCAATCATAGTTACATTGGTTTTATATAGTGGCATGACCTGCCTGCTCACGACTCATTAACAATCATTCACTAAAGGACCCATAATGAAAACACTACCAATCCTCGCTATATCTTCATTACTACTAGGTCTGGTACAGACTGCCTATGCAGACCACCACGAAATGAGCGGCGACCATGCCGGGGCGCAAATGCACAGTTGGCAAGATGCTGATGCAAATAAGGATGGTGTCATCAGCAAAGAGGAGTTCATGGCAAAACACCAGAAACAGGCCGAGAAAATGTTCTCTAAGCTGGATGCCAACAAGGATGGCAAGGTAGATGAGGCTGAACGCAAATCCATGCATGACAAATGTGAGCGCCATGCAAAATAATTAGATCGCCAGTTCAGGCTCAAACCGGTCAGGGTTCGCATGACCAAGAGGGTTGTTGCATAAATTGAGCAGCTACCCTCTTTTTTTTATCTCATGTCACCCTATTCCGGCCTAACCTTAAATGGCGCACGCTGCTCCAGTTCATCGGTGTAGGCATCTACACCTTCTGATTCACGACGCACGAAGTCTGCAATCACGCGTGCAAACTGGGGGTGCGCAATTTTATGGTATGAACAGGTCGGCCTGGGTTTAAAACCGCGTGCCAGCTTATGCTCACCCTGCGCACCTCCCTCAAAATATGCAATATTTTCACGAATACAGAACTCCTGCGCCTGATAGTAACAAAGCTCGAAATGCAGATTCGGCACATACGATAATGCACCCCAATAGCGCCCATACAGCGTTGTTCGATGGTAAATATTCAACGCCGCGGCCACCGCCTCATTGTCGGCATAAGCCAGTATCAGCAGAATATTCTGCGGCATAGTCCTGCCGATCTGTTCAAAGAAAGCCGGTGTCAGATAGGGTGAAGAATGGTGTTCGAAATAAGTATTCTTATAACACCGATAAAAAAATGCCCATTGCTCAGGCGTGATATCCGCACCTTTGACTTGCTTGCAAACAATGCCTGATGCCGCGATCCTGTTACGTTCCTGACGGATCTTTTTGCGTTTGTCATGGCTCAGGACATTCAGAAATGCGTCAAAATCCTGAAAATTCTCATTCTGCCAGCGGAACTGTACGCCGTCGCGTTTCAGCCACCCCGCTTGATTGAGTGCATCAGCAGAATCATTGTCCGGAAACAGCACATGCGCGGAAGATAGCTGCTGTGCATCCATGATCTGCGTCACTGCTGCCAGCATCAGGCCTTGAATTTCCGACCGGCCGCCCAATAATCTCTGGCTGGTAATCGGGGTAAACGGAATGGCAGATAACAGTTTAGGGTAATAACGCAGGCCGTTACGCGCATAAGCCTCGGCCCAAGCCCAATCGAATACATACTCACCGTATGAATGGCTTTTAATATAAAGCGGCATGGCGCCTGCCAGTTTGCCATCATCCAGCACCAGCATATGGCTGGGTTGCCAGCCAGTCTCGCCTCCTACCGAGCCTGAAGTTTCAAGCGCACTCAGGAAAGCATGGCTTAGCAAAGGCATGCCACCGGTGAGCGCATCCCATTCGGCAGCATCCACGGCTGCCATGCTCTCTGTAATTTGCAGTGTTAAATGCATCCAGACCTTAAAACGCTTGCAAAAAGACAAGCTTCAAAGGAGTTAAGTTAACAGCTAAGTTTACTGCGGGCAACTGCCAACATTAATGGCGTTACTTGTTGATGGCATTACTTGAAGAAATCGAGATACATCGATATAAAAATGATCAACGTGAAAAAGCGGCTAGTGCTGCGGGATTTGGCTTGCGTTTGAAGCGGAAGGGCGAGAGGGATTAGAGCGATTTCTTTTTAGAGTTATTGTTGGCCTGCTTGCTTTTTGGCTTGGCCACAGACGCCGCTTCAGCTTCCATCAGTTTCTGCTGCTTCTGCTGCTCAAGCGCCGCATCCGCAGCTTTTCTACGTTCGATGATACGCGCCTGCGCTTCAACCAGCTCGCCTAATGAAATCAGGTTATCCTGATTGGTATCCACACTATTGAAATGTCGTGCAATCTGAGGCAGTTTTTCCGTGGCCTCCTGCCTGTCGAGCGTACTGTCACCATCCATATCCGCTTCAAAGAAACGGGTTTCTATGCTTTCCTGCATGGCACGGCGGCGCTCTTCAATCTGGTCATGGCTGGGGTCTACAGAACGCGCATAATCATCCAGCGCCTTGCGCAGTTTTTCTCTATGTTCGGGACTAAAATTGAGGTTGAGGGTTTGCTGCAAACCCTCATTTTTCTGGGCATCTTCTGATTGGCGATCTTCATCTACCGTGCGTTTGGATTTATCCACCGGAGTAGCCAAATTGCTTCTGCCGCCAGCAGTGACGCTGAACGACAGCCCTAAACCTAAGCACATAGCCAGACAGACGACTTTAGATATAGACATATTATTTTGCAAAATTAAATTCAAAGAATCAACTTTCCAACATCAACCATACCGGTTTAAGAGTATCGTAATCATGAATGACGATTGTAAATTGAATGTTTCACTAAACAGTCAAATTGTAAGCATTTGTAAAAATCAGGCCGTTTTATTGCATCCTTTATTTAATCCATGAACTAGCTACTTTGCCGACAAAACTTTAATATTCGGTTCAATTAGCTTACACTTCGTTTACTGCAAAATTTAAGGTATAGGACTTACAAATTGCAGAAAAATTCTATTAAAAATTAAGGTTCCAACACATTATGACCGACCAGAACAAAAGAATCTTGGTAGTAGATGATGACGTGCGCCTACGCGAACTATTGCAACGCTATTTAACCGAACAGGGCTTCACCGTTAAAGTGGCAAACGACGCAAAAGAAATGGACACGGCATTAGCAAACGAATCTATTGATCTCATTGTTTTAGACCTGATGCTGCCTGGTGAAGATGGCCTGTCCATCTGCCGCCGGATAAGAGGCAGCGGCACAATGCTGCCGATCGTGATGCTGACGGCGCGCGGCGATGAAGTGGATAGAATCATCGGGCTGGAAATGGGTGCGGATGACTACTTGCCCAAACCTTTCAATCCGAGGGAACTGCTGGCGCGCATCAATGCAGTGCTGCGCCGGCATGAGCGCATCGTACCGAGCGCGCCGGCCAGCAATACAGAAAATATCACCATCGGTGATTTTGTCTTTAACGCATCCACCCGCTCACTGACCCAGAATGGCAACAACATTGCCATTACCAGCGGCGAATTCGCTTTACTCAAGGTATTTGTAGACCACCCGCGCCAGCCGCTCTCAAGGGACAGGCTCATGCAACTGGCGCGCGGACGCGAACTGGATGTATTCGACCGCAGTATAGATGTGCAGGTATCGCGCCTGCGCAAGCTGATCGAAACCGACCCGGCGCATCCGCGCTACCTGCAGACCATGTGGGGCTTTGGTTACGTCTTCATCCCTGATGGCGAGGTAGACTGAATATCAGGCGCTGGCACCCGGTTTTCCTGAATTGGATATTCTTTAATTCACATGTCATGCGCCGCCTGTAACCAACGTTTTCTTCAGGTTAACCTTGCGACTTTTACCAAAAACACTGCTTGCTAGAATCATGCTGCTTATCGCCGTTTTACTGGCGGTAGGACAATTCGCGTCGCTAAAGATTTTTGAATACTTCGAACGCGAACCGCGTGCCGAAGCAACCGCCTTGCAGGCGGTGACGGTGGTCAACTACACCCGCGCCTCGCTCATCGCCTCACAGGAAAACCTGCGGCTTGCCTTGCTGTCAGAGCTTACCGGCAAAGAAGGCGTGCGTATTTACTACGCAGACTTTATGGAAGAAATCGAGCCGCTGCCGGATGACCCGTTCATTAAACTGGTGGCGGAAAAAATCCGTGAGCGTCTGGGTGCAGAAACGATTATTACCGTGAAACACTACGGCATTGAAGGACTCTGGGTCAGCTTCGGTATCGGCCAGGATGACTTCTGGGTGGTCATTCCACGCATCCATGTAGAACGCCCCTTCCCCTGGCAGTGGCTGGGCTGGGGTGCATTGGTACTGGGCCTGTCGCTCGCCGGCGGTTACTTGCTCGCCGCCCGCATCAACAGGCCACTGAACTTGCTGGTAAAGGCAGCCAATCGGCTGCGTAACGGTGAACAGCCGGAGAAACTGCCAGAAGACAGCGTGACGGAGCTGCGCGCCGTAAGCAGCACTTTCAACAAAATGGCGGATTCACTGGCAGAACTTGATGCCGAAAGAACCCTGATACTGGCAGGGGTGTCGCATGACATCCGCACCCCCCTGGCACGGCTGCGCCTGGCTGTAGAAATGCTGCCGGACCAGCAATGCAGCTACCTCAAGCATGGCATGATTGAAGACATTTCCGATATGGATAACATCATCAATCAATTCCTGGACTTTGTTCGCGGTGCTGAAGGCGAGCACACGCAGATGGTCGACATCAACACCCTGCTGCAAGCGCTGCATGACCGCCAGGCCAGGGCGGGACGTGATTTAGTGATACAACTCTCGCCCACGTACGCCGTACCTATCAAACCGCTGGCAATGCAGCGCCTGCTGGATAACCTGGTAGGCAATGCCTACGCCTATGGCGGCGGTCAGGTACGTGTCGCAAGTGAGATTCAGGCCGATAACATCATTATCAGCGTATTTGACAACGGCCCCGGCATCCCGGAAACGCACCTGAAAAAGCTTTTACGCCCGTTCGAACGCCTCGACAAAGCACGCAGCAATGTAGGCGGCAGCGGTCTGGGGCTCGCCATTGCGGAGCGCATCGCAAAGCTGCACCAAGGCACGCTTGAACTGCTTAACCGTCCGGAAGGCGGTCTGGAAGCCAGGTTAAGCATCCCTATCAAGAACGCGTGATTCCAGCACAAAGACTCCTCCTCAGGGTGCGACTTTGCAATCCACGCACTCACCTTTGCTGCGGTCATACCCTTTGATGGCTTCAATGCCTTTTACCCCGGTCATGATGGTGCCATCAAGCACGGCTTCATTTAAATCCGCCCCGGTGATATCGGCTCCGGTAAGATCAGCCTTGCTGAAATCCGCCCGGAACAAATTGGTATTGCGCAGATTGGCATTGCGGAAATTACCGAAACGTACATTGTTACGATTGATATCGGCACCTTCAAAATTAGTATTCGAGAAATTTCCGCCGACCGCATCAAATCGCATCGCCCCCATCGGCTGATTACCGATATCCAGTCCGAAGCGGCCTTTTACGATATTGGCTTCGCTCATATCGACATTGCCTAGCGTGCCGATGACCCGCGCATTGCTCAGGTTTGCACCTTTGAAGTTGGTTTTATCGAAGATCGCCTGGAATATGATCGCATCTTTAAGATTGGCATGGCTTAAATCGGCATTCTCCAGACGGGCAAGATTCAGATAGGCGCGCTCCAGATTAGCGCCACTTAAATTTGCACCGCGTAAGTATGCGCCAAAGAAACTGGTATTCACCATATTGCAGTGACGCAGGTCCATGCCATCGAACTCCAGGTAACCGGCATCCTTATTGGATAAGTCGCAGGCCTGGCTCCTGATTTGCATCAAAGCGTCGGCCTGGCTGATCTTTTCACGCACTGGTTCTGGGTTTTTAGCATAAAACTCAGCCGCCTGTTTCATCATCTCGTCCGGGTGCCCTAAAAACGCCTGCCTGGATTCCTCACTTGCAAAACAATAAGTCTTACCCGCAAGCACCGTATTAATTTCACATTTGGTTTTAATTAACATGCCACCCGCAAGTCCGGCTGCGCAGTGATCGTCAAACTCACCGGCATAGGCCGATTGCAAAAGCAGAAACATTACCGCGGCCAATGCCGCCTGAACACGCTTCATCTCAAGCTCCTTGGTTTATGAAGATTTCCTGAATAACCTGATAAGTGAGACAACACCTTATGCCAAAAGGTCAATCAGGCAGCGGTACCGGGCTCAAACCAATTCAATTTGTCGCGCAGATGCACAACTTCACCGATAATCGTCAGACATGGCGCCTTGATGTCGGCTTCTGCCACCTTCTGCGCCAGGTCATGCAATGTTGCGGTCACCACGCGCTGCCTTTGCGTTGTGCCTTGCTGCACCACAGCCGCCGGCATATCGGGCGACACCCCATGCTCGATCAGTTTTTCACAGATTTGCGCCAGGCCAACCAAGCCCATGTAAATCACCACAGTCTGCCTGGGTCGCGCCATTGACGTCCAGTCCAGATCCAGCGTGCCGTCTTTGAGATGCCCGGTGATGAACAGGCATGCCTGCGAATAATCGCGATGCGTCAACGGAATGCCCGCATAACTGGAAACGCCATTCGCCGCCGTAATCCCGGGCACGACCTGAAACGGCACCCCATGCTGCATCAGGGTTTCGATCTCTTCACCGCCGCGGCCGAAAATGAAAGGATCGCCGCCTTTGAGGCGCAATACGCGCTTGCCCTGCAAAGCCAGCCTGGCGAGCAGTTCATTGATTTCTTCCTGCGGCATGGTGTGCTGATCGCGCGCCTTGCCCACATACACCAGCTCGGCATCGCGGCGCACCAGCTCCATCACTTCCGGGCTCACAAGTTTGTCATAAACACAGACGTCGCACTGCTGCATCAGGCGCAAAGCACGGAAGGTGAGCAAGTCCGGATCGCCTGGCCCGGCACCGACCAGAAACACTTCGCCCTTATTGGCAGACGCATCCTGCCCGTCGAGCAGGCTTTGCAGCAGGTCGCGCGCAGCCTGCTCCTGCCCGGCCAGCACCCGCTCCACCATTGGCCCCTGAAAAACGTCTTCCCAGAAGCGGCGGCGTTCCTGCGTGCTGGCGAACTTCGCTTTCACCTTATCCCTGAACTCACCGGCGATACCGGCGATACGCCCGTAGCCTGCTGGCAGCATAGTCTCGATCCTGGTGCGGATATAGCGCGCCAGCACCGGCGCATTGCCCTCGCTTGATACCGCGATCACAACCGGGCTGCGATCAATGATGGAGCCCATGGTAAAGGTGCATAAATGCGGTGCATCCACCACGTTGACGGGAATATTCAGTGTCTTGGCATCACGTGAAACCGCTTCATTCACAGCTTCGTCGTCAGTAGCGGCTACTACCATGCACGCGCCCTCAAGCTGAGCGGCGGCATAAGAACCGCGCATCAGCTTTATCCGGCCTGCATCGGCCAGTGCCTGCAACTCAGGGCAGACTTGCGGCGCAACCAGCGTAACGGCAGCATTCGCCTTAAGCAGCATGGCAACCTTGCGGGTTGCCACATCCCCGCCCCCGATCACAACGCATAAGCGATTGCTGATATTGAAAAAAATGGGTAATGCCTGCATATTGAGCTGCTTCAAGAAATGTTTGTGGATATTTTACCCTGCACGAAGCAACTTTGCGTGAGGCGATTGTCCAAATGCGCTAAAATTACGTTTTGCACGCTGGTTAAGACTTTGAACACTCCTAAAAAACCCGCCCCTAAAAAGGTTTTCATCAAGACATTTGGCTGCCAGATGAATGAATACGATTCATCGCGCATGGCCGATATGCTGTCATCTTCGGATGGCATGGTGGAAACACTGACCCCGGAAGATGCCGATGTCATCCTGCTCAATACCTGCTCGGTACGTGAAAAAGCGGAAGATAAAGTCTACAGCCACCTCGGCCGTTTCATCCCCCTCAAGGAGAAGAACCCCGACCTGGTCATCGGTGTAGGCGGCTGCGTCGCCTCGCAGGAGGGCGACAACATCATCAAGCGCGCACCGTATGTGGACATTGTATTCGGGCCGCAGACACTGCATCGCCTGCCGGACATGATCAAGAACAGCCAGTCCAGCGGCAAATCACAGGTAGATATCAGCTTTCCAGAGGTTGAAAAGTTCGACCATCTGCCGCCGCCCCGTGTAGAAGGCGCATCAGCATTTTTAAGCATTATGGAAGGCTGCAGCAAATACTGCAGTTTTTGCGTAGTCCCCTATACCCGCGGCGAAGAGGTTTCGCGCCCTTTTGCCGACATCCTGACCGAAGCCGTGCAGCTGGCAGAACAAGGTATCAAGGAAATCACCCTGCTCGGCCAGAACGTCAATGCCTACCGCACCGAATACGAAGGTGTTGAAGCCGACCTGGCCATGCTGATAGAAACCATTGCCGAGATCCCACAGATAGAACGCATCCGCTTCACGACCAGCCACCCTAACGAGATGAATGAGCGCCTGATAGCCTGTTTTGCCTCAGTGCCCAAATTAGCCGCCCAGCTTCACCTGCCGGTGCAGGCCGGCAGTGACCGCGTACTGATGGCCATGAAACGCAACTACACCACGCTGCAATACAAATCCATCATCCGCAAGCTGCGTGCGGCAAACCCCAACCTGACATTCACCTCGGACTTCATTGTCGGCTTTCCCGGTGAAACAGAAGCGGATTTTGAAGCGACCGCCAGACTGATGACCGATGTCGGCTTTGATGCAAGCTTCAGCTTCCTGTATAGCCCGCGTCCGGGCACGCCAGCCTCGTTCCTCAATGACGACACGCCGGAGCAGGTAAAACTTGAGCGCCTGAACAGGTTGCAGGCCATTAACGAGGCACAGGCCAAGGCCATCTCCGAAGCGATGCTGGGTAGCGTGCAGCGCGTGCTGATTGAAGGCCCGTCCTGGAAAGACAACACACTGCTGGCCGGCAAAACCGATAATGGCCGTGTGGTGGATATTGCAGGCGCTGCCAGCCTGATACATCAATTTGTGCAGGTACGCATTACTGATACGAGCAACCCGAGACGTTTAGCGGGTGAAATAATTTAAGGTCATTGCATCATGGAATTCACACTACAACCCGAAGACAACGCCCGCCTTGCCAACCTGTGCGGCACGCTGGATGAAAACATCAAGCAGATCGAAACTGCGCTGGAGGTCAACATCAACCGCCGCGGCGGCACTTTCAGCATCAGCGGCAAGCAGGATAACACGCGCCTGGCGGCACAGCTGATCGAGAACTTCTACATCCGCGCAAAAAAACCGATTGAGCTGGAAGACATTCAATTAGGCCTGGTGGAAATCGACAAGCTCAAGCCTGAAGATGTCACCACCAGCGCCATGCCGGTATTGATGACGCGCCGCGGCGACCTGCATGGCCGCACGCCCAGGCAAGTTGCCTACCTGCAGCAGATTCAGGATCACGACATCACCTTCGGCATCGGCCCTGCCGGTACCGGTAAGACCTATCTGGCCGTTGCCAGCGCAGTAGACGCCATGACGCGTGACCGCGTCAAGCGCATCGTACTGGTGCGCCCGGCGGTTGAAGCCGGCGAGCGTTTAGGTTTTTTACCCGGGGATTTAAACCAGAAAGTAGACCCTTACCTGCGCCCCTTGTATGATGCACTCTATGACCTGGCAGGTTACGACACCGTCAACAAGATGTTCGAACGCGGCGCGATTGAAGTCGCCCCGCTGGCCTATATGCGTGGCCGCACGCTGAACCAGAGCTTCATTATCCTGGACGAAGCGCAGAACACAACGCCTGAACAGATGAAAATGTTCCTGACCCGCATCGGCTTCGGCACCAAGGCCGTGATTACCGGTGACGTAACGCAGGTTGATTTGCAGCGCCACCAGAAGAGCGGCCTGGTAGAAGCGCAGAAGGTATTGAAAGACATCAAGGGCATTGCCATGACACACTTCCTGTCGGGCGATGTCGTGCGTCATCCCCTGGTGCAGAAGATCGTCAATGCGTATGAGAACTATGAGCAGAACCACAAGGATTAACAATAAACTTTTTATTTAGGATAGCAAAATGTCTCCTGAAAGATTCAGATTCAGCAAGGTAATGCAGCGTGTTCTGGGCGTTGTCGAGCAGTCGGTACTGATTATTATCGGGCTTGCGACCGTGTTTGCCGTGTTTCAGGCTGTAGGCCACATCTGGCAGGCGCGCACCATTACCGTCGGCGACATTCTGCTGCTGTTCCTGTACCTGGAAGTCATGACCATGCTCAACCACTACCTGAGCGCAGGCACGCTGCCGGTAAGGTATCCGCTATATATCGGGATTATCGCATTGGCGCGTTTCCTGGTACTGGACATCAAGGAGCTTGACGCCATGACCATGTTCGCCCTGTCAGGCTCTATCCTGCTGATTTCCATATCGATCCTGATCGTGCGCTACGGACACGTGCGCTTTCCTTACACCGATGGCTCAGACCTGCAATCCAGAACCGACCAATAGATATCATGCCTAAACTACAAGCCAGCATCCAGCTTGCAAGCAGCGAAAACAAGCTGCCGTCACCCGCCCAGTTCCGCAAGTGGGCGAAAGCCGCGCTCAGGGTAGACACCGAGGTTACGATCCGAATCGTTGATGAAGCGGAAGGCCGTGAGCTTAACCGCACATATCGCGGCAAAGACTATGCGACCAATGTGCTGACATTCCCCCTGACCGAAGAACCTTACCTGATGGGTGACATTATCATCTGCGCCCCGGTCGTTGCCAAAGAGGCTAAAGAGCAGCATAAAGACCTGCTGGCGCACTATGCGCACCTGACCGTGCACGGCATCCTGCATCTGCATGGCTATGACCATGAAACAGACGCCCAGGCCGAGCTGATGGAAGGCCTGGAGACTGCAATTGTCACAAAATTAGGGTATGCTTCGCCTTATCTCATTACAGAGGGTGCCTAAATGGCTGCCGACTCGGAAAAACCCAGCAACCCTAAACCCAACAACAAGCCAAGCTTGCTGGAACGCTTAAGTCACTTTTTACTGCGCGAACCTGAAGACCGCGAACAACTCGTAGCACTGCTGCATAGCGCCTATGAACATAACCTGATGGATGCAGACTCGCTCGCCATGATTGAAGGCGTACTGCAAGTCAGTGAAATGCAGGTACGCGACATCATGATTCCGCGCTCACAGATGGATGTGATCGACATCACGGATCCTCCGGAAGTATTCATTCCCCATGTCATCGAAACCGCGCACTCGCGCTTTCCGGTGATTGAGGACGATAAAAACGATGTCATCGGCATATTGCTGGCAAAAGACCTGCTGCGCTACTACGCAGGCGAAGAATTTGAAATACGCGACATGCTGCGCCCGGCAGTATTCATCCCGGAAGCCAAACGGCTCAATGTGCTGCTGAAAGAGTTCCGCAGCAACCGCAACCATATTGCGATAGTCGTAGACGAATACGGCGGCGTAGCCGGCATGGTGACGATTGAAGACGTGCTGGAACAGATCGTCGGCGATATCGAGGATGAATACGACTACGACGAAGATGAAGACAACATCATCCAGAATGCCGATGGCCAGTATCGCGTTAAGGCGCTGACTGAAATTGCGGACTTCAACGAGATTCTCGGCACCGCATTCAGCGATGAGGAGTTCTCAACGATAGGCGGGCTGGTAGTCAATCAATTCGGCCACTTGCCCAAACGCAACGATGAAATCACTTTTGATGGCCTGCATGTAAAAGTGTTGCGCGCAGATAGCCGCCGCCTGCACAGCATACTGGTGGAAATCCTGCCCCAGGCGGACGAAGACGACCATCAATAACCGGCCCCCTGGCCAAAGGCTGGCAGACACCAGGCCAGCATAAGTCCTCGCCGGACCCGGGCAGCAGAGTGACGGGAACTTAATAGCCGACGGCATGCTCAATAGAAAGTAATAAATTCATCTATTTAGATCTTTCTATTCACTGGATTGGAGCATGCGATGAAATATCTGGCGTACTTGTTTCTAGGCTTGTTACAGGCTTGTTTCATACAGGCTGCGATTGCAGAAGAAATACCGGGCAACAACACTGAGATTCCAACGCTTGAACATGACTTTGTTAGCGCGATCAACAAGTTCACAAAAGAACAGATCATCGCCCAGTTCGGCGAGCCGGCAAAAGCAGATGATGTCAAAGTCAAAACCACAGGCAAGATCGTAGCCTCGATCTGGCAATACCATTTCATCAACACCGCGGCTGACGGCAGTTACTATGAAACCACCGAACTCGACTTTATCAACGACAAAGTGGTCATGGTGGCATTCATGAACAACGACGGGGCTGAAGGCGCTGAAAACGGGCAGCAGTACCAGGTTCCCAATCAATAGCCTGATCAGCAAACACCCATGTTAAAAACAAAAAAAGGGTCATTTGACCCTTTTTTTGTTCAGCCTTGATATTTATTTCTTCAGCGCATCGCGAATTTCACGCAGCAGCAGCACATCTTCAGCGGTTGGCGCAGGCGGCGGTGCAGGTTCTGCTTTTTTCAGGCGGTTCATCTGCTTCACCAGCATGAAAATGACAAAAGCCAGGATAATGAAATTGATCAGGATCGTAAGAAAATTGCCGTAAGCCAGCATGGGGACGCCAGCCGCCTTCAGCGCGGCATAGGTGCCGGCGTTGCCTTCCGGGATCGGCGCCAGTGCCACGAACATATTGGTGAAATCCACGCTGCCGATGATCTTGCCGACCAATGGCATGATGATGTCCCCCACCAGTGAATCAACAATCTTGCCGAACGCCGCGCCGATGATGACGCCCACCGCCAGGTCCATTACATTGCCGCGCAGGGCGAACGCTTTAAATTCGGATGCAATACTCATAAACACTCCTTTTCATATTTAGTTATCAGCTTATTTTACTTGCAACTTAAATATAGGAGCTATGCGCCGATGATGTCAATCAAATAAACAAATTAAGCATTCCAGATCTGAACATACAGCCTTTTTTGTTATCAACAGCCATATCAAGCTACAATTCAGGCCATGCCGATACTCACTAAAAACCAGCCATATGCCCGATTGGGCAATACCCTTTTACCAGCCGCATTGGGCGCCCTGAGCGTACTCGGGTTTGCCCCGTTCTACGTTTACCCGGCCAGCATCGCTTCGCTCGTCGGTTTGATTTACCTCTGGCGCACGTGCGGGACGGCAAAACAGGCTGCCATCATTGGGTTCATGTATGGCCTGGGCCTGTTCGGCACAGGAATATACTGGATCTATATCAGCCTTCATACCTACGGCGGCATGCCCGGCATCATGGCGGGGTTATCCACATTCCTGCTGGCTGCATTCCTGTCACTGTTTCCCGCTGCGACCGGGGCGCTGAGCAAACATATTTCAGCCAACCGGAAACACGCACTGCTGATTGCGGTGCCGGTATTCTGGGCATTGGCTGACTGGATCAGGAGCTGGATCTTTACCGGATTCCCATGGCTCACGATCGGCTACAGCCAGCTCCCGCATAGCCCGCTGGCAGGCTATGTGCCATTAGTCGGCGTTTATGGCGTTTCGCTGATCACCGTGCTGACTGCCAGCCTGATCAGCACATTCACGGCAAAAAACCTGGCGGCTTCCCGCCGGCGCGGTGCGGCAGGCGCACTGCTGGTCATCATGGTTGCCGGCGGGCTGCTGAAGCTGGTTGAATGGTCGACGCCAAGCAGCGAACCGCTCAGCGTAAGCCTGCTACAGGGCAATATAGACCAGACCATCAAATGGGCGCCGGAAATTGCAGAGCGCACATTGCATCAATACCTGGACATGGCGGAACAAAGCGCATCCAGGCTCATTATCATGCCGGAAACAGCCATGCCGGTTCTATCCAGCAACATGCCGCCGGAGATGATCATGCGTATGAAACAGCACGCGATCAAGAATAGAGGCGATATTCTGGTAGGCATGGTAGAACGCGAAAACGGCGAGTATTTCAACAGTGTTTTAAGTTTCGGCACCGCAGAAACTGCTGTTTACCGCAAATCGCACCTGGTACCGTTTGGAGAATTCATCCCGTTCAAGCTGATGTTTGGCTGGATTTACCGTGACTGGCTGCACATGCCGCTAAGCGACCTGTCGCGCGGCAGTACTCATCAGCAGCCTATGCAGGTCGCCGGCGAGAAAGTGGCCGTCAATATCTGCTACGAAGATGTGTTCGGCGAAGAAATCATTCGCCAGCTACCATCGGCAACGCTGCTCGTGAATGTCAGCAATGACGCATGGTATGGCGACTCCTATGCCGCAGAGCAGCATATGCAGTTCTCGCAGGCACGGGCCCTGGAAACCGGCCGCATGATGCTGCGCGCGACCAACACCGGCGCCACTGCCATCATCGACCATAAAGGCCACATGATTGCCCACGCACCGCACTTCGTGCAGACTACACTTGATGGCACCGTGCAAGGCTACACCGGCACCACGCCTTATGTGCGCTGGGGCAATTGGCCGTTTATAGCATTCAGCCTGCTCACCATTATCCTGCTATGGAGACGCAACAGGCTTACCCGCAGTTCATGTTGATCAGTAAAGCCTATTGCTAGACGGCAAAACCCTATTGTTAGACGACAAAACAAAGTAAAATTGCATTTTTTGCCAACATCTACCAAATAATCATGGCTTTGACATTTCAAGAGATCATTCTCACCCTGCAAAAATACTGGAGCGACAAAGGCTGCGCCTTGCTGCAACCGTATGACATGGAAGTCGGCGCAGGCACCTCGCACACGGCGACATTTTTACGTTCATTAGGCCCTGAACCATGGAAAGCGGCTTATGTACAACCCAGCCGCCGTCCTAAAGATGGCCGCTATGGCGAGAACCCGAACCGTTTACAGCATTACTACCAGTTCCAGGTAGTACTCAAGCCAGCCCCGGCTGATATTCTTGAATTGTATCTGGGCTCACTGGAAGCACTGGGCTTTGACCTGAAAAAGAATGACATCCGCTTTGTAGAAGATGACTGGGAAAACCCGACACTGGGCGCATGGGGCCTGGGCTGGGAAGTCTGGCTAAACGGCATGGAAGTGACGCAATTCACTTACTTCCAGCAGGTTGGCGGCATAGACTGCAAACCGATCACCGGTGAGATCACTTACGGCCTCGAGCGCCTGGCCATGTACCTGCAAGGTGTGGACAATGTTTACAACCTTAAATGGACTGAAGGCCTGAGCTATGGCGATGTGTACCTGCAGAACGAACAGGAGCAGAGCGCCTACAACTTTGAACACTCGGATGCAGACTTTCTGTTTACCGCTTTCAACGCACACGAAAAGCAGGCTAAACACCTGATGGAAAGCCAATTGGCATTACCGGCTTACGAGCAGGTTTTAAAAGCGGCGCACACTTTCAACCTGCTGGATGCACGCGGTGCGATCTCGGTCACCGAGCGCGCCGGCTACATTGGCCGCATCCGTAACCTGGCACGTTCTGTTGCCGCCAGCTACCTGGACAGCCGCGCCCGGCTTGGCTTCCCGATGGCGCCTAAAAACTGGGCAGATGAAGTGCTGGAAAAACTGAATAAAGAAAAGCTGGAAAAAGATAAAAAAGCTGCTTAAATAAAATCGTAGAGTTGCCACTGCTTACAAAATCCCCCCAGCCCCCTTTGGCAAAGGGGGCGCGCAACGCGCGGGGATTTGCTGGAAACCTATTCGACCACTGGACTAGAAAATGTCATATAAAAACTTACTTGTTGAACTATTCGTAGAAGAACTGCCGCCAAAAGCCCTGAAAAAGCTGGGCGAAGCTTTCAGCAGCACGCTGTTTGACACACTAAAAGCCCAAGGCCTGACTGCCGTGGATTCGGCAACAACATCTTTTGCATCACCGCGCCGCCTTGCAGCACATATCACTGCAGTCGCTTCCCAGGCTGCCGATAAGCAGATTTCACAGAAACTGATGCCGGTAAGCGTAGGCCTGGATGCAGACGGCAACGCCACCCCCGCTTTGCTCAAGCGCCTGAACGGCATGGGCCTGAGTGAAAATGCAGTTGCGCAGCTGACAAGGCAGATGGACGGTAAAAACGAAGCTTTATTCATTGCCATCACGCAAACAGGTGCAACATTACAAAATGGTTTGCAAAATGCTGTGGAAGTTGCCATTTCCAACTTACCGATTCCTAAAGTCATGACCTACCAGCTGGCTGACGGCTGGAGCAGCGTGAACTTCGTGCGCCCTGCGCACAGCCTGCTGGCTTTGCATGGCAGCGATGTCGTTGCAATCAGCGCGCTTGGCTTAGTTGCAGGCAATCAGACGCAAGGTCACCGCTTTGAAGCGGCAAGCCCGATTGTTACCATCAAGAACGCTGACAGCTATGCACAGCAGCTTGAAACCGAAGGTGCAGTGATTGCGGGCTTTGCTGAACGCCGCGCTGAAATCGAGCGCCAATTAAACGCAGCAGCAGCCGGGCAGAACCTGAAACCGATTGAAGACGATGCGCTGCTGGATGAAGTCACTGCGCTAGTAGAACGCCCGAATGTGCTGCTGGGCCAGTTTGAAGAAATCTATTTAGAAGTGCCGCAGGAATGCCTGATCCTGACCATGAAAGCGAACCAGAAGTATTTCCCGCTGCTGGACACTCACGGCAAACTGACCAATAAGTTCCTGATCGTTTCCAACATCAATCCGGCAGACCCGTCTGCGGTGATAGGCGGTAACGAACGCGTGGTGCGCCCAAGGCTTGCCGATGCCAAGTTCTTCTTTGACCAGGACCGCAAAAAGTCTCTGGAATCACGCATCACCAGCCTGGACAAAGTGGTTTACCACAACAAACTAGGCTCACAAGGCCAGCGCACCGAGCGTGTGACTGCCATTGCCATTGCCATCGGCAAGCAGCTTGGCGGTGTTGACCTGGCTGCAAAATCAGGTTTGGCTGCCCAGCTGGCAAAAACCGACCTGATTACCGACATGGTAGGTGAGTTCCCTGAACTGCAAGGCATCATGGGGCGCTACTATGCACAGCATGAGGGCTTGGATAACGATGTGGCTTTTGCGATTGAAGATCACTACAAACCACGCTTTGCCGGTGACGACCTGCCGCGCAATGCTGTTGGCATTGCCGTTGCGCTGGCAGACAAACTCGAAACGCTGGTTGGCCTGTTCAGCATCGGTGAGAAACCGACCGGAGACAAGGACCCATTCGCACTCCGCCGCCAGGCATTAGGCATCATCCGCATGCTGATCGAAAACAAACTGCCATTGCCTTTTACAGCGCTTATCAAGAGCGTACTGTCAGCATTTGACCATCAGACTACCGAGAGCACAGCCACCATCGCCGCAATCAAAGACTTCTGCTTTGACCGTTTAAGCGTCAGCCTGCGCGAGAACGGCGCAACCCCACAGGAAGTCGACGCGGTGCTGTCGCTTGAACCGGCGCTGCTGAGCGAGATTCCGCAGCGCCTGACCGCCGTACGTACTTTTGCCGAGCTGGCTGAAGCGCCGGCACTTGCAGCGGCCAATAAACGTGTCAGCAACATACTGAAAAAAGCCGAAGGCGAAGTGCAGGCGCAAGTGAATGCAAGCCTGCTGCAGGAGCCAGCCGAAATCGCACTGAATGCAGCTTTGGGCAAAGTGAAACCGGAAGCTGATACACTGTTTGAAAACGGTGATTACACCGCGTCGCTCAAGGCGCTGGCGGCACTGAAAGCACCGGTCGATGACTTTTTTGACAATGTGATGGTGAATGCCGACAACCCGGCACTCAAAGCTAACCGCCTGGGCTTGCTCGCCACATTGCACCAGGCCATGAACCGCGTAGCGGATCTGTCTAAGCTGGCAAGTTAAAGGAAATGCTGCATGCGTCATTTTAAACATACCGTCAAAGCCACTGGATTCAGTGCCGCGCACGGAATGACGGAGTAGAAAAATGAAACTGGTTATTTTAGACAGGGATGGCGTGATTAACGAAGACAGCGCCAACTTCATCAAGAATCCCAGCGAGTGGATTCCGATTCCCGGTAGCCTAGAAGCCATTGCCCTGCTGAACCAGTCCGGTTACCGGGTTGCAATCGCCACCAACCAGTCTGGCGTCAGCCGCGGCCTGTTTGACATGGCTACACTCAATAGCATCCACGACAAAATGCTGCGCGAACTTGCGACTGTCGGCGGCCGCATAGACGCCGTGTTCTACTGCCCGCATTCGGCCGATGACAACTGCGATTGCCGTAAGCCCAAAACCGGCATGATCAAAGAGATCGCCAAACGCTTTTCTGTAGAGCTGGAGCGCGTATATGCAGTGGGTGATGCCTTGCGTGACCTGCAGGCTTTTTCCAATGCTGGCTGCCAGACGATACTGGTGCGCACCGGCAAAGGCGAACGTACGCTTGCCGAAGGCGGCCTGCCCGAGAACATCATAGTCTGCGCGGATTTAAGCGAGGCTGTGCAAACGATTATTTCCGTAAGCTGATCCAAACCTTTATGTTATTTATACGCTCAAGCCTGTTTTTCCTCGGGCAGGTCATCACGGCCCCGATATTCACGCTGATTGCCTTGATTGCGTTACCGCTCAACCCGGTCACCCGCAACGTGCTGATTTCCGGCTGGGCACGCAGCATGATCTGGTGGCTGCGCATCACCTGCGGCATCCGCCATGAGGTCACCGGGCTTGAAAACCTGCCGCAATCCCCGAGCATTATCTTAAGCAAACACCAGTCAGCATGGGAAACCCTGGCTTTCCAGGCAATATTCCCGACCCAGGTTTATGTGCTGAAACGCGAACTGCTGTGGATTCCCATATTCGGCTGGGGCCTGGCAATGTCTTCACCTATTGCAATCGACCGCAGCGCGGGGCGCGAAGCCTTGAAGAAACTCGTGGAAAACGGGGCAGCAAGGCTTAAAAGCGGCCTGTGGGTCGTCATCTTTCCTGAAGGCACACGCATAGCCCCCGGCGAAAAAGGCAAATACCTGATCGGCGGCGCATGGCTTGCCACGCATACCAAAACCCAGGTAGTGCCGGTAGCGCACAATGCAGGCAGATACTGGGCAAAAAATACTTTCATCAAAAAACCCGGCACCATTCACATCCATATCGGCAAGCCGATTCAGGCTGCGGGCGTAAAGGCCGATGTATTGAATCAGCAGGTAGAGCAATGGATCGAATCTGAAATGGCAGTGCTTGACGCATGAGCCATACGCTGATGCTGCCATCCGGCGCCCAACTGCACTACCGTCTGGAGCGGCGCCAGCGCAGAACCGTGGGTCTGAAGATCACAGCCGATGGCCTGGTCGTGCACGCCCCGGTACGCATCTCACTCACGCTGCTGGAAAGCCTGATTTCCCAAAAAGCGGACTGGATACAGAAAAAACTCAACGCGCGTCATGAAAGCAAAATACCGGCGCTGCAATGGCTGAACGGCGAGCAGTTACTGCTGCTGGGCAATCCCGTCACACTGGCGCTGAGCCATGATGTGCGCTCCAGGGCGGTCAGTCACCAGCCGGGGCAGCTGGCATTGGCAATGCCCAACCATGATGACCAGTCAGCCGTCTCGCGCAAGGTGCTGCAATGGTACAGGAAACAGGCGCTCACGGACTTTGCCAGGCGGCTGGAAATCTTTTCGGCCAGGCTGGGGGTGGCACTGCCTAAATTATTGATTTCCAATGCCCGCACGCGCTGGGGCAGCTGCAATTCAAAGCAGGAAATCCGGCTCAACTGGCGCTTGCTGCAAGCGCCTCCGCACCTGATCAACTATGTGGTCTGCCATGAACTTGCACACCTGAAAGAAATGAACCACTCAGCCAGGTTCTGGGCGGTGGTCGCCAGCATTTACCCTGATTACAAAGCCGCAGAAAAAGAGCTCAAGGCATGGTCGCCAAAACTGCATGTCATGTAAATGAATGCTGCCTGAAATATTTTGCATGCTAGTATATTGCTCACCACAACAATTTTCAGGGGAACAATAAAAATGACATTTCAAGAATCGATTCAAATCTGTTTTCAGAAATATGCGGACTTCAATGGCCGCGCTAAAAGGTCGGAATATTGGTGGTTTGAGCTTTTTCTTTTCCTGGCCAGCCTGGTATTAGGTATCGTGAGCGACATGCTGCCAGGCATATTTGCCCTGGCAACATTACTGCCAGCGCTTGCAGTAGGCGCGCGCCGCCTGCATGACATCAACAAAAGCGGCTGGTTTCAGCTGATATGGATCATCCCCATACTCGGCTGGATATACATGATTTATTTATTGGTACAGGATGGCGATGCAGCGGCCAACCAGTATGGCGAACCACCCGCAAATTAATCATTAAAAACAGAAAAGGGGCCAGCGCCCCTTTTGACTATCGATATATCACCTAAAGCAGCTTCTCAATATCCGCGGCAATGACTGCCGGCTTTTCCCCGTAAGCCACGTACAACCTGATCTTTCCGGTTTTATCATATAGGTAAAGACCGGCACTATGGTCTATGGTGTAGCCGCTCTTGCCGCTGTTTTCTACTTTGGAAGCAAATATCTTGAAATCGGCCGTCGCCTTGGCAATCTCGTCCTGAGTGCCATACAGGCCGATAAAGCGTTTATCAAAACTGGGCACATACTGCGCCAGCACGGCCTGCGTATCGCGCGCCGGATCCAATGTGACGAACAGCACCTGTAACTCGTCGCTGCGCGCGCCCAGCAGTTTCATGGTCTGCTTCATATCCGCCATCGTGGTCGGGCACACATCCGGGCAATGGGTATAGCCGAAGAATACGGCCACGACCTTACCTTTGAAATCTGCCAGCGTACGCAGTTTTCCGGTATGGTCAGTCAGACTGAGTGCCTGTGCAAAATCGGCGCCGCTGACATCGGTCGCCGAAAACCGGTTATGCTCACCGGCTGGTTTACAGGCGGCAAGCGCAAGCATTAACAGCGCCATCAAGAAATATCTGGTTTTCATCATTAAATTTACCATCATGAATGTAATTGCATTGATTCTACCATGCACAATAAATTCAACACCTTGCAATAAAAAATTGTGCGCAATCCGCATAAATTACTGCAAAGTAAACTCGCTGTCGTTTACAATAATGCTTTTGCATTATTTCAAGCATTTTAAGGATATAGCATGGCAAACCCTGCAGTAACATCTGGCGGTATGGCAGACCGCGACGGCGTAATCTGGTATGACGGAAAAATGGTGAACTGGCGCGATGCCACCACCCACGTTTTAACACACACCCTGCACTACGGCATGGGCGTGTTTGAAGGCGTCCGCGCATACAAAACCGACAAGGGCACCGCTATTTTCCGCTTGAAAGACCATACGGACAGGCTGTTCCGCTCCGCGCACATCCTCGGTATGAAAATGCCTTACAGCAAAGAAGAGATTTCAGAGGCGCAATTGGCCGCAGTACGTGACAACAACCTTGAGTCAGCCTACCTGCGCCCAATGGCGTTCTACGGCGCTGAAGCAATGGGTATTTCTGCCAAAACACTCTCTACCCACGTGATCGTGGCCGCATGGAAATGGGGCGCATATATGGGACAGGAAGCGCTGGATCACGGTATCCGCGTTAAAACCTCATCATTCTCGCGTCACCATGTGAACGTGACCATGTGTAAAGCCAAGGCTAACGGCAACTACATGAACAGCATCCTGGCGCACCAGGAAGCGGCACAAGATGGCTACGAGGAAGCGCTATTACTGGATGTAGACGGCTTTGTGGCTGAAGGTTCAGGCGAAAACGTATTTATCGTACGCAACGGCAAGCTATACACCCCTGATCTGACCGCCGCGCTGGAAGGCATCACACGCGACACGATCGTGCAGCTGGCGAAAGAAAGCGGCCTTGAGATCATCGAAAAACGCATCACCCGCGATGAAGTATATAGTGCCGATGAAGCATTCTTCACCGGTACCGCCGCAGAGGTGACACCGATCCGTGAACTTGACCGCCGCAGCATCGGCGAAGGCACAGCCGGCCCGATCACCAAACAGTTACAGAAACTGTACTTTGATGTAGTACACGGCAGGTCAGCCAAACATGCAGATTGGCTGACTCTGGTTTAATTTTAAACCATGTCACCAACAGTATTTCGTGAAGGTGGTTTTCGTTTCTTTTTCTTTTCGCGAGAAGAATCTCGAATCCACATTCACGTAACGCATGCAAATGGTGAAGCTAAATTCTGGCTAAAACCAGCAATTGAACTTGCAATCAACCAAGGGCTAACTAGCAAGCAAATCAGCGAAGCGTTACTATTAGTTCAACATCATAGTGAGGAGATACTCAATGCTTGGTATGAACATTTCGAAAACTGACTCTTTAACAGGTGGCGCAAATCAGATTGAAGTTTCCCTTGTATCCAAACTTGGGTTCTGGATTCTAATTGAAGATGAGGAACTGTTCTTAACCTACGCTGATTTCCCTTGGTTTAAAACAGCAACCATTGAACAAATTACGCTTGTTGAA
Source organism: Methylotenera sp. G11 (assembly GCF_000799735.1). Taxonomy (NCBI): domain Bacteria; kingdom Pseudomonadati; phylum Pseudomonadota; class Betaproteobacteria; order Nitrosomonadales; family Methylophilaceae; genus Methylotenera; species Methylotenera sp. G11. The sequence continues at coordinate 2,317,193 of NZ_JUHH01000001.1, read as the reverse complement.
CGCCCAAGTGAAAATCATCTCTACTGGCCAGGCCTGGATATTGATTTATCATTAGCGTCAATTCGCAACCCTGGTTTATTCCCGCTGATTTCAAAAATTAAAAAGCACTAAATTTATTATGTCAAACACTCAAGAAATCGAAGTAACAGCCAAAGACCTTCCCCTGCACTGCCCGACCAAACAGGTTGAGCTTTGGGCATCGCACCCGCGCGTATTTCTGGATCTGGCAGAATCCGGCCATGCAGCCTGCCCCTACTGCGGCACGCAATACAAGTTAAAAGAAGGCGAAACAGCAGGCCATCACTAAGGCATGACTGCCGCTGGCATAGCTCAGGAGCCATCAGCTCAAAACACTTCTAGAACGCCAGCACCTCTGCATCACCACCCCACAACGCCTCAATGACAGGCTTGGCGTTTGCCGATGGGCTGTTGGTCCAGAACCTGACCTTACCAGCCTGGTCCGGCCATGCCAGCAGATCAAGTGCGGATAACCGTTTTTGCAATTGTTTGGCCACCGCAGCACCGGTATCAATCAGCGCCACACCCTCGCCGACCACCTGCGTGATCAGCGGCGCCACGAACGGATAGTGGGTGCAGCCCAGCACGATGGTATCGGCACCTTCATCCAGCAGCGGTTTGCAATATTTCTGAAGCAGGTTCCGCGTGGCTTCGTCAGCCAATTCGCCGCGCTCGATGCATTCGACCAGGCCGGTGCAGCCCTGCGTCACCACTTTCACGTTACGTCCATAACTTTCAAGCAAACCTGCGAATTGTGCGCTTTTCAAGGTACCGACTGTAGCCAGCACGCCTATTACGCCATTTTTCGAGGCTGCCGCCGCAGGTTTCACGGCTGGCTCCATGCCAATGATAGGCAGCGAATATTTTGCACGCATGCGGTCAATCGCAGCAGCGGTAGCGGTGTTGCAGGCCACCACGATCGCTTTGGCGCCTTTTGCGATCAAAAAATCCGTAATCTCAAAACACCGGGACTGGATTTCTTGAGGAGTCTTGCCGCCATAGGGCGCATATCGGCTATCTGCCACATATAGCAGGTGCTCATACGGCAGCAGGGCGTGAATATGCTGCAATACCGAGATGCCGCCAACACCGGAATCAAACACGCCAATCGGCGCATTGGCCGGAATGGCAGGCTTGATCGGGGTATTTTTAATTTCCAGCGTCATGGTTTGATCGGTCATGGCAAAGGCATCATCAGTTACAATGCGAAGGATTATAAAGGATTTTGAAGGTGAGCTTATGGGAAACAGACTGAGTAAAATATACACGCGCACGGGTGATGACGGCACTACCGGCTTAGGTGACGGCAGCCGCATCGGCAAAGACAGCCAGCGCGTCAAGACCATGGGCGACGTAGATGAACTGAACTCCGTAATCGGCATGGTGCTGACCGAGAACATTCCCGCCACTGTCAGAACCTCGCTAACCCAGATCCAGCACGACCTGTTCAATATAGGCGGCGAACTGTCGATTCCCGGCTACGTACTGCTGAGACAGGCTCGGATCGATGACCTGGAAGAAGCGATTGACCGGCTGAATGCCGAACTGCTGCCGCTGAAAGAATTCATCCTGCCCGGCGGCACCAAGGCTGCCGCTTACTGCCATCTTGCACGCACGGTCTGCCGCCGTGCGGAACGTGAGCTCATGCAGCTGCACCATGCCGAGGACGTCACCGAGATCTCAAGAAAATACCTGAATCGCCTGTCCGACCTTTTGTTCGTGATGTGCCGCATCATTAACAAAGAAGCGGGCGTCAGCGATATACTCTGGGACCACTCCGCCAAATAGCGCGGCAATTGCATGTTTTGTTGAAATCTGAATTTAAGTTCACAATTAAATTTAAGCTATAATTTCGCATGATCAGAAAACTGCTAGATAAAATTTTCAAGCCCAGGAATAAAAAAACTGAGCACGAGAAACCCACACACCACACCTCTGAAGCTCGAAAACAGCAGTCCAAAAAAAGCCGTCCGGTATTAAGCATCAAGAAAAACGCAAAAAAAGCCGGCGGCAATAGAGACAAAGCGGAAATCATTCCATTCCAGAAACACCAGATAGATCGCAGCCTGCTGAGCAGCGCCGCACTCAGAACAATTGACGGCCTGCAAAAAGCCGGGTTTGAAGCCTACATTGTTGGTGGCGCTGTGCGCGACCTGCTGCTGAACCGCAAGCCCAAGGACTTTGACGTAGCGACGGATGCCACGCCGGAAGAAGTCAACCGCATCTTCAGGCGCTCGCGCATCATCGGCAAACGCTTCCGTTTAGTTCACGTACTGTTCGGCGATGAAACGATTGAAGTTTCCACTTTCCGCGGCCATCACCAGTCTGAGGGGGATGCGCATACCAACGAATCGGGCCGCATCACGCGCGACAATGTATTCGGCAGCCTGGAAGAAGATGCAACGCGCCGCGACTTTACTGCCAATGCACTTTACTACGACCCGAGCAGCCAGGAAGTGCTGGACTTCCATCACGGCTTCGCCGACATCAAGGCCGGCGTGCTGCGCATTATCGGCAAAGCTGAAACGCGCTATGCGGAAGACCCGGTGCGCATGCTGCGTGTCGTGCGCCTGTCTGCCAAGCTCGGCCTTAACATCGACCCCGCCACCAAAGCGCCCATCGCAAAAATGGCTGAACTGCTCGAAGATGTGCCGCCCAGCCGCCTGTTCGACGAAATGCTGAAACTGTTCCTGTCCGGACATGCGATCGAAAGCGTCGCCGCGCTGCGCAAGCAGCACTTGCATCATGGCCTGTTACCCATGCTGGATGTAGTGCTGGAGCAGCCGATGGGCGAACGCTTTGTCATGCTCGCGCTCAAGAATACCGATGACCGCATCCTGTCCGGAAAATCTGCCAACCCCAGCTTCTTATTTGCAACATTGCTATGGCATGAAGTATTGGCTGCCTGGAATAACTACAAAAAAAACAACCCGCCGATTCCTGCCCTGCATATGGCCATGAACGATGTGATTGCCACGCAGGCAGAAAAGCTCGCGATACACAACCGTTACACTGCTGCCATGAAGGAAATCTGGGGACTGCAGCCACGGTTTGAGCAGCGTGCTGGCAAGCGCCCGTTCGGCCTGCTGATCAACCCGCGCTACCGCGCCGGCTATGACTTCCTGCTGCTGCGCAGCGAATCCGGAGAGGTTCCTGCCGAACTGGCAGAGTGGTGGACCAACTTCGCAGAAGCGGAAGGCGAAGCGCGCACCGCAATGCTGCAACCGGACACGGCGCCTAAAAAACGCAAAAGAAGAAAACCGAAAAAACCCGGCAGCAACACCCCGGCAGCCGCATAATGCATCAGGCATTTATTGCACTGGGAAGCAATCTGCAGAATCCTGCCGCCCAGGTTGAACAGGCATTTTCTGCGCTAGCCCGGTTACCAAAGACACGGTTGGTTAAAAAATCATCTTTATACAGAACTGCGCCTGTTGACTGCCCAAGCGAGGCAGGCAGCGAGGTGCCGGATTTCATTAACGCAGTTGCCGAAGTGCATACTGAGCTCTCCGCACCTGATCTGCTGCTCGCGCTGCATGCGATTGAGAACGAAGCCGGGCGCGAGCGTCCTTATGTCAATGCGCCACGCGTACTGGATTGCGACCTGCTGCTGTTTGATGACATGGTCATTAAAAGTGATAAGCTCACATTACCGCATCCCAGAATGCATACCAGGGGATTTGTATTGTTGCCTCTATTTGAAATCGCACCGCAATTATCGATGCCTGTCCATGGCAGTATCGCATCGTTAATCAGCCCTGAATTATCAAAAGACATTACAAAACTAAGTATTACAAATCCAGGTATTACAAACCCAGGCTAGAAAAACCTCATGAGCATATTTAACAAATATCCCTATATCGTTGTGGAAGGCCCGATCGGCAGCGGCAAAACTACGCTGGCAAAAATGCTGGTCGACCGCTTTCCTGTCGATTACCTGTCGGAAAAAGCCGAGGCCAATCCTTTTCTGCCCCGCTTCTACCAGGATGCCCAGCGCTACAGCCTGCCTACCCAGCTGTTCTTTCTGTTCCAGCGCGCCAACCAGATCAAAGACCTGAATCAGCGCGACATGTTTGCCAGACCGATTGTTGCTGACTTCTTTTTAGAAAAAGACCCCATTTTTGCACGCCTGAACCTGGATGAAGAAGAGTATGCTTTATATCATCAGATCTACCAGCACCTGCAGATCAAAGCGCCGAAACCTGACCTGGTCATTTACCTGCAGACGCCGATAGACGCGCTGATGGAACGCATCGAGGAGCGCAGCATCAGCTACGAGCAGGAGATTCCGCGTGAATATATAGAGCGCCTGGCAAATGCCTACAGTGAATTTTTCCATAGCTACGATGCTTCACCTGTACTGATTGTGAATAACGAGAAACTCAATATACTTAAAAATCAAAGTGCTTTCGATTTACTGCTCAGCCGCATTGATCAGATTAAAAGCCAGCGTGAATTTTTTAACCCGAATTTTGAAGAATGATGCGCAAACAGACACTTGATCAATTAGTAGCATCTGGCGAAAAAATTGCCATGCTCACCTGTTACGACGCTACTTTTGCAAAAGTCTGCGCCGCCGCCGGGGTAGACATGCTACTGGTAGGCGACTCGCTCGGCATGGTGCTGCAAGGCGCTGAAAACACGCTGCAGGTCACGATGCAGGACATGATCTACCACACCAGGTGCGTAGCCGCCGGCGCGCCGGAAACACTGATCATGACTGACATGCCATTCGGCAGCTACGAACACGACAAAGAAGACGCCTGCCGTAATGCCCAAGCGCTTTTGGATGCAGGGGCAGACATCGTGAAGATCGAAGGTGGCGGACTGGTTGAAACAACGCGCTACCTGGCTGAACGGGGCATTCCGGTGTGTGCGCATCTGGGTTTCACGCCGCAATCCGTGCAGCAGCTTGGCGGCTACAAGATTCAAGGCAAGACCGAGGAAAGTGCCAGAAAGATCACGCAGGATGCCATCGACATGAGCGCAGCAGGCGCCTGCATGATCTTGTTTGAAATGATGCCTGCCGCCCTCGCCGGGCACATCACCGAAACAATAAAAACACCCACGATAGGCATTGGTGCGGGCGTTGATTGCAGCGGACAGGTATTAGTCATTCAAGACTTGCTGGGCATTTACACCGGCGTTGCCGGCAAAAACCCCGCCGACTACAAAGCACCGCGTTTTGCCAGGAATTTCCTGGCCGGAAGCGATAGCATCCAGCAGGCCATTGCAGATTACGTGCAGGCCGTGAAGAAAAAAACATTTCCGGCAGCCGAGCATAGCTATTAAAAAAATCCTGAGCCTCACTAAAAGCCAGCCCATACCATGCAGATCATTCACACCGTACCTGAACTAAGAAACGCGCTGAAATCCAGACCCGGCATCGCACTGGTACCTACCATGGGCAACCTGCATGCCGGGCACATTCATCTGGTGACACTTGCCAGGCAGCATGCGCCATGCGTCGTCGTGAGTATCTTCGTCAATCCGCTGCAATTCGGTGCCAATGAAGACCTGGCAAACTACCCACGCACCCTGCAAGCCGACTGCGAAAAACTGGAAGCAGCCGGTGCCGATATTGTGTTCGCACCCGGGGTCCAGGATATGTATCCGGATTACAATGCTGCAAGCCATGACCTGGGTCAGTCCATGACCATCAATTCGCCGCCGGTTGCAAAAGAATTATGCGGCGCCAGCAGACCTGGTCATTTTGACGGCGTGGCAACCGTGGTCATGAAGCTATTCAATATCGTGATGCCGCAGATTGCCGTATTCGGCAAAAAAGATTTCCAGCAGTTATTTATCATTCGCGAACTGGTCAGGCAATTCAACCTGCCGATCAGCATCGTTGCGGGCGATACGATACGCGAACCCAGCGGACTGGCAATGAGCTCACGCAACGGTTACCTGACGCCGGAGCAGAAATCCGCAGCCTCTGCGCTCAATGCCTGCCTCAGAAAATTAGTCGACAGCATCCAGCAAGGCAGTACGGACTTTACTGCGCTGGAACAGGCTGCCGCACAGGCGTTAAATAAAAAAGGCTGGGTAACCGACTATGTTTCTGTCCGCGCAAGCGATACCCTGTTGCCGGCAGCCGGACAGGATACCCGGCTTGTTGTACTGGCGGCGGCAAAAATAGGCAGCACGCGCCTGATAGACAATATCGAGTTCTCCCGAACCTGAATTGAATTAAACCTTTCGGCAATTTCCATTTCTAACCGGGTAACGGCACATTAACGCAATGGGTCAGAGCGAACAGCGAGCCACGCAATCGCACTGCCATACAGAGCGCACGCATTAATTCATTAATAATTGGAATAAGTGTTTGAAAAGACTATAATACGTTCCCTTTTCATAAATGGTTAAGCACATGCAAAGAATCATGCTTAAATCTAAATTGCACCGCGTACATGTTACGCACTCAGAGCTCCACTACGAGGGAAGCTGTGCAATCGACGAAGAGCTGCTGGAAGCAGCAAATATCTGTGAATACGAGCAAATCAGTATTTACAACGTAACCAATGGCCAGCGTTTTACCACGTATGCCATCCGCGCCGAACGCCACTCCGGCATCATCTCGGTGAATGGCGCGGCCGCACACAAGGCGCATCCGCAGGACATTATCATTATCGCCAGCTTCGCCAACTATGACGAGGCTGAGCTAAAAACATACAGCCCGCAACTGGTGTATGTCGACAACCACAACCGCATACAATCACAACGCAACGCAATTCCCGCACAGGCCGCATAAATGACACAAACAACACAGACCATAGCCCCCCACAACGAACATCTGGAGGCTATGAAACTCGCCGTCATCGATGCTATTGAAGACATCAAAGGTTTCGACATCACCGTGATGGATGTGCGCAAACTCACCAGCATGACCAACTACATGATTGTGGCCTCTGCCAACTCCAGCCGCCAGGCCAAAGCCGTGGCCGACAATGTACGCGAGAAGCTGAAGGAAAAAGGCTTTGCCATCCGCGGCACGGAGGGCGAAAAAGAAGGTGAATGGGTTCTGGTCGACCTGGATGACATCGTCGTGCATATCATGGTGCCGGCTACCCGTGCCTACTACAACCTGGAACAGCTATGGGGCGAGGCAGAAAGCCGCCGCAGCCACATCAAGGCAGAAGAATAATCCTTCCCGCCATGACGGATACTGACTGGCTCAGCGCGGCATCCGTCATTCACCGCAGGCCATTCCAAGTTGAAGTTAAGAATCATTAGCGTTGGTCACAAGATGCCAGGCTGGGTTGAAACCGCCTGCGCTGATTTCACCAAACGCATGCCCCGCGAATTATCCGTTGAAATCATTGACATCAAGCCCGAGAAACGTGCCGCGGGCAACAGCACCGAAAACATCCAGCTCATTGAAGCCAAAAGAATCCTCGAAGCGGCCGGCCGCGATTACCTGATCGCCTGCGATGAACGCGGCCAGGAAGTCACCACGCTGCAGCTCGCAGACAAAATGAAAACCTGGCAAACGCTTGGGCGCGACGTCAGCATTGTCATTGGCGGCGCCGATGGCATCCATAGTAGCCTGAAGCAGCAGGCAGACTGGCTATGGGGCCTTTCCAAGCTCACCCTGCCCCACGCCTTTGTACGCGTGCTACTCACCGAACAGCTTTACCGCGCACATAGCGTCATCCAGAACCATCCCTACCATCGTGAATAAACACGTAACTCATCCCGCCGCCAGCAAACTGGCATAGTAAATGCTAATCCTTATGTAAAAGGTAAATTCAGCGCCGGGTATGGCTGTGATATGCACCACATCTATACTTAACTGCAGGAAATTGCACTTTTTTGGCAAGCTTAAGTCTGCAAACCTGAATTCGCAGACTTGATTCTAAAAACGACGGGGGAGCTAGTTTCTATGGATAATCAATGTTTAATTCTTTTATCAAAGTTTTCGGTAGCTGCCAGAAAATTTATAGGCTCTGTCAATTCCGCAAAAATGATACGCGACAGCCATTACGCTAGCGATATTTTTCAGCAGATTGACGAGATCGGTGATGAGGAGCTGATTTTATTATCCCTGGATCTACAAAATGTCCTGGGCATGCTCAAACTGCCGGAAATTGAAAAAGAAACCCTGCACGAAACATCCAAAGAGAAGTATGTGTTTGGCGCCAGGGGCTAAGGCTGGCAAACCCGGGAGAACGCAGGACAATAAGATCACCGGATACAGAGAATCGCAGGATAAAAAACTACAGGCCGAATTTTTCTAAACTATTTGCTAAACTGTGAGGCTCAACTGCGAAGTCTCACAGCCTATGCAAATTACAACGCCTCAATATACAAAATCCCTAGTCTGGTTTCGCCGCGACCTGCGTGATTACGATCATGCAGCGCTTTATCACGCACTCAAACATTCCAGCCAGGTCTACTGCACATTCATTTTTGATACGGACATTCTGGATAAGCTCACCAATAGGCACGACCGCCGGGTTGAATTCATCTGGGAAAGCGTGAAGGAACTTAAATCCGCATTGCAGGCAAAAGGCGGCGAACTGATCGTGCTGCACGGCGTGGCAAAAAATGAAATCCACCAACTGGCCAAACAATTACAGGTTGAAGCGGTATTCACCAACCATGACTATGAACCGCAAGCCATTGCACGCGACCTGCATGTTACAGACCAGCTTAAACACAATGGCATCGCATTCCATCATTTTAAAGATCAGGTGATCTTTGAGAAAGATGAGGTTTTAAGCATCACAGGCAAGCCTTATAGCGTATTTACCCCCTATAAAAATATGTGGCTTAAAAACATCAATGATTTTTACCTGAGCGCCTACCCGGTTGATCGCTATGCAAAACGCCTGGCAAAAGCGGATGGCAGCCAGGATTTCGGCAAGCTGATGAGCCTTGAGTCACTTGGCTTCGAACGTACCAATCTATCGGCACTACGCCTGCCTACCGGAATGAGCGGCGCTGCCCTGTTATTCACGGATTTTGAAAACCGTATGCAGCGCTATAAAGAAGCGCGTGACTTTCCCGGCATCAAAGGGGTTTCCTACCTGTCAGTCCATCTGCGTTTCGGCACCGCATCCATCCGGCACCTGGCACGCGTCGCAATGCAGACAGGCAACTCCGGCGCCGAGACATGGCTGTCAGAACTGATCTGGCGTGATTTCTATTTCCAGATACTGCATCACCATCCGCACATTGCTGAAGGCAAAGCATTTAAAGCAGAATTTGAATCCTTGCCATTCCCCAACAACCCTGATTATTTCAAAGCCTGGTGCGACGGAAAAACCGGCTACCCGCTCGTTGACGCGGCAATGCGACAGCTTAACAACACCGGCTTCATGCACAACCGCCTGCGCATGGTGGTGGCCAGCTTCCTGGTTAAAGACCTGCTGGTAGACTGGCGCTGGGGGGAACGCTACTTTGCAGAAAAACTGATCGACTTTGATTTCAGCGCAAACAATGGCGGCTGGCAGTGGGCAGCCTCTACAGGCTGTGACGCCCAGCCCTGGTTCAGGATTTTCAACCCGACGACGCAAAGCGAACGCTTTGACGCAAACGGGCGCTTTATCCGGAAATATGTCACCGAACTGAACAAATGCAATGACAAGGAAATCCATGCCCCCTGGCTGATGGCTGCTGAACGGCAATCCTCAATCAATGTCATCATCGGGCGCGATTACCCGCAGCCGATCGCAGAGCACAGCATCCAGCGCGACCTGGCATTAAGTCTATATAAAAACAAATAACAGCAGCCGAGCTGAAAATGCACTAAGCAATTGAATATCATTGACTATGTAATTTTATTAAATCCGTAAAACCCGTGACTGGCTGCGACCACCGAGGAAGTGTTGCATTTATACAACATTCCGTTTGTTTTACATTTAGTCACAAATTATATTAATGGACAGAAATGCCCCGCTCATGAATAATTGAACACTGGGATGGTACAGATTTTCAAGAATTATCGATTTCTAAATAAAACCAAGAATCACCAATAAGAAATTTATACAAAATGCAGACAAAACTAATTAAATTATTTACAGCATGCCTCTTCGGCCTGTTACTCACCGGCTGCGCATCGCAGGCGAACAAAGACCCGCTGGAAGGCATGAACCGCGGCATCTACAAGTTCAACGACGTTGCCGACAAGGCTGTGTTTAAACCCGTAGCCAAAGGCTACAAAGCCATCGCACCGACACCCGTGCGCACCGGCATCAACAACTTCTTTAACAACCTGCGCACGATTACCAGCGTCCTGAACAACCTGCTGCAATTCAAGCTGGCTGATGCATTCAGCGAAACAGGCCGCTTTGTCATCAACAGCACTTTTGGTATTGCCGGCTTTATCGACGTAGCAGGCATGGACAATGTACCGGTAAATAAAGAAGACTTCGGGCAAACGCTGGGGTACTGGGGTGTAGGCAATGGCGCATACATTGTGCTGCCATTCCTGGGTCCATCCACTGTACGTGACACGACAGGCCTGATTTTTGATACCGCGACTACAGACCCGATCCACTACACACACAATATCGGTGAAGTACGCCTGCACAACCAGTTGCGCCTTGCCCAGTTCATTGATAAACGCACGGAACTGCTCGACGCTACCGACCTGGTTGACGAGGCATCACTCGACCCTTATGCATTCATGCGTGATGCCTACCTGCAGCACCGCGCCAATGCGGTTGAAGACGGCGCAGAGACAAAAGAGCCGATCAAGGATGAGTTTGAAGAAGTAGACACTGAGAACAAACCTGAAAACAAATAATAGTATCCAGGTACATTAAACGACAAGGCCCCGGAATTTCGGGGCCTTGTCGTTTGGGTCCAGTTCAATTGATTTCTAGTTCAACTTATTGGAGACGGGCTTAATCTGAAGCAACCGTCATGCGTTCGATCAGGATAGAACCAACCTGTTTCGATCCCTGAACCTGAATATCGGTACCGATCCCCACGATCATTTTCAACATTTCAGCCATATTGCCGGCGATGGTGATTTCCTCTACCGGATGCACGATCACGCCATTTTCAACCCAGAACCCAGCGGCTCCGCGTGAATAATCGCCAGTCACCATATTCATGCCGTGACCCAATAACTCAGTTACCACCAATCCGGTGCCCATTTGCTGCAGCAAGCCGGCAAAGTCATGCTCGCCGGGCTGTACAATCAGGTTATGATTACCGCCGGCATTACCGGTAGTCTGCATGCCGAGTTTACGCGCGGAATAACTGGAAAGGACATAACCCTGCAGCACGCCATTCTCAACCAACTGGCGCGCCCTTGTGGACACACCCTCATTATCAAACGGACTGCTTGCCAACCCTTTCCTGATGAACGGGTCTTCATAAATATTGAGCAGTGGAGACGCAATCTGCTTACCCAGGCTATCCAGCAAAAACGATGACTTGCGGTATAGATTGCCCCCTGATATGGCGCTGATCAAGGTTGAAATCAGGCCACTGGCGAGCGGTGCCTCAAACAATACCGGCACCTGACAAGTTCTGATCTTTTGTGCATCGAGCCTGCGTACCGTACGCTCGCCGGCAATCCTGCCTATATCGGCTGCCGGCATCAGGTCTTCCGACGCACGTGCCGTGCTGTACCAGTAATCGCGCTGCATGCTGCTGTCCGATTCGGCAATCACCGAGCAGCTGATGCCGTGACGTGAGCTTGGATAGCCGCCGGTGAAACCGTGGCTGTTACTATAAGAAAAAAATCCTGTGCCGCTTGAAACGCTGGCGCCTTCTGAGTTCGTGATACGGGCATCCACCTGCAAAGCTGCCGCTTCACAGGTCTTGGCAATTTCAATTGCCGCATCTACGGAAATATCCCACGGGTGATTCAGATCCAGGTCTGGAATCACATCCGCCATCAGTTCGGCATCAGCCAGCCCGCAGAAATCATCCTGCGCCGTGTACTTAGCGATATTGCATGCGGCGGCAACCGTATCCGCCAGCGCCTGCATACTGAGGTCTGAAGTGCTGGCATGTCCTTTCTGCTTACCGAAATACACAGTGACAGACATGCCTTTGTCGCGGTTGTATTCAATATTCTCAACCTCGCCCATGCGCACGGAAACACTCTGGCCTATGCTCAAACTCAATTCAGCCTCAGCTGAACTCGCGCCGAGGCGTTTTGCAACGCTAAGCACGTCCTCGGACATTTGCTTAATTTCATCGAATGAATAACTGAAACCTGAATCTGACATAACGCTTTCTTCTAATAAAAATGTACGCTAAAAACTGAAAGGGTACTTTTATAAATGCACAGTTTGGGATGCAGTGCTACCCGTAAAGGGCATATCCGTAGAATATATGCGCTGAAGCGCATTATTCATACGCCAAAGGCGCACGGAACGCAGGAGCCGAGATAGTATGCGGTATACAGCGAGGTTGCGAGTACCGCGCAACGTAGCAATGCGCCCAAAAATGTATTTATAGAAGTGCCCTAAAGGGCAAGACTGTTATAATACCGCAGTATGAAACCTAAAAAGACAACTAAAGGCACTGAATTAAGCAATGAGCCTATTTCAGAAGCCGATTTACCGCCAAGTAAAACCAAATTAAAAGCTGAAGCGGACGCACAGCAGGCGCTTGGCGTGCGCTTATCAGAGCTGCCCAAAGATAAACTGCTCAAACTGAATCTGCCTGAAGATGTCGTCACGGCAATTCTGGATACGAAAAAAATCACCGCCAATGGTGCGATCAGGCGACACCGCCAGTATCTGGGCAAGCTGATGCGCGAAATCGACACCGCGCCTATCGCTGAACAGCTGGCACGCTGGGATGGCAAACACACCGCAGAGAATGCCTACTTTCATGGACTGGAACGCTGGCGCGACCGTTTAATCAATGACGCCAATGCGCTATCAGAGTTCATGGCCTTACACCCGGCCACGGACAGCCAGCAATTGCGTACATTGATACGTAATGCTCAGAAAGAGCTAGCCGCTAACAAGCCGCCCAAAAGCAGCCGAGAAATTTTCAAGCTGCTCAGGGAAATCACCAGTCCAGAGAACAATGATGTGCCTGATGAAGCTTCAGAAGCGATAGACACTGACGAATAGGCGGATCCCCGCATGAAAAAAACCTTCAGCTTGCTGTCAGCAAGCTTACTCATCCCCAGCCTGGCCAGCGCATCCGAACACAGCGCGCGTGTAAATCTTACCGGCCACTGGGTTGGCATCACTGCACTGGTAGTGTTTGCCGCGGCTTACCTGTTCGTCATGGCGGAAGAATTCATCCATCTGCGTAAATCCAAACCCGTCATGCTGGCGGCAGGCATTATCTGGGTATTGATTGCCTGGCACTATCAATCCCAGGGTATCCCGCATGAGGTGGAAAATGCATTCAAGCATAATCTCGAAGAATACGCGGAACTGCTGCTGTTCCTGATTGTGGCAATGACGTACATCATCGCCATGGAAGAACGGCAAGTATTTGAAGCATTGCGCACCTGGCTGATACGCAAAGGGCTCAGTTACCGCGCCCTGTTCTGGGTCACCGGCCTGCTGGCATTCTTCATTTCCCCGGTTGCCGACAACATGACAACCGCCTTGCTGATGGGCGCGGTAGTCATGGCTGTTGGCGGCAGCAACAAGAAATTCGTGCTGCTTTCATGTATCAATTTAGTCGTTGCAGCCAACGCCGGCGGTACGTTCAGCCCGTTTGGCGATATTACGACACTGATGGTCTGGCAGAAGAATATCATCGCCCCCAATGGCCCGGTAACTTTCTGGACGTTTTTCAGCCTGTTCTTACCCGCACTGGCCAACTGGTTAGTACCTGCTGCCATTATGAGCCTGGCCGTTCCTGATGAAAAACCCAAAGGCAATAGCATCCAGCTGCCATTAAGGCGTGGCGCACTGGTCATCATCGCCTTGTTTTTCATCACCATCGCGATGGCGGTGCTGGCGCATAGCCTGCTCGAATTGCCTCCGGTACTGGGCATGCTCACCGGCCTGGGCCTGCTGCAGTTATATGCGTTCCGGTTGAAAGTCGGCGGTGAAAAATCATACCTGCCGCAAGCTGCTGGTGCAGATTTCAGCAACCCGGTGCCTTATGACATTTACAGCAAAATCGCCCGTGCCGAGTGGGATACATTGTTTTTCTTTTACGGGGTAATCATCTGCGTAGGCGGCTTAGGCTTTTTAGGATACCTGACAGTGTTATCACAGGCCATCTATGGCGGATGGGGTGCAACCAATGCCAACATTGCAATCGGGATCATCTCTGCGGTAATCGATAATATCCCTGTCATGTTTGCGGTACTTTCCATGATGCCGGACATGTCGACCGGGCAATGGATGCTGGTCACGCTGACAGCAGGCGTTGGCGGCTCGCTATTATCAATCGGCTCGGCCGCCGGCGTAGCGCTGATGGGACAGGCTCGAGGCAGTTACACCTTCTTTGGTCACCTGAAATGGACACCGGTAGTTGCCTTGGGATACGCAGCGAGTATTGCTGTACATATGCTGGTTAACCGGCATATGTTTTAATCAGAAAGGGGTAAAGTATGAACAAGGACTATGATGTATTGCTTGATGTGCGCGACGAAGACAGCCCGGTGCCGACCATTCGCGCTAAAGAAGTATTGGATGGGCTCGCTCCAGGAACAATACTAAAAATCATTACCAGCAAAGAGAGCACCGTTAAGAATATCCGCACCTTAGTGGCGAACAACCCTTTTCATTTAATCGAACATGCCATCAATGATGAAGGTTTTGTGTTCTTCATCCAGAAACAATAAGCCGCATCACGCCAGGCTTGACCAGAGCCAAACACATAGTACCGACTGATCAATCCTGGCTGCGCTTGATATGCCTGCAGCTAATTCCGTGAGTTAACCGCAACCGTCAGCCTGGCAGGCGCACCTTTATGCTCAAGCTCGACAGCCACAGTCTGCCCGGCATATCTTTTCACTGCTGCAAAAAGGTCATCAGCACTCACCAACGTCATGTCGCCGATTTTCATGATGGTATCACCTCTGGCAATACCGGCTTTTGCCGCCGGCGAATCCTTGATCACTGCAATCACCTTCAATCCGGGCAAAGCCTGGGCTTCAGCACCGTCTTCGTTTGCATTCATTTTAAGTTTGATGATGTGTACGCCCAGCAGCGGCATTGGTAATTTTGCCCAGTAACTTGCATAAAAATAATACTGTGCCGGTTCATCCGCTAAAGCTTCAGCATCAATATCCTCGCCCTTTTTGGCAGCCTCTTTCACCAGTTGCAATTTTGAGCCGGGCGTTTTTGCCGACTCGTATTTTTTATAAATCAATACAGTATCCGCCTTGATGGATTTGGCATGCTGCAAGGCCAGCTCCGGAGCAGCCTCGGCGGCACTGAATCCTGAAGAACCTATCATGTCATACCCATCCTCCAGCATCGTGATGTTGTCATCGTCTTTATGGTTACTTACAAACAACCTGGTATCCGGGCTGGAGCTCAGTGATTTCAGGTTGTAGGTGTTCTGTTCCTTATAATTGGTTGCGTAAGGATTATCTTGCGCGGCATGCGCCGCATTGATTAAAACGAACAAGATCAGGCTTACCCCTAGAAAACCTGCCACTATCATTTTTCCGAGCCGGTTTTTATTGGTTTCGGCCGGTGAAACAGCCAACGCCTTAGCAGAATGATGCCTATGATTACGCATGAGGGAATCCTTTATGGTTGGTAATGGTATGATTTAACCTTGACTCAGTACTAATGACAGACCAATGACAAAACAATTCATTAAAATTGGATTAATTTCAATCAGCGACCGTGCGAGCAGCGGCGTTTATGAAGACAAAGGCATCCCTAGCCTTAAAGAGTGGCTGACAAATGCACTTATCAGCCCGTTTTCACTGGAAACCCGCCTGATTGCAGATGAACAGAATGAAATTGAATCCACCCTGATTGATCTGGTGGATTTTCAGGACTGCCACCTGATTCTCACCACCGGCGGCACCGGCCCGGCCCTGCGCGATGTCACGCCTGAAGCCACGCTTGCAGTGGCCGATAGGGAAATGCCGGGATTTGGCGAACAGATGCGCCAGATCAGCCTGAATTTTGTGCCTACCGCGATTCTGTCGCGGCAGGTGGCTGTAGTGCGCAAACAATGCCTGATTATTAACCTGCCCGGCCAGCCCAAAGCCATTGCCCAGACACTGGAAGGCCTCAAAGACGAAACAGGCAAAACACTAGTGCACGGCATTTTTGCTGCGGTGCCTTATTGCCTGGATTTGCTGGCAACCCCCGGCAAACCCATGCCGTTCATGGAAACAAATGAGGCCATTGTGAAGGCATTCAGGCCAAAATCAGCCGGTAAAAACTAAACATACGTCATGTCCCCGGAATTTAATCTAATCGCCAAATACTTTACCCGCGCCACACCGGGCGCCGATTTAGGCGTAGGTGATGACGCCGCACTGCTGCGTGTGAGCGAAGGCCATCAGCTCGCCATCTCAGTAGACATGCTGGTAGCGGGCACTCACTTTTTCCACGATGCCGCCCCTTATGATATCGGCTGGAAATCACTGGCCGTCAATATCTCCGACATGGCCGCGATGGGCGCGCTGCCCAGGTGGGCAACACTCGCAATCGCGCTGCCGGAAATCAATGAACCCTGGCTTGCAGAATTCTCGCGCGGTCTTTTTGCCTGCGCCGATACATTCAAAGTGGATTTAATTGGCGGCGATACGACACGCGGCCCGCTCAATATCAGCGTGCAGATCATGGGGGAAGTCACTATCGGTCAGGCACTACGGCGCGATGGCGCAAAACCTGGCGATGACATCTGGGTATCCGGCAGATTAGGCAGCGCTGCACTGGGTCTTGCACACTTGCAAGGCAAAACCGTGCTGAATGGCGAAGTTGCCGAACACTGCCTGCTCGCGCTGCATAAACCTTCACCGCGAACCGCACTAGGATTAGCCTTACGCAATAAAGCCACGAGCTGCATTGATGTCTCCGATGGCCTGCTCGCAGACCTTGGACATATACTCGAAGCCTCCAACCTAGGCGCAGTGGTGACACTGGAGAGCATAGGCTGCCATGATCATTTGCGCTCACATCTGGACGAATCCATCATTCAGCAATGCATTCTTGCAGGGGGCGATGACTACGAGCTTGCTTTCACCGCTCCGCAATCACAGCGCAATGCGATTGAACAGCTAGGCCGTCAATTAAACCTGCCGATCAGTCTGATTGGCCAAACCACAGAAAATCCGGGCATCAGAGTAAGCTACAAACAGAACATGCTGGATATATCCAAAAAAGGCTTTGACCATTTTGGCTAAGCAGACGCAACCAGATTTAAAATTACTGCTATCGCACCCGGCACACTTCTGTGCTTTAGGGTTTGGCTCCGGCCTGGCAGCGAAAGCCCCGGGCACGTTTGGCACGCTAGTCGGATTGCCGGCCTTCTGGCTGATTGCAGGCCTGGATTTTTACGTGCAGCTTGTCATCATTGCCATACTCTTTCTGGCTGGCATTTACTTCTGCGAAAAGACCGGCAAGGCGTTAGGCGTATCAGACCACGGCAGTATTGTCTGGGATGAAATCGTTGCCATAATGTTAGTGCTCACTGTCACGCCTTATCAATGGCAATGGTGGCTGGCGGCTTTTTTACTGTTTCGCCTGTTCGACATCTGGAAGCCTGCACCAATACATCAGTGCGACGCCATGGTGAAAGGCGGGCTGGGCGTGATGCTGGATGATCTGCTTGCTGCGATTTATGCAATCATGAGCTTGAAAGTTTTACTATGGTTAAGCTTACAGACCTGACTCTTTCGGAAGCTGCGGCGCAGCTGGGACTTGCACTCAAGTCCCGCGGCCTGATGCTGACCATGGCTGAATCATGCACCGGCGGACTGGTTGCAGAAGCCATTACCGGTGTTGCCGGCAGTTCGGCATGGTTTGACCGCGGCTTTGTGACTTACAGCAATGCCGCCAAAACAGATATGCTTGGCGTCCCTACGCAAACCATAGAAAAATTCGGCGCTGTGAGCGAGCAGACTGCTGCCGCCATGGCAGCAGGCGCATTAAGAAACAGCATCGCACACATTGCCGGCAGCATTACCGGCATTGCCGGACCTGACGGCGGCTCAGCCGAAAAACCAGTCGGAACCGTGTGTTTTGCATGGGCAGACATTCATCTCCCCGTCACCACGTCCACGCACCATTTTCATGGTGACCGTAACGTAATCCGTCAGCAAGCCGCCATCTTCATGATGGCAGGCCTGATAGAAAGATTAAATACGCCAGCTTGAGCTTATCTGTGGTGGCCGCGATGACCGTGTCCAGGGTGACCATAGCCGCCATGATGACGGCCTGAAAAATGATGGCGGGGTGCGCCATAATGGTTATCACGATAGATCATCGCCGGGGCACGGTGATAGGCATGCGGCGCGGGGTAATAAACCCTGGGAGTATCATAGTAAACAACCTGCGGCACGGCATTGTAAGCCACCACTGGCGCACCGGGATAACCATAGCCGCCCAGGCTGATCCCGATGTTAAACGAATCATGTGCCTGTGCGCCAGATGCGGCAGCACCCAAAGCCAGGGCAATCATTAAAGAACGCAGTATTTTCATTATCAATCTCCATCTTAAATTCACTGTTGCGTGCTTACAGAAACGTGCGTAAAACAATTAAGTTGACCGGATTAGCAAAACTTGCCGTAGCTTTAGAAAAATCCCCCATAAATACACCCGGATAACGGCTCGCACCGCTTACCTTAAAACGCAAATTATGGAATAATTGACAGTTAATTTAAGCACTTCAAAATAAAGGTAAAAACCCATGGATGACAACAAAGCTAAAGCACTCTCCGCAGCTCTTTCGCAAATTGAAAAACAGTTCGGCAAAGGCTCCATCATGCGCATGGGTGATAGTGACATTGGCGAAGATATTCAAGCCGTATCGACCGGCTCGCTCGGTCTCGATATCGCTTTAGGTATCGGCGGCCTGCCGCGCGGCCGCATTGTTGAAATCTACGGTCCTGAATCATCAGGTAAAACTACACTGACGCTTTCAGTGATTGCTGAAATGCAGAAAATAGGGGGTACCGCAGCCTTTATCGATGCTGAGCATGCGCTTGATCCGCAATATGCAGCAAAACTTGGCGTCAACGTGCCGGAGTTGCTGATCTCCCAACCAGATACAGGTGAACAGGCGCTTGAAATCGCTGACATGCTGGTGCGCTCCGGCTCCGTAGACATCGTGGTCGTGGACTCGGTGGCAGCGCTGACACCGCGCGCCGAAATTGAAGGCGAAATGGGCGATTCACACATGGGTCTGCAAGCGCGCCTGATGAGCCAGGCGTTACGTAAATTGACCGGCAATATCAAACGTACGAACACTTTAGTCATTTTCATCAACCAGATCCGCATGAAAATCGGTGTCATGTTCGGCAATCCGGAAACGACCACCGGCGGTAACGCGCTGAAATTCTACGCTTCTGTACGGCTGGACATCCGCCGTACCGGTGCCATCAAGAAAGGTGATGAGGTCACCGGTTCCGAGACCCGCGTAAAAGTCATCAAAAACAAAGTTGCACCTCCGTTCAAACAAGCAGAATTCGACATCATGTATGGCGAAGGCATTTCACGTTTTGGCGAAATCATCGAACTGGGCTCAAATATCAAATTGATCGAAAAAGCCGGCGCGTGGTATAGCTACAACGGCGAGAAAATCGGCCAGGGTAAAGAAAATGCGAAAGAGTTCCTGCGCGAGCACCCGGAAATCGCTCAAGACCTGGAAGACAAAATCCGCGCCAATGCCAAAAAGCTCAATGAAGTCATGGCAGCACCGCGCGGCGAGGATGATTGAGTAACCGCAATTGAGAACCCCGCTGGAAAAAAACCTGCGGCAGCGCGCCCTGGAATATCTGGGCAAGCGTGAATATTCATATGCGGAACTCGGGCAAAAGCTCAAGACCTATGCCGATGAGGGCGATGATATCCCGGCTTTGCTGGAAGACTTTAAAGCGCGTGGCTGGCTTTCAGACGCGCGTTTTACCGAACAGATCGTACATGCGCGGCAGACAAAATTCGGTAGCGCAAAAATTGCGCACGAGCTGCGTGAAAAAGGCGTGGCAGACCACCTGATTGCCGATGCAATCGGACAGGTCAAAGATAACGAGCTTAACAACGCAACCGAAATTTGGCGTAAAAAATTCAAACATGGCCCAAAAAGCCGTGAAGAATGGGCCAAACAAGCCAGATTCCTGCAAAGCCGCGGCTTTGGGTTTGACATGATTAAAAAAGTACTAAACGCTGCAGAAGCTGAAGAAAACGATTAAACAGGCTATTTAGAATCAAATTTTATGACAATTAAATTAAGCAACAACCCAAGCAGTAACGAAATCCGCCAGGCCTTCCTGGATTTTTTCGCCTCTAAAGGCCATGAAATCGTTTCATCCAGTTCACTGGTACCGCATGGTGACCCTACCCTGCTGTTCACCAATGCCGGGATGAACCAGTTCAAAGACGTATTCCTGGGTTTTGACAAACGTCCATATACGCGTGCAACCTCAAGCCAGAAATGTGTACGCGCCGGCGGCAAGCACAATGACCTTGAAAACGTAGGCTACACCGCACGCCACCATACCTTCTTTGAAATGCTGGGCAACTTCAGCTTTGGCGATTACTTCAAAAAAGACGCCATCAGCTACGCATGGGAACTGCTGACTGAAGTTTTCAAACTGCCGAAAGACAAGCTGACTGTAACGGTTTACGCTGAAGATGACGAAGCCTACAACATCTGGCTTAATGACATCGGCGTGCCGGCCGAGCGCATTATCCGCATCGGCGACAACAAAGGCGCACGTTACGCATCCGATAACTTCTGGATGATGGGCGACACCGGCCCATGCGGTCCATGTACCGAGATTTTCTATGATCACGGCGCACACCACTTTGGCGGGCCTCCTGGCAGTCCGGATGAAGACGGCGACCGCTACATCGAGATCTGGAACAACGTGTTCATGCAGTTCAACCGCGATGAAGCCGGGGTGATGCACCCGCTGCCAAAACCCTCAGTCGATACCGGCATGGGCTTGGAGCGTATTTCTGCGGTATTGCAGCATGTGCATGCCAACTATGAAATCGACCTGTTCCAAAAGCTGATCGCAGCCGCCGCACGTGAAACTAAAGCCACTGATTTGAACAGCCCTTCACTCAAAGTGCTGGCAGACCACATCCGTGCCTGCAGCTTTTTAATTGCCGATGGCGTGATTCCAGGCAATGAAGGCCGCGGCTATGTACTGCGCCGCATTATCCGTCGCGCGATCCGTCATGGCTACAAGCTTGGCGTACGCAGCGCATTCTTTAACAGGATCGTGCCAGACCTGGTGGCTGCCATGGGCAGCGCTTACCCTGAACTGGTAAGCAATCAGGCGCGCATTACAGACATTCTGAAACTGGAAGAAGACCGCTTCTTTGAAACCATTGAAAACGGCATGACGATTCTGGAAACAGAACTTGCCAATACCAAAGAAATATTCAATGGCGAGACCGCTTTCAAACTGCACGATACCTATGGATTTCCACTAGACCTGACTGCTGACATCTGCCGCGAACGCGAAGTAAAAGTGGACACCGCCGCTTTTGATGCCGCGATGGCGCGCCAGAAAGAACAGGCACGCTCTGCCGGCAAGTTCAAGATGGCTGCCAACCTTGAATACGATGGCATTGCCACCACTTTCTACGGCTACGAAAAACTGGAAACCGCAGGCCAGGTCACAGCGCTGTATAAAGATGGCGCAGCCGTCACCAGATTAAACGAAGGTGAGCAAGGTGTTGTGGTGCTCAACAACACGCCATTCTATGCTGAATCCGGCGGCCAGATTGGTGACAGCGGCGAAGTGCGCGGCGCTAACGGCATTTTTGCGGTAGAGGATACACAAAAAATCCAGGCGACCGTATTTGGCCACCACGGCGTGCTGAAAACCGGCACCCTGAGCGTGGGCGACCACATCACTGCCCGTGTTAACGTGCAAGCACGCACCAACACCATGCGCAACCACTCTGCCACCCACCTCATGCACAAGGCGCTGCGTGAAGTGCTGGGTGAACATGTGCAGCAGAAAGGCTCACTGGTCGATACCGACAAAACGCGTTTTGACTTTGTGCATAACGCGCCGATGACCGATGACGAAATCGCCAAAGTTGAGCGGATTGTCAATGCGGAGATTCTGGCAAACGCAGCCTGCCAGGCACGCGTCATGGATATTGAATCCGCACAGAAAACCGGCGCCATGATGCTGTTTGGCGAAAAATACGGCGATGAAGTGCGTGTGCTGGACATTGGCACCTCGCGCGAACTCTGCGGCGGTACGCATGTCAGCCGCACCGGTGACATCGGCCTGTTCAAGATCACCTCTGAAAGCGGAGTGGCGGCAGGCGTGCGCCGCGTTGAAGCCACTACCGGCGAGGGCGCGCTGAAACTTATCAATGCCCAGCAGAGTCTGATTGCACAGTTGGCCAGCGAACTCAAAGCACCCGCAGGCGAAGTGGCTGCCAAAGTAGGCCAATTGGCTGAATATGCAAAATCACTGGAAAAAGAACTGGCGCGTTTGAAATCTAAACTGGCTTCCTCCCAAGGGGATGACCTGGCAACACAGGCTGTGGAAATTTCCGGCGTTAAAACCCTGGCGGCCACGCTGGATGGCGCGGATGCCAACGCCCTGCGCGAAACCATGGATAAGTTAAAAGACAAGCTTAAGTCTGCGGCAATTGTGCTGGCCAGTGTAAATGATGGCAAAGTAAGCCTGGCTGCAGGTGTAACCCCTGATTTAATCAGCAAAATCAAGGCAGGTGAGTTAGTGAACTTTGTAGCAGGCCAGGTTGGCGGCAAAGGCGGCGGCAAACCGGATATGGCAATGGCCGGCGGCACCGATGCCAGCAGCTTGCCAAAAGCATTAGCAAGTGTAGAGAGTTGGATTAAAGAAAAAATAAATTAACCGCCGATAAACGCCGATAAACGCCGATGTTGAATTGGGGTTATCTGCGTGCATCGGCGTTCATCTGCTGTTTAATTATTAGGTTTTATATATATGGCACTTATAGTACAAAAATACGGCGGCACCTCAGTCGCCAATCCAGATCGCATCCGCAACCTGGCGCGCCGGGTTGCGCGCTACAAAGCAATGGGGCACAAAGTCGTTGTGGTAGTTTCCGCCATGTCCGGCGAAACGAATCGCTTGATTTCATTGGCGAAGGAAATCATGCCGGATCCGGATCCGCGCGAATTAGACGTCATACTTTCTACCGGCGAGCAAGTCACGATCGGCATGACCTCGTTGGCACTCATGGAGCTTGGCATCAAAGCCAAAAGCTACACCGGCTCACAAGTCAAAATCCTGACAGACGACGCCTTCACCAAAGCACGTATCCTGAGCATAGACGAAGGCAACATTAAAAACGACCTCGACAATGGCTATGTGGTGGTAGTTGCCGGCTTCCAGGGCGTTGATGGCAACGGCAATATCACAACACTGGGCCGCGGCGGCTCAGACACTACCGGTGTAGCGCTTGCTGCAGCACTGAAAGCTGACGAATGCCAGATCTACACCGACGTTGACGGCGTATACACCACCGACCCACGCGTAGTGCCTGAAGCACGCCGCCTGGACAAAATCACATTTGAAGAAATGCTTGAGCTGGCCTCACAAGGCAGCAAAGTACTGCAGATTCGCTCAGTAGAATTTGCCGGCAAATACAAAGTTAAATTACGCGTGCTCTCCAGCTTTGACGACGAAGGCGAAGGCACACTGATTACATTTGAGGAAGAAAAAGATATGGAACAACCCGTTATTTCAGGCATCGCATTTAATCGCGACGAAGCCAAAATCACTGTATTAGGCGTACCTGACAAACCAGGCATTGCCTATCAAATCTTAGGCCCAATTGCCGAAGCCAATGTTGATGTGGATATGATTATCCAAAACACAGGCGCCGACGGCACCACTGATTTCACGTTCACCGTGAACAAAAATGAAATGAACAAAGCGCTCAGCATCCTGCGTGACAAGGTGCAGGCACATATCGGCGCACGTGAGATCAAAGGCGACGACAAAATCGCCAAGGTTTCCATCGTAGGCGTGGGCATGCGTTCGCACGTAGGCATCGCCAGCAAAATGTTCCGCATCCTGGCTGAAGAAGGTATCAATATCCAGATGATCTCAACTTCAGAGATCAAAATCGCAGTAGTGATTGATGAAAAATACCTGGAACTTGCAGTGCGCGTACTGCACAAAGCTTTTGAGCTGGACGCCGAATAATTTCTGCAAATGCAGCAAGTTATCGTTGATTTTTAAAAGGGTTTCAAGTAGTATCACGCCCTCGCAATAAGCGAAAAGAAGTAATCAGGAAACTGATCGACACTACAAAGCCAGCTAACTGGCAAGTATTGTGAATCAGGAAAACTGATAAGCGTTACTAAATCAGTAAACTGATAAGTATCGCTAAAAACGGAGAGCTGGCCGAGTGGTCGAAGGCACTTCCCTGCTAAGGAAGCATACGGGCTTAAATCTGTATCGAGGGTTCGAATCCCTCGCTCTCCGCCAGTTTAAAAAAGTGTGAAATATTGCTGGAAAAAAAACCAGCTTCAAGTATAATGCACGCTTTCGCGCCCGTAGCTCAGCTGGATAGAGTACTTGGCTACGAACCAAGGGGTCAGGAGTTCGAATCTCTTCGGGCGCACCAAACAAAACAAAAGGCTTACAGTTTAACGACTGTGAGCCTTTTGTTTTTTCAAACATCGATCAACTACACCTCACCCTGCACAGCTAGCTACCATCGCAATAATTTTCTTGATTCCTTCTGCTATAAGCAAGCGGATAACACCAATGTAAATTAGTTATTCATAAATTGTGGTCTGTCCCCTATTATTTTAAATTGTGGTCTGTCCCCTATTATTTCCATCGCAATAATTTTCTTGATTCCTTCTGCTATAAGCAAGCGGATAACACCAATGTAAATTAGTTATTCATAAATTGTGGTCTGTCCCCTATTATTATTTTACTTCTGCTATAAGCAAGTGGATAACACCAATGTAAATTAGTGATTCATAAATTGTGGTCTGTCCCCTATTATTGACTGCTCCACATAATAAAAGGGCTGATTCTATAATGAAATCAGCCCTTTTATTTATCAACGTATGGAATAGAAATGGGCACTAAACTTTTCTAGAATGACAAAAACCGAAATTCATTTCAAAATATAAGAACCTTGATTAATATCGAATAAAGCAATCTAGGCTGCTAGAGTGTTATAAGAAAAGGGGAAATTATGGACCTAACCTCTCAATTGTTAGAGCATATTTGGTGGGTTATTCCGTTAATGATTATCTCAGCCATTCTAAAATCACCTTCATTTAAGGGATTTGCCGGAGAAATTTACATACGAAACTCTGCAAAGTATTTCCTTGATAAGTCCACATACCATGCTGTGCATAATGTCACCTTAGCTACTCCAGATGGCACCACCCAAATTGATCATATATTCGTGTCGGAATATGGTGTTTTTGTAGTTGAAACCAAGAACTATTCAGGTTGGATATTCGGGGATGAAAAGCAAAGCATGTGGACTCAAAAGCTATACAAAAAAACCTACAAATTCCAAAATCCATTACACCAAAATTACAAACACCTTAAAGCTCTAGAAAGCTCATTGAGTATTTCTTCAGATAAATTTCACTCCGTTATTATTTTTGTAGGTGGTAGCACTTTCAAAACAAGACCGCCCCCGAATGTAAGAACTGCTGCCACCTTTATTAGCTATATCAAATCAAAGAAAGTACCAATACTTTCACTGACTGAGGTTCAAAACATTTTAAGAATTATTCAGACTGAGCGACTGTCACCTTCATTTAATACGCATCGCGAGCATGTAAACAATTTGCAAGCAAGATTCAACACCGCTTCACCTAGGCTCTGCCCAAAATGTGGCAGTAAGATGGTATTAAGAACTACAAAAGCTGGTGAAAATGCAGGTAAACAATTTTGGGGATGCTCACAATTCCCCAAATGCAGATTAAAAATGCAAACAAGTAATTCTGCAGAAATCCAAAATACACATAACGTCGTGCCGTTTAGAAGACCTTCGCAAGATAACTAGCTTGTACTTACATGCTAAGCATTAAATCATTCAGCCAATATTAATGATATCAACCCAGTGCCCATCTTCATTATCTTGGGCGCACCATATAAAACAAAGGCTTACAGTTTAACGACTGTAAGCCTTTTGTTTTATAACATCGCACAGTCACACCTCACCCAGCACTGCTAGCTACCATCGCAATAACTTTCTTGATTCCTTCTGCTATAAGCAAGCGGATGACACCTCCGTGAAATTAGTTATTCATAAATTGTGGTCTGCCCCCTATTATTTGCGTGAATGATGTGCGTCGCTAACGCTGCCATGCCTTCATTCTAACAATCATGCTAGTATTATTTATCGTTAATGTATTTATAGCCCTCCCCGTGTTACATGAACGGAGTGATGAGTCACGCCACAGTCGAATAAAAGTCTACTTTACGTTAACCCACTTCTTTTTAGCCCCACTAATAACAATCCATCGAAAGACAACATGAAGAAACATATTTACCTAGCATTGTTCATATTTGGAGTGACGTTCTCTTGGTATGCCCGTGCGGCACCCGAAATGAGTCAACATCTTCAGCAAAACTTAATCGCTGCACAAGACGAGGTAAAGCAACTAAAGGCCCAATTGCAGATAGTCGAGTCCTATCAAGATAAGTTATTATCCACCGTCTATTGGTCACTGGGAACGCTAGCGACAATCGCAGCCTTACTAGTAGGGTTCAGCTGGTTTGCGAACTTCAGAATCTATGAACGAGACAAGACAGCACTTCGACAGGAACTGCACTCAGCAGTTGAAGACGAATTGCGAAATCTCCGCCGATTGGTTGAGGATCATGTGGACGACTCAAAGAAAACACTAACCGATCAGATTATTATGCAGTCCCAAGCCGCGACTGAGCCTCTAAAAAAGAAGATTTTAGCTAATGAAAGAACCTTATCTCGTGGTCTAGCAAATCTAGAACTTGAAATACGTGAGATTGAGCACACCAAGTGGCGTGAAAAGAAAGTCTATTCAAACGCCCTCCGCACTTCTAGACAAATGCTTGATATATCACTCATCACCGAGAACCGTTACGATATTGCTGATGCTCTTGACCGAATACAGGGTGATCTAGGATCAATGCTTAAAGCTAACTACACCACCTTAATCCCCGATGCTGAGGATGTAAGTACCATCGTCAAGACATTGGATAGGGTCGACGCTGAGCACTTAATTTTAGTTTCATCAATCAAAGACATGCTTGCGAAAGTTCGCACAGTTGCAGGCTAAGCAATCGTTGTTGGGGTCGCTCCACCTATCGGCAATGCGCCCCTGAATTTAATAGTCAAGCTATCATCAGACATTCCACCCAGTGCCCAAATCCATCATTTTAGGCGCACCATACAAAACAAAGGCTTACAGTTTAACGACTGTAAGCCTTTTGTCTTTTACACCTCAAAAACCAGCCTCTTAATGACTTCACTTTCAGGCTGTGCGGCAGGCACTCACTTTTAAACTCGCCCAGGATCAGTTTCACCCAAGCGGCATCAAGTCTAAGTCAGGAAAAACTGTGCTGTTGCGAGGGGCGGCACGATAAAGACTGCTGCCACGAATACTGCCGTAAATAATATACGGATGAATTTGTTTGACCCAAATAGCGTGGTATTACGCTGATTATCATCATAATTCTGGTATGTGCTCATTTAATTCTCCTTAAGAAATTTTTGATCTCTCGTTTGTTACAAATGAAGTGGTAACTTCAATGATTGCTGCTGACAGTTTGTGACTATAGGCAAATTTCATGTCATGCAAATGACAAAGGGAGCCGCAGCTCCCTTATATGCAATATATTGCAATATGAACTTTATTATTTGTTCATTACGTACATTGTGACTTCAAAGCCAAAACGCATTTCAGTCGCTGCTGGTTTAGTCCACATCATCATTCTCCTTGGTTTTGTTTTTCAAACTGGCGGTATGCCGTGTCTGTGTGATTGAATTATGCGCCAGACGTAATTAACTACCCTATTGCTGTTCATGAATGCTAAGTCAGCAAAACCATGAAAGTGCCATGCCGTCTGGATAGCGGTC
The DNA here is from genome assembly GCF_000799735.1 of Methylotenera sp. G11. Taxonomy (NCBI): domain Bacteria; kingdom Pseudomonadati; phylum Pseudomonadota; class Betaproteobacteria; order Nitrosomonadales; family Methylophilaceae; genus Methylotenera; species Methylotenera sp. G11. Next base: position 2,289,026 of record NZ_JUHH01000001.1, on the reverse strand, counting down.
TGCAACCTGTCGCTCCACAGACTTTTTGATACGAAAATCTCAATAATTAAAATGAATACTGATTTCAGTATCTTGCCTGACTTCAAACTGGCTATCCTTGAATGATGGCGGCCCCATGACTTTAGGATTGTTCGATAAACCATACCCCTCGGTTGGAATCATGCCGAAACGCTTGTTCATTTCATTGTTGCCATCTTCATCATGGTAAGTCAGCACGGCATAAGTGCCGGCAGCAAGGTTTTCAAAAGTGACGTTCGACGCGCCTTCTACCGCCTGCGTTTTAATGATTTTAAATGCTTTGGCGCTTTTGCGGAATGTTGCGGGGTCTGAATACAGCTCAACAAAAATATTGCCTTTGTTATTCTTAACCTGCTCTAAATTGACGGAAAGCCTGAATGCATCCTGTGCGGTAGCGGCGAGTGAAAAGAAAGCCATGCACACTGCCAGCAATAACTTGTATGTTTTCATCTGAATGACCCGATACTTTTATTTAAAACACTAATTTAACGCTTTTGGCAGAATGTGCAATATGAATATTTAACCCTGAACCAGCCTGATTCACAATCATTCATCAGCCATGGAATATTGGGTATTCCGCGCCTAGCAACTATAATGCTCTGATCACTGTGCCATGGCTGGCTGCACGACTTTAGCCCGAACCGGATCGAAGTATGAAAGCCGGATGTTTTCATACTGAACATTACACAGTTTTTACCATATAACAAATGTCTGATGACATACATAACAATCATATGACCATTGAGTTCGGCCGCGGCCCGGTACTGCCGCTAATACCCAATCTGCCGCACCGCCGGTTTGAAGCTCACGTCAGGAAAACACCCGACGCGATTGCCGTTTCCCATGATGGCGGTCAGCTTACCTATGCTCAACTGAACGCACGCGCAAATCACTTCGGCAAAATGCTCAGCGCTATGGACGTGGGGCCTGAAACTGTTGTTGCTTTATATATGGAACGCTGCCCGGAGCTGGTGATCGGCACTATCGCCATCCATAAAGCCGGCGGGGCATGTGCCTTCATTGAGCCATCCGCCCCGGCCAGGCGGCTGGAAGCGATGCTTGCGGAGATCAGTCCGCGCGTGATTCTTACAACACACCAATATCATGCAAGACTTGATCACGAAAAACTGGAAGATGCGCACACACTCCTGATCATGATGGATGCGTCTGAACACGCTGAAGAACATCAGGAGATCAGTTTGCCGGCAGCCGAGGTCAGCTCGCAGAACCTGGCCTGCATCTTTTTCACATCAGGCTCATCCGGCAAGCCGAAAGCCGTCATGTTTCCGTATGGTGCTTACTGCGAGCAGCATGTAGCTGATAGCGGCACTGAGCGGCATATGCTTAAAACCGACTCCGGCACGACCTTTACCAGGGCAGAGATGCTGCGCCCGCTGGTCAGCGGGCAACAGCTGTTCATTGCACCGCGCGGACTGGAAAAAAATTTCCGGGAACTAGCCAGCTATATCAATCGGCACCGCATTACCCATTTAGTCTCAACGCCAACCGCACTGCGCGCCCTGCTGGATTCAGACAATATAGCACTCTGCCATTCCCTTAAATCGGTGACCTGCTCAGGTGAGGATATCCCGCTGCAACTGAAACAGGATTTTCTTTCACACCTGAATGCCGAACTGCATATTATCTATGGCTGCACCGAGGTTCCCGGCGCCGCCACCATGAAATTAAGCCGGGATACTCAACATGGGATTCATGCCACAGGACGCCCCGCCGCCATGATGGAGGTCTACGTACTGGATGAGGCCATGCAGCCCGTACCAATCGGCAGAGAGGGCGAGGTCTACCTTGGCGGGCTGATGGCAAGAGGATACTTCAATGCCCCCGGCCTGACTGCTCAAAAGTTCGTGCCACACCCGTTTGCACAGACACCCGAACAGCGTTTATTCAAAAGCGGAGACAGAGGGCGCTGGCTGCCTGATGGCTATTTGCAGGTATTAGGCCGCTCAGATAGCCAGGTAAAAATCAGGGGATTCAGGATTGAACTGGGAGAGATAGAGGCTGTACTCCTGGCACTGCCGGATATTCAGCATGCCGCTGTCATTGCATGTGAAGATGCAGCCGATGATAAATTTCTGGCGGCATACATGGTGACACGCAACCCCAGCCTCAAGCCTGGCGATATAAGATTGGCACTCAAACAATCATTGCCTGAATACATGCTGCCCCGTCATTTTACATTGCTGCCTGAACTGCCATTAACTGCCAGCGGCAAAATAGACCGTATGGCACTACCGCGACCTCTGCCGTTACAGACAGCCACTGCCGGGCGGCAGGAATCTTTTGATACCTACGAGCGCCATCTGGCTGCCATCTGGGAAAGCCTGCTTAAGGTTGCGCCAACCAGCATCCATGACAATTTTTTCGACCTTGGCGGACATTCGCTGCTCGCCGCACAGATGATAGATCAGATTGAAAAAGTATTTCAGAAGAAGCTACCCCTGGATTTTCTATGGTTTCACGGCGGCACCATAGCCTCTATCGCCAGCGCATTGCGCGACCAGTACCGGTTTGGCGCCAACCCGGAGCTGGTACTGATTAAGGAAGGTTCCCGCCAACCGCTGTTTGCTGTGCATACCAAAGGCGGGCACCTGCTCGACTATTACCTGCTGGCACGCCACCTGGCTCCAGACCAGGCAGTGTACGGCCTGCAGGCGCGCGGTGTTTTTGGCAGCCACACCCCCGATTGCAGCATTAAACACATTGCAGCCAACTGCATCCAGGCCATGCGCCAGATACAACCCGAAGGGCCATATTTGATCACAGGTTACTCCAGTGGCGGCGTGGTTGCCTACGAAATGGCACAGCAACTGAATCAATCAGGCGATCATGTCGCTGCCCTGGTTCTGCTGGATACTTATTGCCCGTGGATATACCAGAGCCATCGCTGGCTTAACGCCCTGAAACGCCTGCTACGCGGAAAAACGCACAGCATGCGCAACCTGCTGCGTTCAGCTTTCCTGACGACATTCAAGCTTAACTGCCTGTTTAAAATCCAGGATGTGCATAAAGCGCATAAATATGCGCACATGGCGTATCAGCCCCGCAAATCCACACAGTATATTGATTTTTTTATCGCTGAAGAATCTACAAAACACACTGTACACAAGCTGCTGGGCTGGCAGAGATGGTTCAAAGGCTCGGTAACGACACATTCTTTCCCAACCAGCCATAGTGGCCTGGTGAGATTACCGGCAGTAAAGCATGTAGCCGAGGCGCTGCAGGCATGCATCAACAATGCCCGGTCAAAATGACGACATCACTGCCCGCACTGGATCAAAACCAGGTACATGTCTGGACCATTCAACTTGAAACCGACAAGGCCGGAATCGCACATCACGCCTCTTTGCTATCCGCTGAAGAAACCAGCCGCGCTGAGCGCATCCGCATTCCGGAAGTAAAACAACGCTTTATCATTGCACGGGCTTCCTTGCGCAGGATTCTGGCTTTGTATATGGGCGGCGATGCTGCGGCACTGGGTTTTGAATATGGCCAGGCCGGAAAACCGCATCTTGGCAAAAACTCCGGCCTTCACTTCAATCTATCTTATAGCCATCGCATGGCCAAGGTGGCCGTTGCGATGCACAGGGCGGTAGGCATCGACATACAGGCCATCGCACAGGTCGCGGATGCAGAATCGGTTGCGCGCCTGGTGTTTTCACCCGCAGAAATATCCGGCCTGCTATCGCGGCCTGTCCATGAACAGCAACTGGCGTTTACTCAAACCTGGGTGCGCAAAGAAGCCTATATCAAGGCTTTGGGAACTGGGTTTACACGGCCTGCACATCAGTTCTGCGTATCGCAGGCGGCCGGGGATACAGACGCTTTACGCAGTGATGAGCACAACCGGCTAGCAACTGCTGAATGGCGCCTGATGCAGATTGAAGCACCAGGCGGTTACTGCGCTGCGCTTGCCGCAGCCGGAAGGGATTGGCACCCTATTGAAATCGAACCGGATATTTTGCATGAAGCCTGACCCGGCCAACATGCAGTTAGCTGCATGTTCAGGATGGTAGCCATTGATAGAGTTCCAGCGGGCAAACCTCCTCAAAGCCGAACCGCAGGCATGTCGAATAGGAGCTGTCCCGTGCCGATTGGATCACAAAGTGGCTGACCTCATTTTCGCAGGCATCTGCAAGCCGCTGCCGTATCAATTCACGGTAAGCGCCTTTATTGCGATGTTCGGGCACAACGGCAGCCCCTCTCAGCATCATGACGGAATTGCTCTCGATATAAGAACAGTAACCATAGCCGACCGGCTCTTGCCCATCGCGCAAAGAAGCCAGATACATTCTGGATTGCACTCCGTCATGATGCGCTGACGGTGCATACAGGTACTCGATATAGGCTTTTGAAGCTGCACCGTAGGCACGTGTAATCAATTCCATATGCTCTGTAAATTCATCTTTGGCGATTTCCCGCACGCTGATTTGCGAATTCTCCGTCCCGGATATAGCAGAAGACTCAAGATGCATTCCTGCCACTTTGTGGAACCTGGAAGGGGTCAGCCCGTTCTTCATTAACAGTTGCGGCAGTTGCGCATCAATATCGCCTGGCCTGACGATCCAGGTAAACCCACTGTTTCTGCTTCTGAAAAAATCAATCGCTTCCTGAATTGACGTCTCAACATCATGGTCACTCACCAGGCCGATGCGGTTTGCATAAGGTTCGCTGAAAGGGGAAAACCAGCCACGCATGCCCGTAATGTCGACTACCGTGTTGCCTGGCCTTTTTTCGGAAATAAATAAACTATCAACGATAATTTTTTCAATGTCTTTTCTATCCATCAGCTTAATTAAATTTTCTTTTTGATATACGCATTCAACAAAACTTATGGCTGATAAATATACTCAATCTTCAGCATCAGTTCTGTTATAAAGTGGCAGCCCTGCCTGCAAGGCGGGGCTAAGATTATAAGTGACCATTCGCTTTCAAGGCAGATATGGATTAACAAGTTTGTAAAAGATTGTTGATTGACCGCGGTGACAGACTACCCGGCGGAAAGAAACCGGCATGAGAACGAACGGCAATCAGCTTTGCGGCAGCATAGTCTCAAATTCATGCAGCGGTACCGGCCTGCCAAACAGGTAGCCCTGGTAATGATCGCATCCATGATCCTTTAAGAACTCGAACTGCGGCCCGGTTTCCACACCCTCGGCAATCACTTCCAGCCCCAGGCTGTGCGCCATGGTAATGATCGTCAGCACCAGCGTTCTGTCATTGCTGTCAATCGTGATATCCCGTACAAACGACTGGTCGATTTTCAGCTGGCTCAAGGGCAGTTTTTTAAGATACTGCAGCGAAGAGTACCCGGTACCGAAATCATCCAGCTCAAAGCGGATCCCGATTTCCCGTAGCGCCCGCATGGTCGAGATCATGCCGTTGATATCCTTGAACAGGATACTTTCAGTGAGCTCCAGCTTCAGCAATGCCGGATTAATGGCATAGTGGCTGATGACAGACTGCACATGGTCGACGAAGTCAGTCTGCCTGAACTGTTTTGCACTCACATTCACAGAAAGTGTCAGTTGCTTTGTGTGTGGATCCTGCTGCCATTTTTTTAATTGGGCACAGGCCGTATCCAATACCCATTGCCCCATCGGCAGGATCAATCCTGTTTCTTCCGCCAGATTGATAAAATTCCCCGGCAGGATAATGCCTTGCTGCGGATGATGCCACCGGAGCAATACTTCGGCACCCAATATACAGCCGGCATGGTCGACCTGCGGCTGGAAATAAAGCTGGAACTGCTTCTGCACCAATGCCATACGCAGTTCGTGTTCCAGGTTGGCGCGTGCCGTGACCGCATCCTGCATATCCTGATCGAAGAAACGTATCGCGTTACGGCCGGAGTCTTTGGACTGGTACATTGCAATATCAGCCTGCTTCAGGATCGCCTCGACACCAGCCTGCTCCTGGTTGACAAACAAGGTAGCGCCGATACTGCAAGTGCTATGGTGCTCGTGCGAGCCGATATTGAATGGCCGGCCAATCGCAACCTGTATTTTGGTAGCGATAGTTTCGGTCTGTGCCGCAGCCTCTAGCGGGTGGCTGCTCAGGTTTTCCAGCAGCACCACAAATTCATCCCCCCCGATACGCGCCACGGTATCCACTTTACGCACACAGCCAGCCAGCCTTGCAGACACCTGTTTCAGGAGCTGGTCACCCATGTCGTGCCCCAGCGTGTCATTCAATGTCTTGAAATGATCCAGATCCAGGAACAATAAGGCGCCATGCCTGCTGTTCCGTTCGCTGGCGGCCAAAGCCTGCTTGAGCCTATCCAGTAACAGGCGCCGGTTGGGAAGCTGTGTCAGCGGATCATAAAAAGCCAGGTTGTGAATCTCTTCAGAAGCCTGTTTACTGCTCGTGATGTCGGTCATGGTCGCGACATAATTGGTCACCTTGCCTGCATCATTCTTAACGGCGGTGATGATAAGGTGTTCGAGGTAAGCCTCACCATCTTTACGGCGATTCCAGACCTCGCCTTCCCAGGTGCCTGTCTGGCTGATGACTTCCCACATCGTTTCATAGAACACTTTATCGTGCATGCCTGAACTCAGCACTTTGGGCGTACTGCCCACCACGTCTTCAGCGCTGTATCCGGTGATTGCAGTAAAGGCGCTATTCACCCGCAGAATCGTGCTGTCAGCATCGGCAACAATCATGCCCTCCTGCGACTGGAACACGGCTGCTGCGATGCGCAGATTATCTTCAGCCAGTTTTCTTGCCGTGATATCAACCTTGACCGCGACATAATGGCTGACTGCGCCATCGATATCGGTCACCGGAGAGATGTGCGCTTCTTCAAAGTAGATCTCGCCATTTTTACGCTTGTTGATGAACTCGCCCACCCAGGTGCGGCCATTGGTCAACGTAGTCCACATATCCGCGTAAACGGAAGGGTCGGTCAGACCTGACTGCAGCACACGCGGGTTCTTGCCCAGCGCCTCTGCCAGGCTGTAACCGGTAGCCTCCGTGAAACATGGGTTCACATACTCAATGCTGGCATCAAGATTCGTGATCACAACCGAGGTCGGGCTTTGTTCAATGGCGGTAGACAGCATGCGCAGCCTGATCTCGGCAGCTTTACGCCCGGCAATGTCAGAGAGCGTGCCGATGACACGCAGTGGTTTATTATCCGCATTACGGCTGACCACCAGGCCATGGTCAAGTATCCATTTATAGCTGCCGTCTTTACACAAGGCCCGGTGTTCGCTGACATAAGCCGGCGTTTTACCATCCAGGTGATCCTGCAATCTGGCAAGAACCCTGGCCTTATCCTCCGGATGGATATGCCGTTCCCATTCTGCGAGATTGCCGTCAATTTCCGCCTCGGCATACCCCAGCAGATGTTTCCAGGTTTTGGAGAAAAATATCTGGTTCGCGCTCACGTTCCAATCCCAGAGGCCATCCCCGGAGCCTTCAATCGCAAACTTCCACCTGAACTCGCTATCCCTCAAGGCATCCTCACGCTGCCCCAGCACCTCAAGCAGTGCATTAAAGCTGCCAACCAGTTCGCCGATTTCATTGCGGCTGTCAATCATGAGCGGGCGTAACTGCTGATCTGCCCCGGATAAAGAAGCCAGCTGCTTCACTGTAGCAAACATCGGTGAAAGCTCCCGCCTTAGCATCCACCACGTCAGGCCGCCGGCAACAATGGTCAGCAGAATGGTAACGAGAACAATGCGCCGTTCCATGCTGTAAACAGACGCAAAGGCCTCTGCCATCGGCAGCGATGCAACAAGCAGCCAGTCTGCGACCGAGATACGCCTTGCCGAAGTCAGCATACTCTCGCCCAGGGCATTCGTGGTGACCAGCGTTTTGTCGCCCGCAGACAAGGCAAGGCCGACACCCTGCTCAGACCTCTGCATGACCCTGCGCTTGCCGGTACTGGTAATGATTAAGCCACTTTTCGACGCCTGCAATTCAAAATAACCGGACTTGCCATAACGATTCTCGGTTACTTTATCCAGAAAGCTGGGTTTTGCCAGGTCAGTCACGCCGGCCAGCACACCGATGACCTTACCCTGCTTATTCATGATCGGTACGCCGATGCCCAGGACGGCTGAAGCGACAACCTTGCCGACAACCGGCTGACCGATCTTGGCCTTGCCTTGCCTGAGCGGAATGGCGATATAGTCCCTATCGCTGTAATCGATACCCGCCCGTTCGCTTGCGTAAGGCAAAGAGGCGATAGCCCTGCCATCGGGGCCGGCAGCATAAACGCCGGCATTGAAATACCTGATAAAAAGCGGACGATTCTCCAGCAGCGCCTGTATGGATGAGGCATCATTCAAATTGCTGCCCCCCAAGGTTTCTGCAACCACCTTCAACACAGCCAGACGTTCATTCAGGTCATCATCAATCTGCGCTGCGAGCAGCGATGTCGTTGCAAGCTGCTGCTGCCCGAGCTGATGTGCAATATCCCCATGCAGCATACGGCCGGCATAAAACGAAAGCAGCCAGATCCCTGCAACAAAGATTGCCAGCGTGAATAAAGTCACCCTTGTCTTGAGTGAGCGGATATGAAACATATTGAGTTTGATAATGATTGAACCGGAATTGTTTTGCTTTACCAATACTTTACTGCAATTATGATTCTAGTAAAGCCAATATCCCGGATATACAGCCTACACTTGCGTTAAATCAAAATGCCGAAACTGCAAGCTGAGCTATATTGCAAAAACCCTGCACTGCACGCAGGTTTATACTGGGTTTATTTTCAGTGAAATGACCTCAAAAATACAGGAGATTGATATGTTGCGTTTATCAAGAAGCACCGCCCTGATCGCAGCCGCACTCTTTGCGAATACCGCAATGGCTGACCATGACACCATCAAACCAAAAGCTTATGACAGCCTGGGAAAATGCGTAAAGGCAGCCCTCACTGAACATGAAGGCAAGATTGTTAAAGCAGAATTTAAATCCGAGAATAAAAGAGGGGTGTATGAATTTGATATTGAATCAGCGGACGGCAGTGCCTGGGAGATTGAATGTGACGCGCAATCCGGAAAAGTGACGGAGATTGAACAGGAAGTGAACGCGGATAATGCAAAATTCAAGGCCTTGGCAAAAGTCAGCGAGGCGGATGCAGAAGCCACCGCTTTAGCAGCGCACCCGGGCACGCTGGTTGAAACCGAATATGAGCTGGAAGCAGACGGCAAAGCCTCTTATGAATTTGATATTCTCGAAGCGGATAAAGAAGAAATCAAAGTGGAAGTTGATGCAGCTACTGGAAAGATCGTAGAAGTCAGCTATGAAGAATACCAGATCGGCAAAGAGTAAGCGTTACTGAAAACTCAGCATTAACAGGCCAACTCTGCTTGACCAGGCCGTAAAGTTATCTGATGGCTCCGAAAAAGCAAAAAGCCCCGATAACGGGGCTTTGCTTTGGCACATCATCCCGTCAGGATAATGCCGGAATTGTTGGCGGAGTGGACGGGACTCGAACCCGCGACCCCCGGCGTGACAGGCCGGTATTCTAACCAACTGAACTACCACTCCTTATACATAAAGCCGTTCAGGAACCTTATGTACTTTTACGCTGATTTTTGGTGGGTGCTAACGGGGTCGAACCGCTGACATTCGCCTTGTAAGGGCGACGCTCTACCAACTGAGCTAAGCACCCTGCCTCAACCAACGAGGCGGCATATTACATGAAATCTTACGAATTTTCCAACCTATTTTAAAAGTATTTAAAAAATATTTAAAAAACCATCAAAAACCCGCCCTTTTCTTCAAACACGGCGCCTGAACCAGCCCTGAGGTTCCCTGAAAAAACCATGCGGCACACTCAAGCGCAGGCTGCACGCACCTGCGTCATATCCGTTTCGCCCAGCAGCACTTTAAGCATGCCATCCTGCCTTAGCGTGCGCATGCCGGCTTTTAATGCCTCAAGCTGCAGTTCATGCAAAGGCGCCCTGGTCTGGATCAGGCGCCGGATTTCAGGATTCACCGCCATCAGTTCATGAACCCCGACACGGCCGCTGTAACCGGTATGATTGCAATGCGCACATCCAGCTGGTTTGTATAGGGTATAACTGCCGTTTTTAGAGAAATTCTGCTGCCAGTTCTTCAACGCCGCCTCCCGTGTGATAGGCGAGCCTTCAAGAAACTCAGCCAGCAGTGCGTCTATTTCCTGCGCATCTGCCACGTAAGCCTGTTTGCATTTCCTGCACAGCGCCTTTAATAGGCGCTGCGCCAATACACCAACCAGGGCATCGGCAAAATTGAATGGATCCATGCCAAGGTCCAGCAGCCTGGTCACACTCTCCGGGGCGGTATTCGTATGCAGGGTCGACAGTACCATATGCCCGGTCAGGGATGCTTCAATCGCAATCTTTGTGGTTTCCTGATCGCGCATCTCCCCTATCATGATGACATCAGGGTCTGCCCGCAAAAAACTGCGGATTACATGCGCGAAGGTGAGGCCGCTTTTATTATTGACCTGAACCTGCCGCAAACCGGTCTGGCTGATTTCAACCGGGTCTTCCACTGTCCATATTTTCCTGCTGGGCGTATTGATATAACCAAGCAGTGAATGCAATGTTGTGGTTTTGCCCGAGCCGGTCGGGCCGCACACCAGGATCAAGCCATACGGGCGCTCGACCATATGTTTCAGGCTATCCAGGATATCCGGGGCGCTGCCCAGCTTTTCTATCGGCAGCGGTTTGGCTGCGGCCAATACACGCATCACCACATCTTCAAGATTATGACTGGTTGGAATGGTAACGACACGAAGTTCGATCTTGGCAGAACCGAAACGCTGGAAATCGATCTTGCCATCCTGCGGAGTCCGGCGATTGGCAATATCCATCTGCGCCATGATCTTGATCCGCGAAATGATCGCCTCACGGAAATTTGAAGGTATCTCGACATAGTCCGCCAGCACGCCATCTTTACGGAACCGAACCCGGGTACTCTGCTTGCCAGGGTAAGTCTCGATATGAATATCGGAAACCCCCTCATTGAAAGCATCGAGAATGATCTTGTTCACCGTCTGCACCAGCGTATTATCGGACTCGTTAACCGCCTCCAGTTTCAGCTCCACACCCTGATCCTCGCTGGATAATTTGGATGCAAGATCATTAATCTTCAATTCTGCCGCAGTATTATAGAAATCGTACTCACTGCTTGGGGGCGCCGCCTCTTCCGTCATTACTGCTGCATATTTATCCGCCACTTGGGGGTGATAGTACTTCTTGATGGCATGGTCGATATCTTCATGGGAAGACATCACCGGAATCACTTTCATCTGCGTCAGAAACCTGATCTCTTCCACCGCCTTTGTGTTGAAGGGGTCCTGGAAGGCAATCACCAGTGCCGCATCATGCAGGTACAAAGGCATCAGCACATGCTTGCGTGCGCGTTCCGCATTGATCAGCTTCACGGCATCCAGGTCTATATTGAACCTGGCGAGGCCAACATACGGAATACCCAGCTTTTTAGCCAGCGCGCCTTTCAGTACGTTCTCCTCCAACGCGCCCATTTCCACCAGTATGCGTCCCAAAGGCATCTTGCGGTTCAGCTGCTGCTTTTCCAGCGCGGCATTAAGCTGCTCCTGCGTGATCAGGCCCAGCTCCTGCAGCGCCTCGCCCAGCTTGAGGATAGGACGCTTTTCCTGATGCAGGATTGCCTGCTCCAGCTGCTCACGCGAAACCAGCTTCTGCTCTGACAGATATTCACCTATGCGCTGGTGACGCAATTTACGCTGGTATGCTACCGCTTCTTCAACGTGATCCTTGTTCACGAGCTTTTCCTGGATCAGCATCTCGCCCAGGTGCATGCCGATCTGAAATCTTGCGATGCACTGCCTGGGAATGAAGCAGCGCAAAACCTGGTCATCCTCTTTGGGAAAGTACAGGAATAAACCGCTGCCGGTTTCAGAATAGCCGATCGTCTCCCCGTCTATCGTTTCCTTATCGATAAATTCAACCGTAAAAGTCTGGCGATCCGTTGAATGAAAAACTTCCGGCGCGCGCTCATGCAGCAGCTCCATCTGCCGATGCATGACAACAGGCCTCAGCAGCCGGATGGTTTTTACCTGATCCAGGCCGATCGTTTCATTGACATCGCTGCGCGATGACAGGAATGTAATGCTGGCGTCATCGAAAGACATGCGGATCAACTCGCCCAGGGCTTTCCTGCCATCCACAAAATAGATCAAACAACTTTCCGGCCCCGATTGGGCACTACTGGATTCGAAACTGAAATAAGACGGCGTGGGCCAATCCGATAAGGCTTCCAACATAGCAATCCTTTTTAATAAAATTCAAGGCAGAAATTCAACATCATTTATGGCCCAGCCTTATTCATGCGTCACCCCATGAATGAGGCCCTGAGCCATCTTTAAGCTTTAAAGCATGCTGACTGCATTATGCATGCTTAACCGGAGTTTTGAAACAGAAGTGCAAGCGCAAACGGCAAGCCTGCGCATGAAAAAGCAGCAGGGCTTGATGGCAGAGGAATTAAGCAGATGAAATCCGCATCGATAAATCATCACGCGGCAGCGGCAGAATGCAAAAACGGGAGCCGAGGCTCCCGTTTTTGCGTATAACTAATCTTACGTAGACCTAAATCCTGCGTAGATTTAATGATGGACACCCAAAAGCTGAACTTAAGCCGCTTTCATGCATCCACAAAACAAACGCTTAGTTCACAGCATCTTTCAATGCTTTACCGGCAGTAAAGCCAGGTGCGTTTGAAGCTGCGATTTTCAACTCTGCGCCAGTACGTGGGTTACGGCCTGTACGTGCGGCACGTTTACCCACTTTAAATGTACCGAAACCGATCAATGTTACCGGGTCACCTTTTTTCAAGGATTGTGTGATGCTGTCGGTAATCGCGTTCAGGGCTTTTGCTGCATCTGTTTTTGTTAAGCCGGCTTGTTCTGCAATTTGGGCAATTAATTCTTGTTTATTCATGGATAGTGTTCCTGATTAGTTAAGACGAATTTTAATCAAATCTCATCATTGTGCGAATTTACACTCCCCTCGCACAACAGGCCCCATCATAACCCGTGTTTATTGGCTTGAACAGTGTGCAGGCGCAATAAACAGGCAAAAAAGCCATATTTAATGCGCCTGGCAGCGTACATCTGCAGCCGGATTGAACCTAAACACCATTTCACACACAAATATTCATGGGCGATGCAGCTATAGCCGACCTGCCGCGGCGAATCAGTACGTGTTTAGCGGAGAGCCAAGGCAAACCAAGCCCCAAGGAGTTTATATGGGTAGAACAGCTTTTCTGGTAACTTTACTGGCAGCTCCTATCAGCGGTTTCTCGCAACCCGGTATCGGGGATCTGTTAAAACTGAATGAGTCTATTGTGCATGTGAGCGTCGACCTGGGCAATGGCAGTACCGGCACCGGCACCGGCGTAGTCGTCAGCAATGAATATGTGGCGACCAATTGCCACATACTGGCAAATGCCCGCGGTGCCAATATTGCAAAATACGGCGACGGCTACCAGCCGATCGCCATGAAAGCCGACTGGAAACACGACCTGTGCCTGCTGAAATTTGACAAGCTGCCGTTCAAACCTGTACCGATGCGGGATAGCGCCACGCTGCTGTATGAGGAAGAAATATTCACGGTGGGATTTCCAAGCGGCAATAGCGTACCGCAACCTTCTTATGGCAGCATAAAGGCGACCTATCCTCTTGATGGCAACCTGATCATTCGCTCCAATGCCGCATTTGCACTAGGCTCCAGCGGCGGAGCGATGTTCGACCAGCATTTCAACCTGATCGGCATCACCAGCTTCAAGAATCCCGGACCTAATTCCTTCTTTTACAGCATGCCGGTCGAATGGATCAAACGGCTGTTCGACTCCCCGGAACTGCTATCCTTGAAAACAGATCAGCTGCCATTCTGGGCGTTCCCGAATAACCAGCACCCATATTTCATGCAAGTGGTCGTGCCGTTCCAGAACCATGAGTGGCAGGAGCTGAAAAGGATTGCCGGTTTATGGACAAAGGATCAGCCCCAGCTTGCAGACAGCTGGTATTTTCTCGGAATCGCTGAATTTGAATCCAGCCAGATTGCCGAAGCAAAACAGCATTTAAATAAATGCATGACACTGAATGGCCGTCACCTGGATGCCATGCTCACGCTGTCAAAGATTGCGATTCTTGAAAAAAATGCGCCGGATCTTGAGAAAATCATCAGTTTGATCAGGCCTCTCGATGAAAGCGAAGCCGAACAGCTATCAACAAAAGTGCTCGCCCTCAAGAGCGAATAACAGGCAGATCATTGATCTGCTTTCTTTGAATATTGCCAATAAACGGGTTTATCAGGGCGGGCTTCAAACACCAGCATATCTATGCGTTTCAGGTTTTCTGTCGCTTCATCGACTGATATATGCTGTTCGGATGAAACTCTGGCAGCGATGGGTTCGGCATATTTCAGCCATTCCGGATTCTGGTAGAAGCCATGGTCAGCCATGCAGCGTACAACCACATTGGCTTTACGCCCGGCCAGCTCAAGCCGTTGAAACTCCAGCTTGGGTATCAGGTGCGCGGTCGCTTTTTCCGCAATAGCCGTACATTCATCCCCCGCTTTTGCCAGCACGCTTGCCTGCGGCGTACCGGTGTGCCTGAAAGCACTGAATGGATCCGTGTCCGCGAAATAATTCACCCCCCACGCCGATACGCATAACATCACTGCCAGAATAAATAATTTCACGGCTTGCTCCTATTCACTGTGCGGTATTCAGCAATATATATTTCATAAAAAATAAAATGGCATCATGTATGATAAGACCATAATCAGCACTTTCTGTGCAATATAAGTGTTTTATAATGACTTCAGGAATTTAATCGCTTTGAGCGAATCCTAATGGAGCCTGCCCGATTAATTTCTTATGACTGCCCTGACACTGTGCCGGCCGGCCTTTTCAAACCGGGCGATTTCATAACAACAGTGTTTAACAAAAACAATAAACAGCGAAAACCATATGGAACATAACATTTCACTCATTACCACCATTGCTTCGGCATTTGGACTGGCGCTCATATTCGGCTTCATCGCCGAACGCATCAAACTGCCTGCACTCGTGGGATACCTGATGGCGGGGATCATTCTCGGCCCGGCAACACCAGGCTATGTTGCAGATGTGGGCATTGCCTCGCAACTGTCAGAAATCGGCGTGATGCTGCTGATGTTCGGCGTCGGTCTGCACTTCTCCATCAAGGATCTGCTTGCCGTAAAGCGCATTGCCGTGCCCGGCGCAATCGTGCAGATGGGGCTGGCTACCGTGCTGGGTACAATTCTGGCACAGACCTGGGGCTGGACATTCGGCGAAGGCCTGATTTTTGGCCTGTCATTATCCTGCGCCAGTACCGTAGTGCTGCTCAAGGCACTTGAAGCCAGAGGGATACTGGACAGCATGAACGGAAAAATTGCCGTGGGTTGGCTGGTGGTAGAAGACTTGGCAACCGTCATGGTGCTGGTATTGATGCCGCCGCTGGCAGGCGTGCTGGGAGGCAACGCTGATGCCGCAAGCACAGCGCCGCTATGGCAGACCATCAGCCTGACCATCGTCCAGGTTTCGGTATTCATCATCCTGATGCTGGTTGTCGGCAAACGCGCGTTGCCATGGTTATTATGGCACGTGGCCAAAACCGGCTCCCGTGAACTGTTCACACTCTCTGTCGTCGCCGTTGCCATCGGGATCGCCTATGGCGCTTCCGCCCTGTTCAATGTGTCATTTGCATTGGGCGCATTCTTTGCAGGCATGGTGATGCGGGAATCTGAATTCAGCCACCGCGCGGCTGAAGAATCATTACCGCTCAGGGATGCTTTTGCCGTACTGTTCTTTGTGTCAGTCGGCATGCTGTTCGAGCCGCAGGTACTTTGGAACGAACCGTTACAACTGCTTGCCGTAGTGGCGATCATTATTATCGGCAAATCATTGGCGGCGATGGCACTGGTGCTTGCGTTCCGCTACCCGCTCAACACTGCGCTGACCATCGCCGCAAGCCTGGCACAGATCGGTGAGTTCTCGTTCATATTGGCCGGCCTGGGAATGTCACTGGGCATCCTGCCGGCTGCCGGCATGAGCCTGATCCTGGCGGGTGCTTTCATTTCAATCGCACTGAACCCACTGGTCTTTTCCACCATCAAGCCGCTCAGGACCTGGACCTTGAAACACTCCAGGCTGGCACGCGAGCTTGAATCGCGCACAGACCCGTTTGCGGAGCTGCCGATGAGTACCGAGCGCAAATACCTGGAAGGCCAGGTCGTACTGGTCGGCTACGGCAGGGTTGGCAGGCGCATTGCAGAAGCGCTATCCGCGCGCGGCATCCCTTATGTCGTTGCCGAACAGAACCGTGAAATGGTGGAAAAACTGCGTAAATCGGGCGTACCTGCCGTTTCAGGCAACGCAGCAGACCCTTCAGTGTTGATCCAGGCCCATATCACCAATGCTGCCTTGCTGGTGATTGCCACCCCGGACCCGATGGATGTACGCAAAATGGCTGAAATCGCCACCACCTTGCAGCCAGGGATTGAAGTGGTCGTGCGCACCCATAGCGAAGAAGAATCCAAAATGCTGCAGAATGACGGCATAGGGACGGTATTTTTTGGCGAAGAAGAGCTGGCAAAAGGCATGACCAAGCATGTGCTTGAGCGTTTCAAGCCCAACTGATGATACAGCTCAATATGCAAGGCGCCAAACCAGCTAAGATGACAGCAATTATGTAACGGCGGGTTCAAACCATGGGTCAGCATTATCTTAAACCACTATTCGCACCAAAATCTGTTGCCGTTTTTGGCGCCAGTGACCAGACTGACTCCGTCGGGAAAATCGTATTCCACAACATGCTGCAAAGCGGTTATCAGGGTGCGCTTTACCCGATCAACCCGAATCACCCCAAAATCCAGGGGCATCAGTCATACGCTTCCATCGCGCAGATACCGGAGCCGGTGGATTTAGCCATCATTGCCACTCCGCCCCATTCCGTGCCGGATATCATTGAGGAGTGCGGAAAACACAACGTAAAAGCGGCGGTCATTATCACGGCTGGCTTTGGCGAGGCTGGCGCTGCCGGGATCAAGCTGGAGCGCGCCGTACTCGAAAATGCAAAACGCTACAACATCCGCCTGATCGGGCCAAACTGCCTGGGCGTGATGCGCCCCGATATCGGCCTGAACGCCACATTCAATCACGGCAGCGCCAATACCGGCAACCTGGCTTTTGTATCACAGTCCGGCGCTTTATGTACCGCAATCCTGGACTGGGCAAAATCCAATGATGTCGGTTTTTCCAGTGTCATCTCAATGGGTTCTTCGATTGATGTCGATTTCGGTGAGATTCTCGATTACCTCGTTTCCGACGTCGCCACGCAGAGCATCCTGCTCTATATTGAAGGCATACGCAATGCGCGCAGCTTCATGAGCGCCATTCGGGCGGCGGCCCAATTCAAACCGGTCATTCTGGTCAAAGTTGGCAGGCACAGTGTTTCTTCCAAAGCCGCCATGTCGCACACGGCATCCCTGGTCGGTTCGGATGACGCCTTCGATGCCGCGGTAAGGCGTGCCGGTGTAGTGCGCGTGCAGACCGTCACGCAACTCTTCTCCGTAGCCAAAGCGCTCTCCTGCGGTTTTCACCCGACCGGTAACCGGCTGGCAATCGTGACCAACGGCGGCGGCCCGGGCGTGATGGCAACCGATATTGCAGCCGACCTGGGACTGGTCATGGCAGAACTGACAGACACCACCATCAATCAGCTGAACCAGACGCTGCCGGGAACCTGGTCGCACGGCAACCCTGTCGATATTATCGGTGACGCCCAGGCGGACCGCTACCGGCATGCCGTCAAAGCATGCCTTGAAGACCCCAACGTAGATGGCGTACTCACAATTTTGACGCCGCAGGCAATGACCAGACCGCTGGAAGCGGCTAACGCGGTCATCGAACTTTCCAATCAGTACAGCAAACCGCTGATTGCCTGCTGGATGGGCGGCACCCAGGTTGAAGAATCGCGCAGGCTTTTCAATCATGCAAAGAAACCAAGTTTCCGCACGCCGGAACCTGCGGTAGAAGTGTTTTCATTTCTTTCCGAGTATTACCAGAACCAGAAACTGCTGATACAGGTACCGGGGCCGCTGTCTCACCACCTGGAGCCGGATGTGGAAGGCGCACGCATGGTGATCGAGGCGGCATTGCAAGACAGGCGCAAGGTGCTTAACGAAATGGAATCCAAGGCACTGCTGTCGGCATTCCACATCCCGGTAGCAAAGACACTGATTGCGCGCTCACCGAATGAAGCACTGCAAATTGCGCTGGAGCTGGGCTTTCCGGTCGCCATGAAAATCAACTCACCGGACATCACCCATAAAACGGATGCCGGCGGTGTGATACTCAACCTGACAAACGCACAGGCCGTTCCGGCGGCTTATCATGAAATGCTGGACAGCGTGCGCCAGTATCGCCCGGAAGCCAGGATAGACGGAGTGTCGATTGAACCCATGGTCGTGAAACCGAATGGGCGTGAACTCATGGTAGGCGTGACCAATGACCCGGTATTCGGCCCAGTCATCACATTTGGCGCCGGCGGCACCATGGTAGAAGTCATGGGGGACCGCTCGGTGGCACTGCCTCCGCTCAATTCATTCCTGGTCAAAGACCTGATTCAGGGCACGCATGTCGCAAAAATGCTGGGGGCATTCCGCCACATGCCCGCGGTGAATATGGATGCGCTTGAAAGCCTGCTGCTGCGTGTTTCCGAAATGGTTTGCGAATTGCCGATGCTGATGGAAATGGACATTAACCCGCTCATTGCCGATGAACATGGCGCCCTGGCAGCAGATGCCCGCGTCGTCGTAGCGTTCCGCACACCAAGTGCCGACCGCTACGCACACATGGCCATCTATCCGTATCCATCCCATTTAGTCAGCAACTGGCAATTAAGTGACGGCTCCAACATCGTGATTCGCCCGATACGCCCGGAAGATGCCGAACTCGAACAGGTTTTTGTGCGCGAGTTATCTGAAGAATCACGCTATTTCCGCTTTATGAACAGCATTCAGGAATTGAGCCAGGCGATGCTGGTGCGCTTTACGCAGATCGATTACAGCCGCGAAATCGCACTGCTCGCAGTCAGGGAAACCCATGGCCGCAACGCCGAAAAAATGGAGGTTGAAGTTGGCGTAGCACGCTGCGCCACCAACCCGGATGGCGAAAGCTGCGAATTTGCGATTGTCATCGCCGACAATATGCACGGCAAAGGCCTGGGCAGTAAGCTAATGACCGCATTGATGGATGCGGCGCGCGAAAGAGGCCTCAAGGTGATGCAAGGTGAAGTGCTCAGCCAGAATAGCCACATGCTGAAGCTGATGAAGAACCTGGGTTTTACGATCGAGCCCAGCAAAGAGGACGACAGCATCAAGTCTGTCTACAAACTGCTTTAAAACAGGATCATGCGCACTGCCTATATCACACACCCATCCTGTAGCAAACACAGCATGGGAGCAGACCACCCCGAATGCGCGGAACGCCTGCATGCCATCAATGACCAACTGATCGCATCCGGTGTGCTGGACCACCTGATCCACTACGATGCCGAAACGGCCAGCAAAGCGCAGTTAACACGGGTGCATAACAGCGAATATGTGGAATGGGTCTTCCGGCAGGCGCCGGCCGAAGGCCTGGTGCAGCTGGATGGCGATACCGCCATGAACAGGTTCACGCTGGATGCGGCAATCCATGCTGCTGGCGCTGCGATACAGGCGGTTGACCTAGTGATGGCCGGTGAAGTCGAAAACGCTTTCTGCTGCATACGCCCGCCGGGACATCATGCCGGCCGCTCCGGCGCATCAGGGTTCTGCATCTTTAACAATGTGGCCGTCGGCGCTGCGCATGCGATCAGCCAGCATCAGCTACAGCGGGTAGCCATTCTGGATTTCGACGTGCATCACGGCGACGGCACCGAAGACATCTTCCACGATAATCCGCACGTGATGCTGTGCTCTACTTTCAGGCACCCGTTCTACCCATATAAAGGTGCAGGGAGCGGCAATGATCACATCATCAATGTACCGCTTGCCGCCAGGACCAGCGGCGCAGAATTCAGGGCAGCCGTCACGGAGCACTGGTTACCCGCGCTGGATCGTTTCCAGCCGCAATTTTTACTGATTTCTGCTGGTTTTGATGCGCATTACGAAGATGATATGGGCGGCCTCGCCCTGAAAGAAGCCGATTATCTATGGGTCACGGAAACCCTGAAACAGCTTGCAAGAAAATATGCACAAGGTCGTATCGTCTCGGTTCTGGAGGGCGGCTACTCGCTGCATGCCCTTGGGCGCTGCGTGATGACACACATCAAATGCCTGAGTGAGCTCTGAGACGGCAGCCATTAAAAGCGGGTTGAGTTTATAAGGGCGGACAGCGAGACTGATGTTTTGCTTCCCCGGCATCGATTCCTTGCGCTGGGTGCAACCAGCCTTCGCAGGAGACAGGCGAAAAAAAACGCTATGTTCAATATACAGCTGAACGTGTATTGAACATAGCGATCTTTACGCAAGGCGGGCATAGCTCAGCCACAACCACCTGATTACTTCCATAGAGTGCAAATCAAAGATTTACTGGTGCCCAGGGCCGGAATCGAACCGGCACGCTGTCGCCAGCGCGGGATTTTGAGTCCCGTGCGTCTACCAATTCCGCCACCTGGGCTCTTTGGAATATACATTACTGTATAATTGCGATTTCGCTATTATAGCAAGCTATCCGATTTATGAAAACCCAAGATTTCGATTTTTATTTACCCTCCCCCTTAATTGCACAGCATCCCACCCAAGAACGTACCGCCAGCCGCATGTTATGCCTGGACGGATCTGATGGAACCCTTGCCGATAAAATGTTTCTGGACTTTCCGGATGCCTGCAAACCGGGGGATCTGCTGATATTTAACGATACGCGGGTCATCAAGGCACGCCTGTTCGGGCATAAAGAAAGCGGCGGCAATGTAGAGGTGCTGATCGAGCGCGTCATCAACGCACAAACTGCGTACGCCCATGTGCGCGCTTCACGCTCACCCAAGATCGGCAGCCGCATGCGCCTGAGCGATGCATTTGATGTGGAAGTGGCCGCACGCCACGACGACTTGTTCGAACTGCATTTCTTGAGTGATGTCTCGGTATTTGACCTGCTGGAGCAGTATGGCGCGTTGCCCCTGCCGCCGTACATCACCCATGCCGCTACGGATGATGACGAAGAACGCTACCAGACTGTTTTCGCCAAGAACCTGGGTGCAGTGGCCGCTCCGACTGCCGGACTGCATTTCAATGAGGCGTTGCTGGAACAACTGCAGCAAAAAGGCGTCAACATCGCTTATGTCACCCTGCACGTAGGCGCCGGCACATTCCAGCCGGTGCGGGTAGACAACATTGCAGAACATAAGATGCACAGTGAACTTTTCAGCATTCCCCAGTCTACTGTAGATAGCATCAATGAAACACGGCGCAATGGCGGCAAAGTAACGGCCATCGGCACAACTGCCTTGCGTGCCCTGGAAAGCGCAGCCCGGCATGGCGAATTGAAGGCTGGCGACGGTGATACGGATATTTTCATTACCCCAGGCTACAGATTCAAAGTGGTGGATCGTTTATTTACCAATTTTCATTTACCAAAAAGCACGCTGCTCATGCTAGTGTCTGCCTTTGCCGGCATAGGCCACATTAAAAAAGCCTATGCGCATGCGGTTGAACAGGAGTACCGGTTCTTTAGCTATGGCGATGCCATGCTGATAGAAAAGCAGCAGCGCTGATATTTAAATTAACTATGTATTTAAATTAACCCTATCAATCAGACTATTAGATAATAAATTGAGAAATCCGACCATGCGTGTTTTAAACTTACTACTTCCTATGGCTTTCTTAACGGCTGCACAGCTTGCTCATGCAGAAATACTGCCTGAAGCACAGGTTGGTATCAAAATCCCGCTAACCAAAAAGCCTACCACACGCCCGATGACCGTGGCGCATATCCCGGTATTCAAGCGTTACTATATTGCTGACGGCGGATTGGCCCCGATGGGTGGCGAGGGTGAAGTAGCTTATTCAAAATCAGAAGTCCACGCTTACGATGAAGAAGGGAAATACGTCAACTCATCCCGCCCGGGCTACGACAACCGTTCACTGTATTACAACCCGAATACCGCAAAACTGGAAACAGTGACCTACAATATCTCGAGTGACGTAGGGTTTTCACCAAATTCAGGCATTTTCTCAATTGACCTGGCCGAGAACGGTGATTTAAAAAACAGCTCAGCGGATATACTCGGTTTCAATCCTGCATTTGGCGATTCAGCCACCATGCCGAGCTACAACCCGGAAACCAACCAATACTACGCAAAACAGGAACGCGGCAATAAAGTGTGGGTCGTGGATCCAAAATCCCGCGAAAAGATCCGGGAAATCGCACTTGACCTGACCGCTGCCGGCGCAGAACATCACGACGTGAGCGATCACTTTATAGGCTACAGCGGCGTAAAAGGGCAGGAGCTGGTGCTGCTGGATGTGGACCATAAAGCGGTGCTGATTTTTGACCTCAATGGCAAATATGCGGGCAGGAGTGAATTGCCTAAAGACCTGAAATTACGTGCACAGAACCATTTCAACGGTACCGGCTATGCCAATGACATGCTGTTTGTCTATCATGAGCCTGAAGGCGAGTTCGGCACTTATTATGGATTTAAGGTCCTGAAGTAGCAGATTGATACAGCCAATAAAAAACCGCCATTTATGAAATGGCGGTTTTTTTATGACTGGCCAGCGTTTACTTGCCTAACATTCCGGCCAGCTTGCCTGATGCGGCGCCGAACAAAGCACCGATCACTACAGACAACGCCACCAGCAGCACCGGATTGGTCAGGTTCGGCATCATGGTCAGGTTAGCCGTGTTGGTGCTCAAGGCATAACCTGCTGTAGCAGCATAACCATACACATTAGCCGGCACTACGGACAGCAGGTTGATGCCTGCCACAATCACCAGGAAGAACACGGTCACAGCTACATACACCGGAGCCGCGATCGCAGCGCCCAGACCTACCGGGTTAGCCACAACCAGCGCCAAAGCCACGCCCGCAACCACGGCACCGTAAATCATGCCAGCAATCGTTTTTTGCAGTGCAGCACCATCACCCCCGGTATGGAAATAGCTACCCCATGCGATAAACCCGGCCCAGACCAACACCGAGCCAGCAAGAGGTCCCAGAGCCAGAAATGCCCAGACTCCACCCAAAACAGCAATACTCAAAGCCAATGCAGTTAATTTCGACATACTTTATTTCTCCCAAATATATATTTTTAGTTGAATAACAAGGTAGTACGAACAGCAGCGAGATGCCAGGGCAGATTAGAAATGTTATAAGTTGCCCTAGAACAAAAAAATCGCTAGGGGCATACTGAATGAATTTAGCCGGGATGTAAACTTATTTGTCATATTCCGTTACAGTCTTTTACATAGACGAACGTGACGCGAAGCGTGAAAACCTGATTAAGTATCAGGTCTGGGGGTGGATTCAAGCCGGTTCAAAACTGAACCGGCACTAGATATTCTTAGGCGTGTTATTCCAGTTGCCGGGCGTGTAATCCCAATGCTTGCGCCATGCGCTCAGCACCAGGTTAGGGTACTCCGGCCGTCCCAGGCTGCCGTTATAACGCCCCAGGGCACGGTACAGATCACCGCGTTCAATATCCACATAATGCCTCAGGATCGTACAGCCATAGCGCAGATTGGTACGCAGCAGGAATAAGTTGTGGTCATTGGCTCCAATGCTGCGCACCCAGAACGGCATCACCTGCATAAAGCCCCGCGCACCTACAGATGAAACTGCATACTTCTTGAAGCCGCTTTCCACTTGAATCAAGCCCAGAACCATCTGCGGGTCAAGACCGGCGCGGCTGGCTTCATAATGTACGGTACGCAGAAAATCTTCACGGTACCTGGCATCCGGCATGCGTTTTTTAAGGCGTTCAGACATGGCATTCATCCATGCGCGTCCCTCTTCTTCCGTTGCGAAGGTCAGCGTGGGCGCAGCCCGGTCGCTCACACTGCGCTGCATCAGGGCTTTTACGCTGTTGGATAGCGGCTCTTCAATCTGTGAACCCGCGTAGCTCAGGCCGGATATTCCGGCCAGCAACAGCATCAGGCTTCCGAGAATGCATCTTCGCATCGTTATTTTCTCAATCCGAACAAGGCCTTAAGGGCGTCAGGGCAATGTTATGCCAAATCCTGCACAAACTCAACCACCGAAACCAGCGCGACAGATCTGGCGTCAGCCTCTACCCTGGCTTTATATTCCACATTGCCTTCGGCCAGGCCGCGCTCACCGACCACCAGACGATGCGGGATTCCCATCAGGTCAGCCTCGGCAAACATCACGCCAGGGCGCTCGCCCCTGTCATCAAGCAGTACATCCACGCCTGCCGCCTGCAAATCATCATGCAGTTTAATGGCTGCAGCTTTGACCGTTTCCGATTTGTCGTAGCCGATCGCGCAGATCACCACTTCAAACGGCGCCATGCTCTTGGGGAAAATAATACCGCGCTCATCATTGCCCTGTTCGATCGCAGCGCCTACGATACGTGACACACCTATGCCGTAGCAACCCATTTCCATGGTCTTGGTCTGGCCATTTTCATCCAGGTAAGTCGCACTCATGGCTTCTGAGTATTTAGTGCGCAGCTGGAAAATATGCCCGACTTCAATACCGCGGCACAGTGACAGCACGCCCTTGCCGTCCGGGCTGGCATCGCCATCCACCACGTTGCGGATATCGGCCACCAGCGATGGCTCCGGCAAATCACGGCCAAAATTCACGCCGGCCAGATGGAACTTGGGCTTATTGGCACCGCACACAAAATCGCTCATCAGCGCAACGGTCCTGTCAGCGATGACGGTCACGTTCGCAGCGACACCAACCGGGCCAATGAAACCTGGCGGACAATTCAGGTGAGCACGGATTTCTTCTTCGGTCGCGAACCTGAAGTCCGCAAAGCCTGCCAATTTACCAATCTTGACTTCGTTCAGGTTGTGGTCGCCGCGCAATAGCGCTAAGTAGAACCTGTCACCGGCAACCTCATCTCTGGCGATCAGCGCAATCGCTTTCACTGTGCGCTCAATACCTATTTCCAGAAGCTTAGCCACATCTTCACACGAGGTCTGTTTGGGCGTATCCACTTCGCGCATCGTTTCAGCTGCGGCAGCCCTTGCGCTGCCTGCAGGCAAGGCTTCGGCCAGCTCTACGTTGGCTGCAAAATCTGATGTGTCGCAATAGGCCAGGCCATCTTCACCGGAATCCGCCAGCACGTGGAACTCGTGCGAGCCCTCGCCGCCGATAGCACCGGTATCGGCACGCACTGCGCGGAACTTGAGTCCCAGACGGGTGAACACATTACTGTAAGCCTGGTACATGGTCTGGTAAGTCTGCTCCAGCGATGCGAAATCGGTATGGAATGAGTACGCATCTTTCATCATGAATTCACGTGCGCGCATCACGCCGAAACGCGGGCGGATCTCATCACGGAACTTGGTCTGAATCTGGTAAAAATTAAGCGGCAGCTGCTTGTAACTACGGATTTCCTTACGGGCAATGTCGGTAATCACCTCCTCATGCGTAGGGCCAAAGCAGAACTCACGCTCGTGACGGTCCTTGATTTTAAGCATCTGCGGGCCAAATACTGCCCAGCGGCCGGTTTCCTCCCACAGCTCTTTTGGCTGCACGGCCGGCATCAGCAATTCCAGCGCACCCGCCTTGTTCATTTCATCGCGGACAACCGCTTCAACCTTGCGCAGCACACGCAGTCCCAGCGGCATCCAGTTATAAAGGCCAGAACCCAGTCGCTTAATCAGCCCTGCACGCACCATTAGAATATGGCTTGGCAGTTCGGCTTCGTTAGGGGCTTCTTTTTGAGTGTTAAAGAAAAATTGTGAGGCGCGCATAATAGATTCAAATCTGTGGCTAAACGAAAGTGCGAATTTTACAGTTAATCAGCGCGTTAGTCAGCAACACTTATTAAGTACGGCACCGCTTCATCGCGTGTATATTACATTTTTGCCGGCGGCTGATGATTACATGCCTGCTGACATTTGAACCAATGGCGATACGATGCATCCATCATTTATTGATCAGGAGCGCGCGATGAAAAATTATGCTTTGAACACAATGCTGATACTGATGGGTTTGAGCCAGGCAGCGTCGGCGGAGCCTTCTCCCGAACTGGTGTACAACCTCAAAGGCACCATCGTGAAGATCCATACCGTCACGACCACCGGCGGCCAGGGCAGCGGGTCAGGATTTGTTGTGGCTGAGAATCTTGTGGCTACGAATTGCCACGTGCTGGGCAATGCAGTCGGCGTTAATGTGGCCGCACGCGGCGAAACCTATGCGCCGGTCGGAGTGCGGGCCGACTGGAAACATGATGTCTGCATATTGCGTTTTGAATACCTGCCATTGAAACCCGCAACTTTCGGCGACAGCGAAAAACTCATCTATGAAACCGCAACATTTTCAGTCGGCTTTCCGGGCGGCGCAGCAAAGCCACTGACCACCACGGGCAGAATCAAAGCGCTTTACGCAATGGATAGCAGCTATGTGATCCGCACCTCCGCATCATTCCAGATGGGTGCCAGCGGCAGCCCGCTGTTTGATGACCAGGGAAGGGTCATCGGCATGAGTACCTTCAAAAGCCCCGGCGCGAATGGTTATTTCTATAATGTTCCGGCCAAATGGATCAGGGCGGCAATGTCGTTGCCGGAAACCGATAAGATCATCAAGACCGCTGCCCCGTTCTGGGATGCTCCCCTGGCAGAACGCCCATACTGGATGCAGGTAGTACTGCCCATGCAGGCGGAGAAATGGCAAGAACTGCTGGCCATCGCAACCGAGTGGAAAAAACAGGCGCCGGACGACCCGGAAGCAAGCTATTACCTGGCGCTTGCCCAGCAGAACCTGGGAAAAACACAGGATGCCAAAACAAATTTTCGCATAACGCTGGCCGCCAACCCTCACCATACATCCAGTATTCTGGCCCTGGCAAGGATTGCAAGGGACCAGGACAACCAATCGGAACTCAAGGATTTCAGTAAAATGCTGAGCGCACTGGATAAGGAAGCGCTGGAGTCGCTCAACCTTGAATCGCCCAAATTGGCTGGGCAGTCAGGCCAATAATGATGCACCGCAATACTAAACCCGCTGCGCAAACTCACCCAGAAAATCCAGCTGCGCCTGTGTCTGCACCCAGCGCGGCTCCACCCTGCGCACGTATTCCAGTGCATCGTTCAGGCGTATGCCTTTCCATAACAGGTGCGCAACCAGCAGGGTACCCGTGCGGCCTAACCCGGCATCACTCTGGATTGCAACCACATCCCCCTGCTTCAGCAATGACTCGATTTCCTTGCAGATACGCACCCCCTGGATAATGCTGGGCGCCTCCATATCGGGAACAGGCTCCCAGATGTTTTTCAGGCCGGCTGCCTGCAATGCAGCGTCATCAATACCGGTCTCACTCAAGGTAATCAGCGTTGTAATCCCATGCTGGCGCAAAGCCTCCAAATCACCGGCAACACTGCCGTGCCTGCCGGGTACCGGCGTAGCCGCAAGCATACCGCGCTTGAGCCACATGAATCTCCCCAGTCTGACCTGGCTATTCTGCTCAACTTTTTCCGCATGAACCTGCACGGCTGCATCAGAAAGCGGCATTGGCTGTAAACCATGGTCTGCATGCTGGGTATTTAATGAGGCTTCGTAGGCTGCGGCACTGCATTTACCGGTTTGTGCAAACTCGATTGCCGCCGGCGAACATGGGCTATCAAATATTTGCGGGACAGGCTGCAGCTCAAGCATGCGCCCATGCACGACTAGCACGGCATTGCCGCCCAGCTGACGCACATGCGCCTGGCTGTGAACAGCCACCAGCAGTGCGCGGTGCGTGGCCTGGTCGCGCAGATAAGCAATTAAACGCCCGGCATCCGGATCTGCCATCCCTGCTATAGGCTCATCGATGCATAGCAGTGGCGGATCGGCCACGATCTCACGCAGAACCGACAAATGCCGCTGCGATGCAAACGGTAAACTCGCCATGGGCTGGTCCAGCCGATCGCAAAGATCCTGCAATCCGGCCTCCTTGAGCAGCTTTTGCGCAAGCTCACGCTGCAATGGCTGCGTTAACCGGTTGCGTTCAGGCAGATTCACAATGACATTCTCCAGCACCGAGGCCATCATCAACTGTGCATTCTGCGCCACGAGCGCAACGTGCCCTTTATCGCCCAGCGCCGCCCCGCGGTAGATTGCGCTTCCCAGCATCTGGTGCGGAACGCTCCTGGCGCCAAAGCCGGCCAGCGTACGCAGCAGGATTGCCCTTTCCGTGCCCTTGGGCCCGGTGAGCACAACCATCCCTTTGTCCGGCACACTGAGCGATATATCACTCAATACGGCATTGCTGCCGAATGTGACGCCGAAACCCTCAAGCCGAAGCAGCATGCTCTCTGGAGACACACCGGTATTTGTGATCGTAGACAATTGCGAGGATGATTGCGGCAATTGTATCGGTAATATTTTATTCATATCGTCTTGATATCAGGCATCACTGAGCCAGATCATACAGCCAGTGCATGCTGGCCGGCTGCCATTGAATTCAGCCGGCAGCAGCTGGTTAATAAAATGAGTTAAAGAGCATATCCCACCAGGTAACAATGTCAGATCAGGAACTGCCATCAGTACACCGGGTACGGGATTTATCGCAATCGCGCAAATTACATGGTTTAGAAGATTTTAAACAGAAGCAGATCGCTGAATAAAAAGCATATCAGCCTGCAAGTTTTCTCATTAGGCCTGCGCGCTTACCACTGGCCACTATCGCATCATGTTCTTGACGATGGTACCAAGCGCATTTAGCGACATCTCATAACGCATATTCCAGGTCTGCCCGTAATTCAGCCTGATGTAATTCGTGAATTTCCTCTGGGCAGAAAATATAGGCCCGGGCGCGATGCTGATGCCATCAACAAGCGCCAGCTTATGCAATTGCAGTGCGTCTACGCCTTCGGGCAGCTTGATCCATAAGAAGTAACCGCCCTGCGGTGCGGACAGGCATGTTCCCTCAGGGAAATAGCGCTCGATGGCTTCTATGAACTTGATCTGGTTCACCAGCAAGACCTGGCGCAGGTGACGCAGGTGCTTATCATAGCCGCCTTTCTGCAAATACCTGGCGATTGCCAGTTGTGCCGGCAGTGAGGTTGCCACTGTAGTCGTGATCTTCAATCGCTCAACCGCCTTCAGGTAGCGGCCTGGCGCTGCCCAGCCCACCCGGTAGCCTGGTGCCAGGCATTTGGAGAATGAGGAGCAATGCATCACCAGGCCTTCGGTATCAAAGGCTTTTGCCGGCATTGGGCGTTTATCGCCAAAATATAGCTCACCAAACACATCGTCTTCCAGCAGCGGCACCTGGTATTTAGTCACCAGTTCTACCAGCGCTTTCTTTTTTTCATCCGGCATCAGGCTGCCTGAAGGGTTCTGGAAATTAGTCATGATCCAGCAGGCCTGGGGCTTGTGCTGAATAATCGCCTGCTCCATTGCCGCCAGGTCGATACCGGATTCGGGGTGACTTGGTATGGCGACGGCGCGCAGGCCAATGCGCTCAATCGATTGCAGCGCTGCAAAAAAAGTCGGCGACTCGATCAGTATGGTGTCACCCGGGCGCGTTACCGCCATCAGGCACAGGTTCAATGCCTCCATCGCCCCGTTGGTGATGATGATTTCCTCGGCGGCGATATTCAAGCCGCCAATCATGTAGCGCAGCGCTATCTGGCGCCTGAGTTCCGCATCTCCGCGATTGATATTGCTCATCACCGACCACGGGGCCATTGCCTGCAATGCCGGCGCCATGCATTTAGCCAGTTGATCGAGCGGAAACAGGAACGGGCTGGGAAAAGCCGAGCCCAGGGGAACCGCATGATTATTGATGATGGATTCCAGCACCTCAAACACCAGTTCACTGACATCGACCTGCATGGAGGCAATATTAGGCTCGACCTGCGGAGCGGGTGCGGGTGGCATACCGATTGCACCGCCTGTTACAAAATACCCGGATCGCTCCCGCGCGATTATCAGCCCCCTGGCTTCCAGCAGATAATAGGCCTGGAATACGGTTGCAGGACTGACCCCGCGGCTCTCGCTCGCCTGCCGCACGGACGGTAATTTATCGCCTCGGCCAAGTACCCCCTCCTGGATTGATTGGGCGATAGAGTTGGCAAGCTGCTCATAAAGCTTCATGTGTAATCACCAGGGCCATCATTGAGGGTGTATAACCCTTTTAAAAATAATAGTTTATTAATATCGCGGCCACTTTATAGATGTTCAAACAAAGCCGCAAGCCAAAATTCCGCTTGTGTTACCTAAGCATAAAAAAAGGCTACCCCAAGGTAGCCTTTTCTCTGCCATTCGCTCTGCGTTTTAAACTAGCGCAGCAATGGCTTGTTTCACACCCTCCGCATAAGACGGATCTGCCTTGGCGAACTGCGCCAGCATACGTTGCTGGATATCGGTATTGGCCTGGCTCAATCCACCCGCAATGTTATTGAACAGTTGCGCTTTTTGCTCATGATTCATGATGCGGAATAAGTCACCTGCCTGCGTATAGTAATCCTCCTCACTCTGGTCATGGTAACCGATCCATGCATTCTCCAGTGCCGGCATCGGCGGCGGCGCAACTGCCGCTACCGGCGCCGGCGCACCGTTTGCGGTTCTGTCATTCGGATAAAAATTCAGGGCATCGACTGCCGCAGCCGCATTCGGGTAGGCAGTTGCACCTGCACCTGCAGTTGCGCCATGCCCGACCGGGCAACCCATCCCGGCAAACGCACCATCACGCTGATAATGGTTGACCGGACAACGCGGTGCATTGACCGGAATCTGGTTTACATTCGCACCGATTCTATAGCGTGCGGCATCCTGGTAAGCCAGCAAACGGCCTTGCAGCATTTTATCCGGCGATGCATTGATACCCGGCACGAAATTACTTGGCGCAAAAGATACCTGCTCGGTCTCGGCAAAATAGTTATTCACGTTACGGTTCAATTCAAGCCTGCCGATCTCGATCAATGGAAAATCCTTATGCGGCCAGATCTTGGTCAAGTCGAATGGGTTGATACGGTATGTACGGGCCTCGGCTTCCGTCATGATCTGCACTTCAACGCGCCAGGACGGGAAATCACCGCGGTCAATCGCATTCACCAGGTCCTGCTGCGCACCATGCGCCGGCATCTGCGCTGCTTCTGCATTGGTCAGGGTTTTAATGCCCTGATTGGTCTTAAAGTGCCATTTCACCCAGAAGCGCTCCCCTTTGGCGTTATAAAGGCTCAAGGTATGCGAACTGAACCCATGCACATGACGGTACGACAACGGAATCCCCCGGTCAGACATCAGGATCGTCATCTGGTGCAGGGACTGCGGATGATTCGCCCAGAACTCAAATGCATTGGCTGGGTTGGGCAGGTTGGTACGCGGGTCTTTTTTCTGTGAGTGGATAAAATCCGGGAATTTAATCGGGTCATTCAGGAAAAATACCGGCGTATTATTGCCGACCATATCCCAGTTGCCTTCTTTAGTATAGAACTTCACTGCAAAACCGCGCGGGTCACGTGCATAATCGCTGGAGTCCTGGCCGCCGCCTACGGTCGAGAACCGCACGAACACTTCGGTCTGCTGGCCTGCATTCTGCAGGAAATCTGCAATCGTAAAATCCTTAAGGCTCCTGGTGACGGTAAATGTGCCGTAAGCTCCTGTGCCGCGCGCATGCACGACACGCTCCGGAATACGCTCGCGGTTAAAGTGTGCAAGCTTCTCGAACATATAGTGGTTGTCGAAAGTCAAAGGACCGCGCGCACCTGCTGAAATACTGTTATTGTCATCGGCTACCGGCGCCCCTGCTGATGTAGTTAAAATCTTACTGGTCATACTATTCTCCTCAATATTAATTAAACAATGCCCATATCAACGCACAGATCAATGGGCAAACGCATAACTTGCCAGCATTTCATCGAACACATATACAGATAAATTCAGTACATCCTCAACCATGGTTTGAAAACTTTGCCTGTACATCATGTACCTCCTTATTCATTCATCACATGAAATCAATGACGATGGAGACATCATAACCCCCTACTTTTAATATGTATAATTTAATGTTAAAAACAAAACGATAAATTTTATTTATCAAATTACCGTGCCTGAATAAAAAAAGAGCCTGGCAGGCTCTTTTTTGAGTATTCATAATTTTGTTGGTTCATTGCGGCCGTGCCAGAGCCAGGCATTCAATGTTTACCAGTTGATGGCCTTGCCGTCATAAGCAATGAATTGCCCGCTATTGGCCAAATCCAGATTGGCAATCACCTGCCGCAGACCTGAAACACTGGTCTGTGCATCGATAAGCGCACCGGGACCGCCCATCTCGGTCTGCACCCAGCCCGGGTGCAGGACTGCGACAGCAATGCCATACGGCTGCAAATCAATGGACAGGCTTTTCATCACCATATTGGCTGCGGTTTTACTGCTGCGGTAGATATAACTGCCACCGCTGGTATTGTCATCCAGGCTGCCCATCTTGCTAGACAGCGTCACCAGCTTCCTGAGCTGGCTAGCGGCTATATTCGGCATAAAAGCGGTAGCCACTTTCAATGGCGCCATGCTGTTCACCTTGAAGGCATGCAGCCAATCGCCGGCATCGGCCGCTTGCAGGTCTGAGTGCGGGTAGACTCCCGCGTTATTGATCAGTATGTCGATCTTCACATCTTTCAAGGCTGCCGCCAATGCCTCGATTGCATCAAAATCCGCGACATCCAGCGCATAGGTTTTAATGTTCGGATATGCCTGCGCCAGCTGCTGCAGATCCTTGGCCTGTGCCAAGTCTCGGCAGCAGGCAATGACGTTCCAGCCATCCCTTGCATACTGCCTGGTGAATTCGAGCCCGATACCACGGTTGGCACCGGTAATGAGTACTTGATAAGTTGCAGTCATGACATATCCTGAATATTTAAGATGTAAAAATCAAAAAAATAAACGCCTAAACTTTACGCACCGGCATTCGCCACAGGCAATAAATCAATACCGCAGCGAATGCGAGTAATAACAGTTTTAACGCAATCGGGTCAACGATCAATATGGAACTGCTGAACGAGATGACGGTCAGCAGGTATGCCCAGCGTTTGATAGCGGGGCGCAGGCTGCGATGCTCGTACCAGTCTGTAATCAATGGTCCGGCCAGGTGATGTGCCAATAACCAGCTATGGAAACGTTCCGAGCCGCGAGCAAAGAGCGCGGCCGCCAGCAGGATAAACGGCGTCGTAGGCATTACGGGAAGAAAAATGCCGATCACGCCGAGCAATAGCGCGACAAAACCCAAGGCAACAAATACATGCCTGATATAAGGCGAATGATGAAGTTTAAGCCGGCTCATGCACGAGTACCGTTAGCTGCCAGCGCAGGTTACTTGGACAGCACCGGGCTGTCTTCCGGGATATAGCCTGATTTCCAGACATTAAAAGGCACGATGGTGGCCGGGAAACCATTGTCATAAAACCAGCTATCTACCGCATAGCGTTCCCCCGTTGCCGATTCCTTGATCACGGCGGTTGAATGCGGCCAGCCGGAGAAAAAGAAATTGCGTGTACGCATATCTTCAACCTCATGAAACTTGAGCAGGCCATTCTGGCGCATTAGCCGCATATAGGTGGTGCTGTTGATCGCCTCATCATTACAGTCCAGCTGGCCGGGGTATTCCGAATTACCAAACGTGCCGGCAAGATCGGTAGCGGTACTTGTCTTGCTGCCGACGATCCCCTCGAACACCCCTATTGCCACTGCGATCAGACTGCGCTCCTGCGCGGCATCGGATACATTCCCTGCATTCAGGAACACACTGCTGATACTGTACCACTCGTCCTCTGTCAGCGACACCTGCTGCATTTCCGCACAACCACCGCCGGTGCATACATCGAAACTGCCCAATGCCGGCACTTGCTGATAAATGCGCGTAATGTCGCTTAACGCTGCATGGGCATGCAGTGAAAAAATCAAGAATCCGCAAGACAGTGAATTTAGGAAACACGGAATAAGTCGCCGAGCGAGATAAAGTACGAGGCGCACGGAACGCAGGAACCGAGAAAACCAACGCAGTGTTTCGGCGTAGGCTAACTCGCGAAGCGATGTTAAGCTTAGCGGCCGAAGCCATAGTATGCGGTATACAGCGAGGTTGCGAGTACCGCGCAACGAAGTAATTTGCTCGCGCAGGTACTTATTCCGTGTTTCCTTAAAGAATAACCGGCGCATTGGGTAACTCATTATCGTTATGCGTACCTGGCGGATACTGCTGTGCCAGAAGATTGCTGATCTGCGCAATGCCATATAACACACCCGCCTCAAATTTCCCCTGCCTGAACAGCACCTCCATTTCATGGCTGATGCGTGTCCAGCCATGTGTGCCTATCTGCTGATGAATACCGCGGTCTGCCAGTATTTCAAAATCATGGTCTGCCAGCAGCAGGTAGATCAGCACCCCGTTATTCTGCTCAGTGTCCCATACCCGCAACTGGGAGAATACTTCAACCGCCCGCTGCTGCCCGGATTTCCTGCCCAGGATGTCCAGCAGCGGCAGGTTGAGTTCAACCGCAAACCTGATCTCACCGAGATGCGTCTGCTCGCTATCGGCAATCGCCTGCTCGATGCGCCGCATTACCGATTTAGGAAAACGTTTCTTTAATGCCAGCGGAGAAATAAAAAGATGCCGGCATACGCGTTTGAAAAGATTCATGACCATTACCAGCTCCCCGAGGCACCGCCGCCGCCAAAACCACCGCCGCCGCCCCCGCTCCAGCCGCCGGAGCCGCCACTATAACCACCACCGCCCATGCCGCCCATGTGGCCTAAGCCAGCCACACCGGCTAAGGTCAGGAAAAAGGCGATGATCGCCAGCACTATGGCAACCAGCAAACCGCCGCCAAAAATCCATATCAACATGCCAATGATGCCGCCATTGAGCACGCCGCCTACAAAGCCGCCGAAAATTGCACGTAAAATCCCGCCCACGACAAAAGCGGCGATGAATACCACATACAGCATGCTCATGAAGCGGTCGCCATCAGGCGCCGATTGTGCCGGCGCAGGCAGCTGCTCACCTGATATTAATCTGATGATCTGCTCAACGGCATGGTCAATGCCGCCGTAAAAATCACCCTGCCTGAAGCTGGGCACCATGATTTCAGTGACAATGCGCTTGGCGATCAGATCCGGAATCGCGCCTTCCAGCCCGTAACCGACCTCGATGCGCATTTTGCGGTCATCTTTTGCCACCAGCACCAGTACGCCATCATCCTGTTTTTCGCGGCCCAGCTTCCAGCTATCCACTACGCGGATACTGTATTGCTCTATCGCTTCCGGCTGCGTGGTTGGCACGATCAGCACGGCAACCTGGCTGCCCTTCTGCTGCTCAAAAGCAGCCAGCTTTGCTTCAAGCTGGCTTTGCTGCCCGGCACTTAAAGTCTGGGTGAGGTCCGTGACGCGATGCTGCAATGCAGGCACCGCTACAAGCTCTGCGCGCAAGCTGCCGGATGCCAGTAACAGCACCCAGCAGAATGTGAACAGGCAGGTTTTCAGGACGGAAGACATGCGAAAAGACAAGATAGACTGGATTCTGCCGTAATCTTGATGCCCTTATTTCTTATCTTCAAAACTCACAGTCGGCGCGACTGAAATGGCTTTCTCATTCTCTACCGTGAATGACGCCTTGGTTTTGTAACCGAACATCATCGCAGTCAGGTTCTGCGGGAAAGAACGCACGGCGACATTGTAGTTCTTAATGGTTTCAATATAACGGTTGCGCGCAACGGTAATGCGGTTCTCGGTACCTTCCAGCTGCGCCTGCAAGTCCCTGAAACCCTGATCCGCTTTCAAATTAGGATAGTTCTCGGAAACCACAAGCAAGCGTGACAGAGCCGAAGTCAACTGCCCCTGGGCTGCCTGGAATTTTGCAAAGGCTTCCGGGTCGTTAATCAGTTCCGGCGTGACTTGCATGCTGCCCACTTTTGCACGCGCATCGGCAACTTCCGTCAGCACTTTTTCTTCATGCGAGGCATAACCCTTCACGACGTTAACCAGGTTAGGCACCAGGTCGGCACGACGCTGGTACTGGTTAAGCACCTCAGACCAGCTCGCTTTGGCTTCTTCGTCCAGGGTCTGGAAAGCGTTATAACCGCAGCCGGTCAAGCTCAACACCAGCAATAAAGCTGAAATTCTTAACATCAGGTTTTTCATGGTTGCTCCTTTAAAATCCAATAACAATATAGACTATATTGCGTTAGCCGACTCAATTACAAGCGCTGTATCAGCTTCATGGCAGAACACAGGTCACGCCAGGCATCTGCTTTATCCGCACTGTGTTCAAGCAAATGTGCGGGATGATGTGTCACCAGCAAGGGCACACCCTCATAAGCCAGCGGCATCTGCTGCTGCGCCGTACGCCAGTCTTCGATGCGCCGCATTGTTCCGAACAGCTGGTTAGCCGGTTCTGCTCCAAAGCTGATAATCACTTTGGGAACATACGCCGCAAGTAGTTTATCTACACTATCGGTGATATCCACACGGCTATCAAGCTGCATGGCACGCATCATATTCCTCAACAGGGTTTCAACCGGTTCGGCATCAAGCTCCGCCGCATATGGCGCTATCAAGAACGCATAGACATTGGCTTCACTCAACAGCAGACGTAGCGGCAGCGCCTGCACTTGTTCAGGCACCGCCTCCTGCGCGGGTTCGGGCACAAGTGCATCGAAACTCGCGGCGGCCTCGATTGCCGACGGCTGCAACACCGTTGCAAAAACCGGCGCAGGTTTTGGCGGCTCCACTTCGACTGGCAGCGGCTCCGCTAGTTCAAGCGCAGCATAGGCGGCAGACTGAGTTTCAATGACCGGCAACTCGGCAACCGCTGATTCTGTTGCTGCCACATCAGGCTGGGTTGGCTCGTGCTTGCTGACTTCGGGCTGGCCTGCATCGGCAGATGACACGGCTGTCTTTAGCTGTGCAGGCAGCGGCTGCCGCAACTGCCAGACCGGCAGCAGTTCCAGTTCCCGCAGCATGTCTTCGCGGCTGAGCTGGTTTGCGAGGCTCATAATGCCAACCCCATCAGTACTGCATCCTCGCGGCCATTGTGCGCCGGATAATAGCCGCGGCGTATCGCCATTTCGTTAAAGCCCATATTTTCATAAAGCGCGATTGCAGAGATATTGCTGGGCCGCACTTCCAGGAACATATTGGCCGCATTCTGTCTTTTTGCGATGGCGATCATATGTTCCAGCAGCAACCGGCCAAGCCCCTGCTTCTGATAGGCTTTGGCAATGCTCAGGTTGAGCAGGTGGGCTTCATCCAGCACCATCATCATCAGCGAATAGCCTATGATCTGTGCGCCATCCAGCAACACCCACGCCGAATAGCCGGAAACCAGCGAATCGCTGAAATTTCCGCGTGACCACGGGTGGGAGTAGATATAAGGCTCGATTTGCATGATGGCGTCAATATCGGACTCAATCATCGGTCGGAACTGGTAAGCAGGATGCAACGCATTCATAAACGCAAGCCCTGCTCACGCTCGGCTGTTTTAAGCGCCACCCGGTTTCGTATGTAGATCGGCATGGCCTCGGCGGCCGGCAGGGCCTGCCCGCTCGCAAACCTGGGCTGGGCCAGATGCAATATCGCGCCGGCACCCGGCAATAATTCAGGCATCGTTTCCCGCAACTGGCTTTGATATGCCTGGCCCAGCAATGCCCCGTAAGCTTTCCAGCCGCTGCCGGCACCGGTCCAGCCCTCGCCTTCGATGGCAGGCACTGCATCCGGTTTATACAGACCCGGTTCCATCACGGTTTGCCAGGTGCCGGACGCCCTGACATAAGCCGCATGGTAAACCTCACCCATGCGCGCATCCAGGCAGGCAATCACTTTATCGGCACCGCTCGCCTCGGCGAGTGCCTGCAAGGTACAAACGCCTGCTACCGGCAACCCGGCGCCAAAAGCCAGACCTTGCGCAACTCCCGCCGCAATACGCACACCGGTGAAAGATCCGGGCCCGGCACCGAAAGCGATGCCATGCAGGTCTGCCAGCCGTAGGCCGGCACCATCCAGTAAAACCTGAATCTGCGGCAATATCAGCTGTGAATGGCTTTGGCCGGCCAATACGTCAAACGTAGACAGCCCATCCTCCTGCATGAGTGCCAGGGATAAGTATTCGGTAGAGGTGTCGAAGGCTAGGAGTTTCACTGGATGATTCAAAGAGTTTATTCAGCCGCTATTTTGCCACGTAATTGCTTGATATGCCCGCGTTGCGTCTTACTTTCCAATCTGCGCCGGGTAGAACCCCGCGTCGGGCGCGTAGCGTGGCGCGTCGGGCTGACCTGATTTGCTGCATTCACAATGTCATGCAGGCGCTGCACCGCATCCCTTTTGTTGGCCTCCTGCGTCCGGTACTGTTGGGCTTTCAGCACCAGCACCCCATCAGCGCTGATACGGCTGTCTTTCAGATGCAGCAGCCTGGCCTTGAGCCAGTCACTTAAAGAAGATGCGCCAATATCGAAACGCAGGTGTATCGCGCTGGAAACCTTATTCACGTTCTGGCCGCCCGCACCCTGCGCGCGAATCGCGGTGAGCGTGTATTCAGTTTCCGGGATATGGATAATGGACATCGTGTGTACGTTTTTTATTGCTGTAATCACTGACAGCACTATAGCGCTATTTAATTTTTGCATATAGTGAAATTAAAAAAGCCGACAGTGTTAACCGTCGGCTTTTAAAAACACCCAATACCCGGGGTTAAAATTTAAAGCGCTTAGATCTGCGGTTTCTCGCCAGTTGCATTGCTGACTTTCACGCCTTTGGCAGGTGCTGCAGCTTTAGCGGCAGGCGCGGCTGCATTCTCTTTGCCTTTTACTTTGGTCACTGCATTCAAAGGGTTTTGAGACTGCATGTGCGGAGAAACGCCGGCTTCAGCCTGGCCGGAACAGCCGCCGCCCATGACTGTTTTATTGCAGTCACCGGCAAAGCCTGGTGTAGCAGATAATGCAAACAATGCAGCGCCGAATGCTGCAGATAAGAAATGACGCATATGAACTCCCCCGAAATATTTATTATTTTGTAAGGCGCGCATTCTATCCAGTTAACTACCTCAAAAAAACGGCAGTTACAATTTATTAATATCTTTTACACTTGATTTACAGATCCCAGATACCTGCAATATACAAGGAGCATAAGCAGATACTCAGGGTTAAGAAGGCAGCGGATTCCAAGGGCGCGGCAAACCTGCGCGCCCATTGCCCAGGCAAAAAACAGCCTAGGCAAAGAATGCCTCAACATCGGCCAGCACCCGGGTGCGCTTGAACGGCGGCAGGCTCTGCCAGATTTTTCTGCCATAAGCCTTGCTGATCAGACGCGGGTCGCAGATCATCAGCACACCGCGGTCATTCTCGTCGCGGATCAGGCGCCCTGCGCCCTGCTTCAGGGTGATCACCGAATACGGCAGCTGGTATTCCATAAAAGCGTTCTTGCCTTCGGCATTGAGTTTATCGACGCGCGCTGACAGGACCGGGTCATCGGGCGGCGCAAACGGCAATTTATCGATGATGACGACACTCAGGGCTTCGCCGCGCACATCAACGCCTTCCCAGAAGCTTTGCGAACCGACCAGTACGGCATTGCCCAGTTTACGGAAACGATCCAGCAGCTCGGTGCGAGAGCTGTCGCCCTGCAAAAGCAAGGGGCTCTCGATCCCATTTTCAGAAAACGCCTCTTTTAGCAAGGCATGAATCTCACGCATCGCGCGCAGGCTGGTGGACAGCACAAAAGCCCGGCCGCCGCTGGCGCGCAACACCGGCAGCGCAGCTGCGGCTACACAGGCAGAATAGGAAGGGCTATTGGGGTCCGGCATATCAGGCGGCACATAGAACAATGCCTGCTCCTGGTAATTAAAAGGGCTTTGCCAGGCCGAGGTCGTCGCATCCTGCAACCCCATCTGCGCCAGGTAATGGCTGAAATCGTTCTTGACGGCAAGCGTCGCCGATGTGAATATCCACGCACGCGGCTGTGCATTCAACTGTTTACCGAAACCTTCTGCCACACTGAGCGGCGTAGCATGCAGCTGCACAGACTGCGTGAACACCTCGACCCAGCGCACCAGGTTATGATTCTCGGCAGATTGCCAGCGGCTCAATAAATCCTGCAGCGCCATGCTGCGCTGCCAGCATTTTTCCAGCAAGGGGTCGCGTGCAGCCTGCGTCTCCAGCACCCGCGCCAATGCCTGCAACTGGCTCAGCATATGCGCAAACGCATCCTGGAAGCCTTTCAGTGCCAGCGCCTTCTGCACCGGCATACGGGAGCCTTCGTAGGCAAACACGAGCCTGAAATCCTTACAGGCTTTTTCCAGCACGGGAATGATTTCGCCCAGTTCAATACAGTCTTTAGCCATGCTCAGGTGCGCGGCGGTGCAATCACGCGCCAGCTCGATCAGCTGGCTGGTTGAAACATCCTCACCGAAGAACAGCCCTGCCACCTCAGGCAGCTGGTGCGCCTCATCAAAAATCACCGTGTTGGCGCTAGGCAGCAGTTCGGCCACCCCCTCATCGCGTAGCATGACATCGGCAAAAAACAAGTGGTGATTGACCACTACGACATCGGCCGCCAGCGCTTGCTTACGCGCTTCCATCACAAAGCAGTCTTTATAGAAACTGCAATCGCCACCCAGGCAGTTATCGCGGGTTGATGTCACGTTTGCCCAGATGCTGGCGTTTTCAGGCACGGTGTTCAGCTCGCTTTTATCGCCGGTCTTGGTATTCTCGGTAAAATTCTTGATGACGTGCAGGTATTTGGCATCATCACGCGACGCAAAACGGCCTTCATTCGCAGCCCGTTCCAGGTGGTAATGGCACACATAATTCGAGCGCCCTTTCAGCATCGCTACGGTGACCGGCACTTTGAGCGCATCGCGCACATTGGGCAAATCACGATTAAAGAGCTGGTCCTGCAGGTTTTTGGTGCCGGTAGAGATAATGACTTTCCCGCCTGTCAGCAGTGCCGGCACCAGATAAGCGAAAGTCTTGCCGGTACCGGTACCGGCCTCGGCCACCAGCTGCTTGTTGTGCTCAATGGCATCGGCAATTGCCAAGGCCATTTCCAGCTGCTGGGTACGCTCATGGTAGCCCTCGATCTGCGTGGCGAGAACCCCATCTTTTTCAAAAACCTGGCGGATACTATATTCACTCATAAGAGCGCGATTATCCCATGACTTAGTGCCCATCCTGCCAAATTATGGAGATAAATTCAGAATCCGGTGACACCTGCCGCTTGTCTGGACGTGAAGCTGAAAACCCGTTTGGCACTTCGCAGCAACTTTACTATAATGTCTGCGTGATTAAATTCCCTACTACTTCCCTCGTTTGCCTCCTGCTCGCCATCGTCAGCACAGCCTGCGCGGCAAATCCTGCCGCACCGGCCAAAACCGACCTGATACTCGAACGTCAGATACAAACTTCCAGAATCGATACGCAGGATATTGATGAAGCAAGCTGGCCGGAGCGTGCGCGTGAGGTGCTGGTCAATGCATTGAGCCTTACCGGCGTTCGCTACCAGTATGGCGGGAAATCGCCGGAATCCGGCTTCGATTGCAGCGGCTTTGTACGCTATGTGTACCAGCAGGCAGGCAACCTGACGCTGCCACATGGCGCCCGTGCAATCAGCCAGTTAGGCAAAACCATCCCAAAAAGCGAATTACAGCCGGGTGACCTGGTGTTCTTCAACACCTTAAGATCCACGTTCTCGCACGTAGGCATCTACCTGGGCAACAACCGCTTTATCCACTCACCAAGCAGCGGCGGTGGCGTGCGTGTGGAAGACATGCAAAGCAGCTACTGGGAAAAACGCTTTAACGGCGCACAGCGCATTGACGCATCGGTGAAAGGCAATTAAAAAAGCAGCCAGTTGGCTGCTTTTTTAATTGCTGCAATATTCAATATTGGACGTATTGAACCAGCCTGCATTCATGTCACATCATTCAGCCATGGAATTTTGCCAGGTCTCCGGGCTTGCGCAGCATTTTATCCACTTCGCCCAAATGCAGTTCTTCTTGGTAAATCATTTCCCTGGCATATTCTTCAAGCATCACGGAGCCGCC
This sequence comes from Methylotenera sp. G11, assembly GCF_000799735.1. Taxonomy (NCBI): domain Bacteria; kingdom Pseudomonadati; phylum Pseudomonadota; class Betaproteobacteria; order Nitrosomonadales; family Methylophilaceae; genus Methylotenera; species Methylotenera sp. G11. The sequence continues at coordinate 2,246,784 of NZ_JUHH01000001.1, read as the reverse complement.
TTCCACCAGTTTCAGCAATGCTTTATAGGCATTCAGCGCAACCGTTTCATGCGCCAAGGATTCGCGCAGGATATCGCCGATGTCGTGGTTATGCGTTTCGAGCAGCGGGCCGATAGACAATGACGGATGCCCGCCAAGGTGGGTAATGATCTCGCCGGCCTTATTCGCATGGTCCAGTGACTCGGTTGCCTGGCTGCGCAGCCACGATACGATCGGGATCCGGTTATAACCGAACACCATCAATGAATAATGGGTGTACCTGACCACTCCCGCCAACTCAAGCTCCAGAATGGTATTTAATGCGTTAATTACAGAATTATCTGTTTTATGGTCTGCTGACATATTCATGCTCCTTATTAGGAAATTTTACAAACTAATGAATAACTTCATTGCATCTGAATAAATTACAGCTGCATCAAATCATCCATTAAAAAAACGTATGGCGGCTAAAAATACAGCCCTGAGGATGATCACTCTCTGATTCTATCACTATGCCCCAAATCCCGCTCCGGGTCGATATGGTCGCGTATCAATTGCTTAACCTCTTTGGCTTCCGGAAAGCGCCCGGCATCTTTGCGTGAGTATATCAACTCACCATTCAGGGTGATTTCAAAAATACCGCCGGTACCCGGTTTTAAGGCAACACTGGTTAAATCCTGCTCGAATGTTGTCAGCAGCTCCTGGGCAAGCCATGCTGCACGCAGCAGCCAGCGGCATTGCGTGCAATAGGTAATTTCAACGATATTCTCACTCAATTTGTATGTCCTGACCGATATAGTTTAATATGTATCACTCAAATAATATATTCAATACTGAAACTAATCATATATTTAAAACTCTTAGAATGTGTCGAGTGCAAAACGTTTGATTGACGCATTTACAGGCCGAATACAACATCATTTGCTGGGAATAATAATACATGCAAGTACAAAACAAACATCACCGTTTTACAAAAATAGGACTGGTAGGCTCCGGCCTCGTGCTTGGGCTCATGCTCAGCCTGACCTATTCTGCTGTAGCCGAAAAAATGGTGAAACCACAGTTACCGCTCGACGACTTGCGTGCATTTGCCGAAGTGTTCGGCAAAATCAAAAGCGATTATGTAGAAACCGTAGAGGACAAAAAACTGATTTCAGAAGCCATCAGCGGCATGCTGACCGGCCTCGACCCACACTCGACCTACCTGGATCCGGATGCATTCAAGGATATGCAAACTGCGACGCAGGGTGAGTTCGGCGGTCTGGGTATTGAAGTCGGCATGGAAGACGGCCTGGTCAAGGTAGTGTCCCCGATCGAAGATTCACCGGCATACGCAGCCGGCCTGAAAAGCGGCGACTTGGTGATCAAGCTGGATGAAACCCCGGTAAAAGGCATGACCCTGAACGATGCGGTAAAACGCATGCGCGGCAAACCCGGCACCCAGATCGTGCTGACCGTTGTGCGCAAGAACGAAACCAAGCCATTATTATTCACGCTGACACGCGATGTGATTAAAAACAAAAGCGTGAAGTACAAAATGCCTGAACCCGGTTACGCTTACGTAAGGATCACCCAATTCCAGGAGCGTACCGTTGAAGACCTGGCCAAAGCCATTAAAACGCTGCATTCCGAAAACAAAGGTCCGTTCAAAGGCTTTGTCCTGGACTTGCGCAATGACCCGGGCGGTTTGCTCAATGGTGCCGTAGGCGTTTCCGCAGCGTTCCTGCCCAAAGGCGAGCTTGTGGTTTATACCGAAGGCCGCGCTCCTGATTCCAAAATGCAGTTGACCGCCATTCCGGAAAATTACGCCCGCGGCGGTGCAGCCAATGACTATATCCGTGACTTGCCCGAAGACCTGAAGACAGTGCCGATGGCTGTACTCATCAACAGCGGCTCTGCTTCAGCTTCCGAGATCGTGGCCGGCGCCTTGCAGGATCACAAACGCGCAGCCGTGATCGGCACACAGAGCTTCGGTAAAGGCTCAGTGCAGACCATTATGCCTATGAACAACGGTGCTGCGATCAAACTCACGACCGCACGCTACTTCACGCCTAAAGGCCGCTCAATCCAGGCGAAAGGCATCGTGCCCGATTACATCGTTGAAGACGGTACAGACCAGTCCGGCAACATTCACGAGGCTGACCTGACACGCCATCTGTCGAATCCCAAAGATGAGAAGTCCGCCGAACCGGTAAAACCTGTTGTGACGAATGCCGCTAAAGAAGCCGCCAAAGAAAAAATCAACGAGAAGAAATATGCCGAGCCACCCGCTCCGATCGAGCCGGCGAGCAAGGATGACATTCAATTCGTACAGGCAATGAACCTGCTAAAAGGCCTGCCGGTAAAATCCGAGCCGCCCGCAAAGGCTGAAGCTGCCAAGACCAATTAATCTTCTTTAAAGCATGATCAAACCGCCTTTGTTAAAGGCGGTTTTTTTACATCTGCAATCCGTGCGCCATCTGCGCCCCTATTTCAGCCATTCAGCCGGTTGAAAACGTTTATAATTCAGCCATGACCTTATCTGTTTAAAGAGTGCACCACTGAAGCAGGCTTGCCACCGCATACAGTTTACGCATGCAGTGGCGCAGGCAATACAAATTATTGCCGTCCAGATGGGATTCACCGGCAATATTTAGGCGTAAAATATCAGCATGAGACATTCAACCTTAGACAAACTCATTACCGAATTCGATACCGGCCTGCGCACACTGCTCGCCAAGCCGCACAGCCAGCGTGCGCATCCGGATGAAGGGCTGTCCGAAGCCCAGCTCACGGACGCCGAGAAAAGACATGCCAGTGCGCTGATGCGCGTCAACCATACCGGCGAAGTCTGCGCACAGGCTTTATACAGCGGCCAGGCCATCACCGCCCGCGATGCGGCAACCAGCAAAACCATGCAGCAGGCCGCCCGTGAAGAGACTGAACACCTGGCGTGGTGCAAAACGCGCATCCATGAGCTTGGCGGACATACCAGCGTACTGAACCCGCTGTTCTATGCCGGTTCTTTTGCAATCGGCACTGTTGCCGGGGCACTTGGTGACAAATGGAGCCTGGGTTTTCTGGAAGAAACCGAAAAACAGGTAGGAGAGCACCTGACCAGCCATCTCACCCAGTTGCCGGAGGCCGATGAGAAATCCCGCAGGATTGTTGAACAAATGCGTGTAGATGAAGCCAAACATGCCAATGACGCAAAACTGCACGGCGCCGCGCAATTACCCGCACCGGTCAAGTTCTGCATGAAACAGATGTCAAAACTGATGACGGCTTCCACCTATCATTTTTAATAGATGAATGACTAACGCATATGACCATGCGTCCACATAACTAATTGAGGTAACTATCAAAATGCAAAAATTCAGCGACGTACTATTAACACTGGACGATGCCTCCCATGTAGAGCGCATTGAACTTTATAAAAAAGACGGCACCCTGGAAGGTGTGATTGAGAACAAACCCGGCAGCCAGGGCTCATTAAAAGTCTACAGCCACCTTGCGCGCATGTATGGTGAAATTTCCATGGATGCGGCCGTAGAAGGCCTGAGCCTGTATGCGGAACATACGGAAGATGCGGAGAACTGTCCGGGGAAACACCCTAACGTAGATCGCCTGCTGAACATTCTCGAGGATGAACAGCCGCTGGCCGTGAAGCTGATTGAAACCAAACCCTGATCCAGCAGCAGGTAATTGCAGTACATCATCTCAAACCAGTGAAACAAGAGTCAGCCTGCGCAGCTAGCTTGAGATGACACAGCCGGTGTTTTAAACGTCTAAAGTCAGTGGTTTTATTTCAAAATCGTGGGTAATTTCAACGCTCTTACCCAGCATAATCGAAGCCGAACAGTATTTCTCAGCCGACAGCTTAACAGCGCGTTCCACCTGCGCCGGATTCAGGTCATTCCCCGTAACGACAAAGTGCACATGAATTTTGGTGAATACTTTTGGTATTTCATCGGCGCGCTCAGCTTCAATCTCAGCGACACAGTCCACAATAGGCTGACGACCTTTTTTAAGTATGGCAACCACATCAAATGAGGTGCAGGCCCCCATACCGATCAGCAGCATCTCCATAGGGCGCATGCCGATATTGCGGCCACCGCTTTCTGGCGCGCCATCCAGCACAACCGCATGGCCGGTTTCAGACTCACCGACGAAACTGACGCCATCTATCCATTTAACTCTTACGTGCATAAAGCTCTCCTGCTAAAGTGTCATTCTTTGCCCGTTAAGGGCATTTCCATCAAGCTAAGCGGCATGGCGCGCAACAGACAACGCGCATGCAAAACATTATCTGTTGCAGGCAGCGCAGCATGACGATAAGAATCACATTTTTATTTTACGTTCAGTAATTCAACATCAAAAATAAGGTTGGCATTTGGAGGTATCGCCCCGCCTGCACCACGCGCACCGTAACCCATTTCTGATGGGATGATCAATGTACGTTTACCGCCGATCTTCATACCGGCAAAACCTTCATCCCAACCCTGAATCACCTGGCCGCCGCCGAGAAAAAAATTGAATGGCTGGCCACGATCCAGGCTGCTGTCAAATTTTTTGCCTTTGCCATCTTTAGCTGCCGGGTCATATAGCCAGCCAGTGTAATGCACGGTGACATTAAAGCCGGGCTCGGCTTCGCGGCCGGTACCTACCTGGGTGTCGATTTTCTGTAGTTCTGTAATGTTTCCAGCCATGGTTACTGTTTCCTTTGCTGTGGTTTTTTCTGCGTTCGCCGGGTTGGATTCAGCCTGGCATGCGCCCAAACCCAACAAACAAACACCTGCTAATAATGTATTGAATAATTTCATGTTTAACCCTAAATATTGCATTTAAAAGTAAGCCGTAATCATACTGTAAAAACACAGGCTAATGACACGTCATATATTTTGAAAACTTATTTTTCAGGATGCAGTATTGCCCGCACAGGGTATGTCCGTCAACACGGCTGCTAAAGCAGCTCGGCTTGACGCCAAAGGCACACGGAACGCAGAAGCCGAGATAGTATGCGCCATACAGCGAGGTTTCGAGTCCATTTGAAATATAGTCGCAACGCAGTAATGCGCCTGAAAAATAAGTTTTTCTAAGGCTGCTGCTGCACCCACTCTATCAATGCATCCTGCGCATTCCTGCTGGCACCGGCTCTGGCATGGTTGACCAGCATCACCAGCACATGGCGATGGCCGTTCGCATCCAGCACATAACCAGCAATCGCGCTGACGCCGTTGATAGAGCCGGTTTTCAGATGCGCACGCCCATCGGACTGGCTACCCTTAAGGCGCTGCTTGATGGTGCCATCCAGCGCAAGTATCGGCAATGAAGCCATCATTTCCGGCATAACCGGGCTGTTGTAAGCGTGCACCAGCAATTGCCCCAGATGTCCTGCGCTGATTCTTTCCACCCGCGACAGGCCTGATCCGTTCTCAATGACCAATTCATCGAACTTCAACCCTTTAGCCGTCAACCAGCCCTGAATCGCTGCCGCGCCTTTGGCTTCCGTGGCAGGCGCACCTGCTTTTTCGGCAGCTATCGTTAACAGCAGCTGCCGTGCCATGACATTGTTGCTCCACTTGTTGATGTCGCGCACGACACTGCCCAATGGCTCGGATTGCTGCTCCAGAAGTTTGACTGCCCCCTGCGGCAGGGCCTGAAGTTTCAGTCTGCCGTTGAATTCGCCACCCAGTTCACGCCACAATTTCCTGAATGTAAAAAACGCATACTGCTCATCGTCAAACAAGCTCAGTTCCAGATAGCGTTCACCGCAATCTGCAGCATAACTGCCACTGAAGGTAACCACCGCTTTATCGTCTCCCGACTGCACATCATAAGTCATGCGGCTGCGCCAGTCTCCGCAGGCACCCGCTGCGCGTTTCAACTTATTCACAATCAGCACTTCCGGCAATTCAAATTCCTGATTGACCGTCACGCCTGCATCACCTGCTGCAAACTTAAAGCTGGTATTACGGCCATTCACCAAAAAGGCACTGGGCTGTGCATTATAGGCACGCCATTTTTCACTATCAAAACCGGGGCTGTTGGCAGCGGCGGCAAAATAGCTTTTATCGATCAGCAGGTCACCGCTGATTTTTTTTACGCCAGCCTGCCGCAGGCTAATCAGGAGCCGCCAGAAATCCTGTGCCTTGAAGCCAGGGTCGCCGTAGCCCCTGATGACCAGATTGCCCTGCAATACCCAGTCGGCAAGGCTGCCATCGCGATACACTTCGGTTTTCCAGCGGTAGGCTGGCGTAAGCAGATCCAGCGCGGCATTGGTCGTGACGATCTTCATGACCGACGCCGGATTCATGGCCTGGCCTGCATTGTGTTCCAGAACCGGGGCTTTGTCGGCAACGGCCTGCACATAGACCGCAACATTCTGCTGCGGAACCCCCTCTTTTTTCAAAGCCTCGGCCACAGTTTCCGGCAGCGCAGCCTCTGCACCGAGGCTAGTAAACAAGACGGCTGCCAGCAGCACCTGAAGCATGCGCACGGTCACCGTACCGCCTTAACTACGTCATGGCTTACCTTCACCATAAAGTCGATTTCAGGTTCCGTAATGGTGTACGGCGGCATGAAATATACGGTATTGCCTATGGGCCGCAGCAGCAGGGATTGTGCAATCGCAGCCTGGTAACACTGTCTTGAAAACTGCTGGTTGGCTGTCTGCACATCAAAAGAGAAAATCATGCCTTGATGGCGCAAATGCTCCACAGGCAGGTCAGTAAGCACTTGCATTTTCTCAAAAATACGTGCGGAGGTCTCCTTGTTCTTATGCACTACATCATCCGTTTCGAATATCGCCAAAGTTGCCAATGCGGCACTGCACGCAAGCGGGTTGCCGGTATAGCTATGGCTGTGCAAAAAGCCTTTCACCGTCGCGTCGTGATAAAACGCCTGGTAGATTGCATCCGTCGTCAGTACCGCCGATAACGGCAGGTAGCCGCCGGTGATGCCTTTGGATAAACAGATAAAATCCGGTTTGATATTGGCCTGCTCGCATGCGAACATGGTGCCGGTACGGCCAAACCCCACCGCAATTTCATCAGCGATCAGATGTACTTCATATTGGCTGCAGATCGCGCGCGCCCTGCTTAAATATACGGGGTGATACATACCCATTCCGGCCGCGCACTGCACCAAAGGCTCAATAATGAACGCCGCGAGTTCAGCATGATGTTCTGCGAGATACTGTTCCAATACAGAGGCGCAGCGCAGGGCAAAATCCTCTGCACTTTCACCCGCCTCTGCCAGCCTGGAATCGGGGCTCGGCACTTGCGCCGACTGTATCAGCAGCGGCGCATAGGTATCCTTGAATATTGCAACATCCGTCACACCCAGGGAACCCATTGTCTCACCGTGGTAACTATTCTGCAGGCTGATAAACCTGGTCTTGCCGGTTTTACCGATATTACGCCAGTAATGAAAGCTCATCTTGAGCGCGATCTCGGTTGCACTTGCACCATCCGATGCATAGAACGCATGCCCTAAACCCGTGAGCCCCGCCAGCTTTTCCGATAATGCCACCACAGGCTCATGCGTGAACCCGGCCAGCATCACATGCTCCAGTGTATCGAGCTGCTGCCTGATGGCATCCTTGATGCGCGGGTTGTTGTGCCCGAACAGATTGACCCACCACGAACTCACGGCGTCCAGGTGTTTTTTACCGTCCACATCATACAGCCAGACCCCGTCACCGCGACGGATCGGAATTAGTGGATAAGTTTCATGCTGCTTCATCTGCGTGCACGGATGCCAGACTGAACGCAGGCTGCGATCAAGAAGGGTTTGATTATTCGACATTTTTAATTAAATTCATTTTCCCGCTGATGTTTAATCGCTAGAATTACGACAACATCAGTCAATTTATCAAACTCGTAAATCGCAATATAACCGGTTCGGCCTCTTGAAATAACTAATTCTCTCTTACCTGTTGTACTGGTAATTCGACCAATATCAGGGTGGCGTTTAAGCACTTGAATCGCTTCATCAATGATGCCAAACGTATCCAGCGCGACCGAAATATCATTTTCCATCAAAAATAAAACCAGGCGATTAATATCAGCAAGTGCTTTTTGTGAATACTCCAGCCTTATCATTTAGCCACGCTTAACAGGCTTTGGTTCTGGCAAGGTGACCCCTTGAATTTTGGCACGCAAATATGCATGCACTTCATCGACATCATAGCCAATACCGGTTTCATCATAATGTTTTTTTGCTTCAATCGCACGCATCATAAAAGCCCGGTCTTCTTCAATGCGTTCAGCTTCTGTCGCAATCGCCTCTACCATAAATGCATGTGGCGTCTTACCCGTAATCTCGGCGAGTTTTGCTACTCGTTCTTTAAGCGCATCCGGTAATTTCAAGCTAGTAGTTGCCATTTTGTTCTCCTACACACCAACAAGGTGACACCAAAGTAACACCTTACACAATGAGTGTCAATGCGTTTTATGATATAGTTCGCATCTTATTGATTTATCAGTTTTATCATGCAAAAAATCCACATAAAGTCCAGGCAGCACCTTGAGCTGCTTGCCCCCGCAAAAAACGCTGATTTCGGCATCGAAGCCATCAATCACGGTGCCGATGCGGTCTATATCGGCGGCCCTGCGTTCGGCGCACGCGCCAAAGCGCCAAACACAGTAGCGGATATTGAGCGCCTGGTGAAGCATGCCCATCGCTACCATGCGGAAGTATATGTAGCGCTCAATACCATTTTCCATGATAACGAACTGGAAGGCGTGCGCGAGCTGGTGCACCAGCTCTATGACATCGGCACGGATGCCTTGATCGTGCAGGATATGGGGCTGCTGGAAATGGACTTGCCGCCGATACAGCTGCATGCCAGCACGCAGACCGACATCCGCACCGTTGAAAAAGCCGTGTTTTTAGACCAGGTGGGCTTCTCGCAACTGGTGCTGGCGCGCGAGCTGGATTTGAATACGATCAAAAGAATCGCCGATGCGACCACCTGTAATCTGGAATATTTTATCCATGGCGCTCTGTGCGTGGCATTCAGCGGACAATGCTACATCAGCCACGCACATACCGGCCGCAGCGCCAACCGCGGCGAGTGCTCGCAGGAATGCCGCCTGCCGTTCACGCTGGAAGACCAGAAAGGCCGCATCATCGGCAAAGACAAACATTTCCTGTCTATGAAGGACAATGACCAGAGTGCCAACCTGCGCGCACTGATCGAAGCCGGGGTCAGCTCCTTTAAAATTGAAGGCCGCTACAAAGATTTATCTTATGTGAAAAATGCCACCGCACATTACCGCCAGCTATTGGACGAAATTCTGGAAGAAATGCCACAGTATTCGAAGTCTTCATCTGGCGAATGTACTTACACCTTCACCCCGCAGCCGGAAAAAACCTTCAACCGCAGTGCCACAGACTACTTTGCCAATGGCCGCCAGGCGGATATCGGCGCATTCGACACGCCTAAATTCTCCGGTGAGGAACTGGGCAAGGTCAGCAAGGTCGGCACCAATTACTTTGAAGTGGAAACCGGTGTCGAGCTGCATAACGGTGATGGCGTATGCTTTTTTGATGTCCACAAAGAGCTGGTTGGCCTGCGCGTCAATACGGTAGAAGGCAAGCGACTGTACCCGAATGAAATGCCGCAGGACATGCGCCGCGGCATGACCGTATTCAGGAACCGCGACCATGCCTTTATGCGCCTGCTGGAGAAGGACTCCGCCCAGCGCAAGATACCCGTGGACATCCATTTTTGCGAAACCGCTGACGGCTTTGCACTGACCATCACCGATGACGGCGGTTTCAGCGCTACCGCTACCTGCAAAGCCGAAAAACAGCCCGCGCAGAATATGGAAAAAGCCGAAAGCAGCCTGCGTGAGAACCTGAACAAACTGGGCAGCACCGACTTCGCCGCCAGGACTATCTCGCTGCAAACCAGCCAGCCCTGGTTCATTCCGGCTTCTATCATCAACAACCTGCGCCGCGATGCAATCGAGCAACTGACGGAAACACGCGTGCTGGGCTATGACCGCCCTGCGCGTCGCGCAGCAGCAGAACCACCCGCGATCTACCCTGAGGATACGCTGACATACCTTGCCAATGTCTACAACCAGAAAGCGCGCGCTTTTTACCGGAAACACGGCGTCAAGCTGATTGCCGCTGCCTATGAAGCCAATAAAGAGCTGGACGAAGTACCGCTCATGATCACCAAACACTGCCTGCGCTTCAGCCACGGCTTATGTCCCAAAGAGGCAAAAGGGGTCATCGGCGTACAGGGCACGGTAACGGCAGAGCCGATGACGCTGATCAACGGCAATGACCGCTTCACCCTGAAATTCGACTGCAAACCGTGCGAGATGCATGTCATGGGCAAGATACGCAAACCGGTGCTGCAGCTGGCACAGCCGCAACCGGTGCACTTTCACGCCAGGCGGCCTTAACCTCCCAATATAGCGGGACTGAACATATGGACATACTGCACATCTTCACCAGTCTCGATACGCAGCTAGGCAGCATGATTGCAACGCATGGCAAACTGATTTATATCATCCTGTTCGCTATCGTGTTAAGTGAAATTGGTTTGCTGCCCCTGTTCTTCCTGCCCGGTGACCCGCTGATTTTCATCACCGGCTCCTTCTGCAAGCTAGGCGCGCTTGCGCTGCCGACCATGATGGCAACGCTCATCATGGCCGCTTTCTTCGGCAATCTGCTCAGTTACAGAATCGGCATGGCCGTCGGTGAAAATATCGACGCGCACCAATACCGCTGGATCAATCAAAAAGCATTGGAACGCAGCCGTGTCTTTTACCGGAAACATGGTCGTGCCGCCTTGTTTCTATCCCCGTTCATTGCGGTGGTGCGCACCTTCGCGCCATTCCTGGCAGGGGTAAGCCGAATGCCGTTCGGCCAATACATGATTGCCGCCAACATCGGCACCGGCTTCTGGATAGCGTCACTGATGCTGGCTGGTTATTTCTTCGGCGAGATTGCATTCGTGCGCCAGCATATGGCCAGCATCGTACTGTCCGGCCTTGGCATCGGGCTGCTTTGCATCATCGCCGGTACCGCCCTGTCCGGCAGGAAGCAAAAACCTTAAGCCGGCTAAGGCGCAGGGTTCATCATCGTCAGGTGCAGATGCTCGATCTCCTGCACCAGTTCAGGCGTAAGGCGGGTCTGCCACGCATCGATATTCTGTTTCAGCTGTGCCATTGTGGTGGCGCCGATAATCGTGCTGCTCACAAACCAGCGATGGTAAACAAAACTCAGCGCCAATTGCACCGGCGTCAGGCCATGCGCCCTGGCGAGTTGAGTGTAAGCGGCACTGGCCGGAACAACCCCCGGTTTTTTATAGCGCTGTGCGTAACCCAGGAACATCGTGACACGGCCTTTTGCTTCCGGGTCATCAATATACTTGCCGCTGAGATGACCGAAGGCTAAGGGTGAGTAAGCGAGCAGGCCGACATTCTCGCGGTATAACACTTCAGACATGCCAAATTCCATGCCGCGGTTAATCAGGTTGTAGCAGTTCTGTACGCTGGCCACACGCGGCAGGCCGTATTCGCCAGCAATGCGCAGGAATTCCATCAAGCCCCACGGCTGCTCATTGGATAAACCAATCGCACGCACCTTGCCCTCTTGTATCAGTTCAGCCAATGTTTCCAGCTGGTTGCGTATGCTCACCCATTGCACCTGCCTGCCGCCGGCATCCAGTTCCTGCGCCGGGTCAAACTGGTATTGCCCGAACATCGGCACATTGCGCTCCGGCCAGTGCAGCTGGTATACATCAATATAATCCGTCTGCAGGCGCTTGAGCGAACCTTCAATCGCGGCGCGTATATTGGCGCGGTCCAGTGCAGGCGGTCCACCGCGTATCCAGTCCATGCCGCGCCGGGGCCCGGCAGCCTTGCTCCCCAGGATGACCCTGTCACGCGGCTGTTTCTTAAGCCAGGTGCCGACCATGGTTTCGGTACGCGTATAGGTTTCGGCTTTGGGCGGCACCGGGTACATCTCTGCGGTATCTATAAAATTAATGCCCTGCGCCATCGCATAATCCAATTGCGCATGGGCTTCAGCTTCCGTATTCTGGTCGCCATAGGTCATGGTGCCTAAACATACCTTGGAAACCGTCAGGCCGGAATTGCCAAGCTGGGTATACTCCATCAATGTAAAACCTTATTAGTCACTGCAGGTTCATCAGCTGCATCCGCATTCAGCACAGGCAGCGGCATAACTTTGGCGCCAATACTCCAGCCGGACTCCCTTACGGAAAGCTGCAGCATATTGCATAGCGCCAGGATCAGCGCGGGCGGCAGGTTCATGCCTACCGTCACCCCGTCCAGACACAGCACATCCAGGTGCTTGATCGCATCGCCGGACAATTTCAGCTCGACTGCAAGCAAGGCGCCGTCATTGCGAATCCCTTTGCGAGGCTGGTACTGGGTGGAAAAATCCATCTTGCTGAGGGATTCAGTCGCCTGCGCCTCCTGCCTGAACTGCGCAACAGCCGCGGCTGGCGGTACATCAGGCTGGATAGAGCCAGCGGTCGGCAGATTCGCTTCGCCGCTTAACAATTGCCACATCAGCCTGGCGACACGGTAAGTGATCCACAGCAGCAATTCGGTATCGTCGCTCAACCCGACACGCAGCAGCAGGCGGTCCTGCTGCGCGTTGTATCCAAGATTAAGCTGCTGAATCACAGCATCGGGCTTTGGTGCTTCTGGCGCTACGGGATTAGTCAAAACATCATTTCCATAAATTTTTGTGGGCGGCTCTTGAAAACTAAAGTTTAGACACAACATTAGCAATCAAAGTGCATGAGTGCTAAAATCGCGCACTATAAAATTAACACCAATTTTAAGCATAACTTAAGGAGAAATCTAATGAAAATTCGTCCATTACATGATCGCGTGGTTGTAAAACGCTCAGAAGAAGAACGTACAACCGCATCTGGCATCGTAATTCCAGATTCTGCTACAGAAAAACCAGACCAAGGTGTTGTGATCGCTGTTGGTAACGGCAAGAAAGATGATAGCGGCAAAGCCATTGCACTGGACGTTAAAGTTGGCGACAAAGTGCTGTTCGGCAAATATGCGGGTCAAACCGTTAAAGTTGACGGCGAAGAAGTGTTAGTAATGCGTGAAGATGACATTATGGGCATCGTAGAATAATCTGGCGGAATGTAGCTGACAAGCTATGGTAGCGCGCTACTGCGTTGCTCGAAACCGTTTAAGCTCGACGTACTTTTGTACTGTCTTCGCTTAATACGTTTCTCGCGCCTTGTATCGCATCTACCTCGCCACACCAAACATTTAGATATTTAGAGTTTATTAGGAGAATTTAATTATGGCAGCTAAAGACGTAAGATTCGGTGATGAAGTCCGTCAAAAAATGACCAATGGCGTAAACATTCTCGCCAACGCAGTTAAGGTAACTTTAGGCCCTAAAGGCCGCAATGTAGTGTTAGAGCGCTCTTTCGGCGCACCTACCATCACCAAGGATGGCGTTTCAGTCGCTAAAGAAATCGAATTGAAAGACAAATTCGAAAACATGGGCGCACAGATGGTGAAAGAAGTGGCTTCAAAAACTTCAGACATCGCAGGTGACGGTACAACGACCGCTACTGTATTGGCACAGGCCATCATCCGCGAAGGCATGAAATCAGTGGCTGCCGGCATGAACCCGATGGATTTGAAACGCGGTATCGACAAAGCCGTTGCAGCCGCAATCGCTGACCTGAAGACACAGTCAAAACCATGTGCCACCAGCAAGGAAATCGCTCAGGTTGGTTCTATCTCAGCCAACTCTGACAGCTCTATCGGCCAGATCATTGCCGATGCAATGGACAAAGTGGGTAAAGAAGGCGTGATCACCGTTGAAGACGGTTCAGGCCTGGAAAGCGAACTGGACGTAGTTGAAGGCATGCAGTTCGACCGTGGCTACCTGTCACCATATTTCATCAACAACCAGGAACGTCAGATCGCTTTGATGGACAACCCGTTCGTGTTGCTGCATGACAAGAAAATCTCAAACATCCGCGACTTGCTGCCAACATTGGAACAAGTGGCTAAAGCTGGCCGCCCACTGCTGATCATTGCAGAAGAAGTGGATGGCGAAGCATTGGCAACCCTGGTAGTGAACAACATCCGCGGCATCCTGAAAACTGTTGCGGTTAAAGCGCCAGGCTTCGGTGACCGTCGCAAAGCCATGCTGGAAGATATCGCTATCCTGACTGGCGGTACCGTGATTGCTGAAGAAGTTGGCCTGAAACTTGAAAATGTTACATTGGACAACCTGGGCCAGGCAAAACGTATTGAAGTGGGTAAAGAAAACACCATCATCATCGACGGCCACGGCGCTGAAGACATCATTAAAGCACGCATCACGCAGATCAAAACCCAGATCGAAGAAGCAAGCAGCGACTACGACCGTGAAAAACTGCAGGAACGCGTGGCTAAATTGGCCGGCGGCGTTGCTGTGATCAAGGTTGGCGCGACTACTGAAATCGAAATGAAAGAGAAAAAAGCCCGCGTGGAAGATGCATTGCACGCGACACGCGCTGCGGTTGAAGAAGGTATCGTTGCCGGCGGCGGCGTTGCATTGATCCGTGCACGTAAAGCCATCGCGCAAGTTAAAGGCGACAACCATGACCAGGACGCTGGCGTGAAGATCGTATTGCGCGCGGTTGAAGAACCATTGCGTCAGATCGTAGCTAATGCAGGTGTTGAGCCTTCAGTAGTTGTGAACCAGGTTGAACAGGGTACTGGCAACTACGGTTACAACGCTGCTAACGAAACCTATGGTGACATGGTTGAAATGGGCGTGCTGGATCCAACTAAAGTAACCCGTTCAGCATTGCAGCACGCAGCTTCAGTTGCCGGCCTGATGCTGACTACTGACTGCATGGTTGCAGAACTGCCGAAAGATGACGCACCAGCAATGCCGGATATGGGTGGCATGGGCGGCATGGGCGGTATGATGTAATTTCAGCGTCGCTAAAGCGGTGATTGCTGCGTTGCTTATCCTTGTCGTACTCAATGTACTGCCTGCGGATTCGCGCCTTGCACTAACCGCTTTAACTTGCTGAAACGCACTAACCAGCACTGCAAAAAAACAAACCCGCTGCGGCGGGTTTTGTTTTATCTCGAATTTTGTTTTAACTAGCGTTCTCCATCATAATTACGGTTTGTGCTTTTCGCATCAGCCCTCAAACTACGAAAGAAAACAATGACAATTGCATTAGACACCTTAACCCAACGCTTAAGTTATATCGTGGGTGAAAACATGGCGCATCAGCTCAAGAATGATGCATTGGAACTTGATCCTGCCGCTGTCGCACTGGCAGTTAGCGATGTGATGGCGGGCAATCCATCACGCCTGACCGATGCGGAAAAAAGAAGCACGGTTGAACAAGTGCAGAAGGAAAGCCAGGAAAGACAAATGGCTGTTCACACCGAACAGTCTGCAAAAAACAAGGCCGAAGGTGCGGCTTACCTGGCTGAGAACAGCAAAAAAGAAGGTGTCATTACCACCGATAGCGGCCTGCAATATAAATCACTGGCAGCTGGCGATGGTGCAAAACCTAGCAAAAGTGACCGCGTAAAAGTCCATTACCGAGGCACCCTGATTGATGGTACGGTATTTGACAGCTCTTATGACCGCGGTGAGCCCATCGTTTTCCCGGTGACGGGCGTGATTGCGGGGTGGGTGGAAGGTTTGCAGTTAATGCAGGTAGGCAGTAAATTCGAGCTGACCATTCCATCGAATTTAGCCTACGGCGTGAACGGCAGCGGCCCTGTGATTGGTCCGGATGCAACGCTGATATTCGAAGTTGAATTATTGGCGATTGAGTAAGGGCCAACCAAAACGTCATTCCCGCGAAGGCGGGAATGACGTTTTAGTGGTAATCACGAATGATGGTTTATCGAGATAGCGCTAATATTCACGCAGCCTGGATACCAGCCTACGCTGGTATGACAAGGTGAATTGCCACCTTGTGGCAAGAGAAGGTGCCCTGGGGTGCGAATAAGCGGGATTGGCTAAATCATGGGATTAATCTAAATCATGGGATTAATTAAGATAAATAATCATAGCTTCAGAATTTGCCTAACCAAACCGGTATGAAGCCATCACGACCTCAAACACGGTATCGGTAAAAATACGCTGGCCTACATCTTCACCGGCAGCACCCGCCGCCGCCATCAACGGTATCAGGTGGTCTTCCCGCGGATGCACCAGCCGGGCATACGGCGCCTGCTCCCAATTGACCAGCGCCTGATTGCGCGACTGCGACTTCTTGCTGGAGATCGCTTCAAACAAATACTGCTCGAATTGCACAGATGGCTCCAGAGATGCCGGCCGGCCAAAACCGCGCATATTGTGGTAAGTCAGGCCACTGCCGACAATCAGCACGCCTTCATCACGCAGCGGCGCCAGCGCTTCTCCCAGCCTGATATGCTCCAGCGCATCATAGCTGGACTTCATGGATAGCAGCACAACAGGAATATCGGCCTCGGGATACATCAGCATCATCGGCACAAAAACGCCATGATCAAAACCGCGCTCCGGGTCTTCATCACTTTCCATACCTGCAAGTGCCAGCAAGTCCCGCACCCTTTTCGCAAGCTCAGGGCTGCCGGGAGCGGGGTACTGCACATGGTAGGTATGCTCGGGAAAGCCATAATAATCATATTCCATACGCGGATGTGCAGCGGTGGATACCGTAAACTGCGGCGCCTCCCAATGTCCGGTAATCACCAGAATCGCTTTGGGCTTGGCCGGCAATGCCGAGGGCAGCTTCGCTAATTCCGCTGCCGTAACGGCAAAACGCTGGCGCATATCTTCAATATAAGGCCAGGGGCCACCGCCATGGGAGATAAAAAAGGTGGGGAGTCTGCTATATTTCATCCACTCTAAATTACACCTAAATGTAATGACTTCAAACAGTTATGTAAAAAATTACAATTAAATTACAAAGTGTTTACAAATTTCACAATTTACGTTTATACTTACGCACGATTTGAGTTACGCACAATTCAAGACCTCGCAGATAGCGGGCAAAAAAAGACCCCGATTAAGGGGAAGAAATCGGGGCCGGAAACGCCTCATCGTCTAAGGCTTCCGCTCAGGGAGGAAAGAAGCGGAACGGTAATTCTCATTACCTGACATTACGACTAGCCGCCATCTGGTTTAGTTCTGCATTTTTACAATTTATTACAAAATTCCATTCACGATAGCATCGTCGCCACGGCAACACCAGCATACAGCGGCGGCAGCCTGAACTTTCACTGGCAGCTGGTTTTATC
Organism: Methylotenera sp. G11; assembly: GCF_000799735.1. Taxonomy (NCBI): domain Bacteria; kingdom Pseudomonadati; phylum Pseudomonadota; class Betaproteobacteria; order Nitrosomonadales; family Methylophilaceae; genus Methylotenera; species Methylotenera sp. G11. Next base: position 2,229,541 of record NZ_JUHH01000001.1, on the reverse strand, counting down.
TGCTTGACCTGAAAACCACAGCAAAATCAGGCTTGGTGACTCATGTTAGAATGCAGCTTATGAATAGCCAAAACCCTCACCCCCAAAGCACAACCCAAGATCCGCTCCTGGCCGGACTCAACAACAAACAGCTTGAAGCCGTCACGCTCCCGCAGCAATCGGCCTTGATCCTGGCAGGCGCCGGCAGCGGCAAAACCCGTGTACTCACGGCACGTATCGCCTGGCTGATCCAGACCGGACAGGTTTCGCCGACAGGACTGCTGGCGGTAACTTTCACCAACAAAGCCGCCAAGGAAATGCTCACCCGCATTACAGCCTCGCTGCCCATCAACACCCGCGGCATGTGGGTAGGCACTTTCCACGGCTTGTGCAATCGCCTGCTGCGGGCGCATCACCGCGAAGCCGGACTGCCGGCAAGCTTCCAGATACTGGATATTGCAGATCAGTTGTCTGTCATCAAGCGCCTGATGAAACAGCTGAATGTGGATGATGAGAAATTCCCGCCCAAGCAGGTGCAGAATTTCATCAACGGCTGCAAAGATGAAGGCCTGCGTGCGCATGCAGTAGATGCCTATGACCCGCACACGCAGAAACTGCGCGAAATCTTTGAAGAATATGACAAACAATGCCAGCGCGATGGCGTTGCCGACTTTGCTGAACTGCTGCTGCGCTGCTACGAACTGCTGGAGCGCGATGCCAATGTCCGCCAGCATTACCAGAACCGTTTCAGGTATATACTGGTAGATGAGTTTCAGGATACCAACCGCCTGCAATACCTTTGGCTGAAACTGCTGGCAGGCAAAGACAACTGCATGTTCGCCGTGGGTGATGACGATCAGTCCATCTATGGTTTCCGCGGCGCGCGCGTAGGCAATATGCGTGATTTTGAAAGTGACTTCCACATCCAGCACGTAGTGAAACTGGAAGAGAACTACCGTTCACACAGCAACATCCTGAATGCTGCCAATGCGATCATCTCACACAACAAGAACCGCCTGGGCAAGAACCTGTGGACATCGGCCGGCGCCGGTGAGCCGATCCGCGTCTACCAGGCTTATAACGATAACGACGAAGCACAATTCATCGTCGATGAAATCAAGATGCTGCACGCAGAAGGCACCGAACTGGGCGACATCGCCCTGCTCTATCGCTCCAATGCACAATCACGCATCCTTGAGCATGCGTTTTTTTCAGCCAACCTGCCTTACCGCGTATACGGTGGCCTGCGCTTCTTCGAGCGGGCCGAAATCAAGCATGCACTGGCTTACATGCGCCTGATCGCCAATGCCAACGATGACACGGCACTGCTGCGCGTGATCAACTTCCCGGCACGCGGCATCGGTGCGCGCAGCCTGGAACAATTGCAGGAATCCGCCCGTGCCGGAAATTGCAGCCTGTGGCAGGCCGCTATCAATAAGGTTGGCAACGGTAAACCCGGCGCCAAAGGCATTGAAGGGTTTGTTGCGCTGATCCGGCACATGGTGGATGAAGCCTATGGCATCACGCTGGCAGAACTCACCGAGCTGGCAACCACGCTATCCGGGCTGAAAGCGCACTACCAGAACGAAAAAGAAGGTGAAGACCGCATTGCCAACCTGGAAGAGCTGGTGACTGCTGCCGTAGCTTTTACCAGGCAGGATTTCGGCAACCACAACAATGTGGATGGCGAAACCGAGCAGGACCTGCTGACGCAGTTCCTGAGCCATGCGAGTTTAGAAGCTGGCGAACACCAGGCCGATGTCGGCCGCGAAGCCCTGCAGCTGATGACGGTGCATGCATCCAAAGGTCTGGAATTCAAAGCCGTATTCATCAGCGGCATGGAAGAAGGTTTATTTCCGCATGAGCAAAGCACCTTTGAAGCCAATGGCCTCGAAGAAGAACGCCGCCTGATGTATGTAGCGGTGACGCGCGCCAGGCAGCGCCTGTACATCAGCCACGCGCAAAGCCGCATGCTGCATGGGCAGGTGCGCTACGGCATCCCGTCACGTTTTCTGGATGAAATTCCGGATGAACTGCTCAAGCACCTGAACAGCAAGCCGGTTGCAAAATCAGGCAGCAGCCGCGATTACAGCGAACTGCCTGCCATGATGAGCAAACAGCAGAGCAGCACCCAGAAAAATGCCATGCCGTGGAAAATCGGGCAACAGGTCGCACATAACAAGTTTGGTAACGGTGTTGTAGTGAGTTACGAAGGCAACGCTAACGACATGCGTGTACAGGTGAATTTCGGACGCGAAGGTTTGAAATGGCTGGCACTGGAATTTGCCAAACTGACACCGATTTGAGTTTTGGTTTATTTAGCCACAGATAAACACAGATTCACACAGATAGAAACTCTATACCTTCACTGTCAGTAATGAAGCAATCCTGATCGCCTTCGCGCTCAGCACTAGTCCCATTCAGCCACGCCGAGTAGCGCAGGCTTCATGGAGGTCGTCGGCAATCGACTGTTTGAATCCTTACAAGCCAGTATTATTGGCTTGTAAGGGTGAGTTTCGATTGCCGTCCATGAAGCTGAGCAACGCAGGGTTAAGTGGCTGAGGGTAGCCTTTTCTTTGGTTTCTTTCTTTTGGCTAAGCA